>CAJXOU010000008.1 GCA_913057645.1 uncultured Rhodobiaceae bacterium | reverse complement strand
ATATCACACTTATTTTCTGGGATTTTAAG
Source organism: uncultured Rhodobiaceae bacterium (assembly GCA_913057645.1). GTDB lineage: Bacteria > Pseudomonadota > Alphaproteobacteria > Parvibaculales > Parvibaculaceae > Parvibaculum. Next base: position 66,180 of record CAJXOU010000008.1, on the reverse strand, counting down.
GGTCATATTAGACGCAACAGAACGCAACTTCCGGAAATTCGAGGAGCCGTTTCATGAAGCCCGAAGTCACAGCCTTCTTCGACGAGGCGACGGCAACCGTCACCTATGTCGTGGCCGATCCGAAAACCCGCCAGGCCGCGATCATCGACGCCGTCACCGACTATGATCCGGCATCGGGCCGGATTTCACGGCAGTCGGCGGAGCGCGTCGCCGATTTCGTGCGCGCGCAGAACCTCGCCGTCGAATGGGTGCTCGACACCCATGCCCATGCCGATCACCTGACGGCGACGAACTATCTCCGTGAAAAATTCAAAACGAAGAGCGGCATCGGCGAACACATCGCCGACATCCAGGCCTATTGGCGCACCGTCTTCGACATGCCCTATGTCGCCGCCGACGGCACGCCCTACGACCGTCTCTTCCGCGACGGCGACACCTTTTCCATCGGCAACATGGAAGCGCGTGTCATCCACACGCCGGGCCACACCGCCGCCGACATTACCTATGTGATCGGCGACGCGGCTTTTGTCGGCGACACGCTCTTCATGCCGGATTACGGCACGGCGCGCACGGACTTCCCCGGCGGCGACGCGCATACGCTCTATGCGTCGATCCGGAAGATCCTGGCGCCGCCGGAAGATACCCGCGTCTTTGTCGGCCACGATTACCTGCCCGAGACGCGCAAGGACAACCGCTGGGAGTCGACCGTTGCCGAGCAACGTCAATCGAACAAGCATGTGCATGAAGGTGTGAGCGAAGAGGAATTCGTGAAGCTGAGGGAAGAGCGCAACGCGAAGCTCGGCTCCCCGCGCCTGCTCTATCCCTCGCTCCAAGTGAACATCCGCGGCGGCAATCTGCCGGAGCCCGAAGCGAACGGGTCCGTCTATCTGAAGACACCTGTCAGGGAAGCAAGCTGAGACGATGGAAAACTTCACACCCGTTTCAGGGCTTGTCGGCGGTCTTCTCATCGGCGCTTCAGCCGCATTGCTTCTCGTGCTGACGGGCCGCATCGCCGGCATCAGCGGTATATTGGGCAGCATACTCGACCGGCGTGAAACCGATCCGGGATGGCGTCTTGCTTTCCTCGGCGGTCTCGTCGCGGCCCCGATCGTCTATGCCAGCCTCGTCCCCGTCGAAATCGATGTCGCTGCATCGCCGCCGTTGCTTATTGCGGCGGGATTGCTCGTCGGCTTCGGCACGCGGCTTGGCAGCGGCTGCACCAGCGGTCACGGCGTTTGCGGCATTTCCCGTCTCAGCGCCCGGGGCATCGTCGCAACCGCGACTTTCATGGCAGCCGGCGTGGCGACCGTCTTCGTCATGCGCCACGTCGTCGGAGGTTGAGATGAACAGGAACACCGTGCTTGCCGCGTTCGGCGCAGGCCTCCTTTTCGGCCTCGGCCTCACCATCTCCGGCATGGCGAACCCGGCCAAGGTCCTTGCCTTCCTTGATGTTGCAGGCGACTGGGACCCGACGCTTGCCTTCGTGATGGGCGGCGCGATCCTCGCTGCCTTTCCGGCCTTCCGGTGGGCGAAGCGCCACAAGCATCCGCTCCTCGGCGAAAAATGGTTCATACCCGAGCGGACGGATATCGATAAGCGGCTCCTCGCAGGAGGGGCGCTCTTCGGCATAGGCTGGGGTCTCGCCGGCTTCTGTCCGGGCCCCGGCCTTGCCGCACTCGGCCTTGCTCCGGAAGCCGCGCTCACCTTCGTTATCGCAATGATCGTCGGGGCGCTGGCCTATCGCTACACGCTGGGAAACTGACACCGCCTCGATACATCTTCGGGAGGCGCCCAGACAACCGGGGCCGGCATCTGGCGCGGCGTCTCTTACTCTGCGGAGAAAATGTTTGCTTCCACCGAGAGGAAGGAACCTGCAACCGGTGCCTCCTTCTCCTCCTTCCACATATCGTGGGCAAGGTCGCGGTCGATCCGAACGGCCTTCATCCCCGCCCCGCGCGCTGCGGCGACTTCACCCGCGTGATCGGACAGGAAAAGCATTTCCGCCGCCGGCAGGCCGACCTCGCGGACGATCGCCTCATAGGAAGCAGCCTCGATCTTTGCACCGATCCGCGTGTCAAAAAAACCTTCAAAGAGTTTTCCGAGATCGCCCCTGTTCGAACGGCCGAAGATCAGCCGCTGTGCTTCCTCCGAGCCCGAGGAATAGACGAAGAGACGCAGGCCCCGCTCGTGCCACTGTTCGAGCAGCGCGGCGGCGTCTTCGTAGATTTCGCCCTTGAGAGCGCCCTCTTCATAGCCCTGCCGCCATATCAGCCCCTGAAGAAGCTTGAGCGGTCCGGCTTTCCGGTCTTCGTCCATCCAGGAGAGCAGAAGATCGGCGGTCCCATCCGCATCGGCCTCTCCGATGCCGCCAAGCTCACGTGCTTCGGCAAGCGCCGCAGCGACTTGCCGGTTGTCTTCATGTTCCTTCACGAATTGCCGAAGCCGTTTTCGCGCATAAGGGAACAGAACCTCGTGCACAAAGGCGAGAGGTGTCGTCGTTCCCTCGATGTCGGTCACGACGGCGCGGATCGCCGTCATGCCGTCTCGCTTTCGAATTTCGGAAAGCGGGTCGCGATGTCGTCGCCGGTGAAATGGCCGACCCAGCCCTCCGGCGTCGTGAAGATACGGATCGCGCAGAAATCGGGCGCGGGGCCTGTGTCGAACCAGTGCGTGATTCCGGCCGGCACGCTGATCAGGTCGTTGCGCTCGCAGACGACCTGGAACACCCGGCCGTCCCTTCTGAGATAGAACGCGCCGGCGCCATCCACGAAGAAACGCACTTCGTCGTCGTCATGCGTGTGCTCTGCCAGGAATTTCTGCCGGAGTTCGGTGCGGTTCGGATTGTCGGGTTTGACGCGCACGACATCCACGCTCTTGTAGCCACCTTCTTCCATGATCCGGGCAACGTCTCGCTCATACGCGGCGAGCACCGCATCCTGATCGGCGTCTTCGCCAAGCGCATGAGGTGCTTCCCACCGCTCGAAGGAAACGCCGATCGTGGCAAGTTCCGCTGCGATCTTGCCGCCGTCGCTCGTTTCGAGCAGAACGGTCTGGGGATCGGTGTCGGGATAAATGGTGAGCCGGGTCATCGTGCGCCCTCCTCATGCATCTGTGCGGTCAGCAGAAAATCGAATGCTTCCATATGGCGGATCGTTTCCGCCGCAGTCCGTCCCCATACATATAGGCCGTGACCCGCGATGAGGTAACCGTGGAAGGGCCCGCCCGCCGCCAGTCTTTCCTCGACCAGCGCCGCCAGCCTGTCCGTGTCCTGGTCGTTCGGAACGATCGGAATGTCGAGATGGGCTTCATGCGTATCGATGCCCGGAAACGCCTTCAGGAGCTCCCAGCCCTCGAGCCGGATATGTCCCGCCGTCTCGTGCCGCCGCGAGAGAACGGTAGCCGCGAGCCCGTGCACATGGGCGATGGCGCCGATTTCGGGCGCAGCGCGGTAGCGCATGAGATGAAGCGGCGCTTCGGCCGACGCCCGCGGATGCTTCGGCCCGGCGATCTCCGCCTCGATCACGCCTGTCTCGTCGAGCTCGGCCTTGTTCGCGCCCGTCGCGGTCAGCGCCGCCCTTTCTTCATCCAACCTTACGGAAAAATTGCCGCTCGTCGCCGGCACCCAGCCGCGCGCGCCCGCGAACCGCGCCATCGCGACGACACCTTTCGCCGCCTCCCCGAAACTCACGCCCTGCAACGGATTTCCGTCCATCCCGACAAGTTCGCCTTCCTGATCGAATTCGGCGGCCACCATAGTGGATTTGCATGCAGCCCCGCCAGCGATAGACCAACAAAAAAGCCCGCAGGAAAAATCCTGCGGGCTTTTGATTTGGTTGCGGGGGCCCGCAACCACCGATACTTGCGGCTGACGGAATGTGAGATTCCGAGAATGTGAACAAGATTTGAATGAGTCCACTGTCGCCGACTGGAACCAAATGACGCAGTTTGACCATTGGCATCTATCGGTCCAATCCCCGATGTTTCCGAACATGCTGACATTTCCAGGCGAGCATCGGCATGGCACCAATCCTCGTCCGTACCTCGGGCGCCACATCAAGCAGATCAGGGTTGATCTCACCGCGGTCGAGAACGCCATCGAGAAAATCCCGCTCGGTCGCGGTCAGATCAAATAGAAGTACAAATCGCTCCCGGCAGAGCGCGACCGTCTCCTCGATCCACGCATCGATCTCGTCTTTGCCGCCGAAGTAACCGCGCGGCAGGCAGATCATAAGTTTCTGACGAAGCTCCCGCGGGTCGCCCTTGATCGCGTCGGTCGAAACCGCTCGCCAATCCCGGCGCGCGCAGGCGCCGAACGCGAGAAACGCGGCTTTGATGTTCTTCCAGTCCAGTCCCTCAATCGACAGGATACGGCGCGCATCGAAAAGGTCGCGTGCGGCATGGCGATCGAAGAGTGCGACGAGCTTGCCGGCGACGACCTCATGAATATCGAGCACCAGCACGTCGCTTGCACGCACTTCTCCAAGCGCGACCGACGATACGCGGGCGGTGCCGAACAGAGGCTGACGCGCCATGTAGTTCACGTCGAGCTCAAGCGTCGCGTTTCCGCCGAGCGCCGACGCAAAGCGCATGATCCACTTGCCACCGGCATGCTCGTCAGGCTGGCGACGGATGTCGTATCCTTGGGACGCCAGCAGTCGGCCCAGAGCCGCCTCAAGCTGCGGCCGCTCAGTTTCCATCGCCGCACGATCGAGCGCGCCGACATAGTTGAGGTCGATATCGACCGACAGACGGTCGAGACCGAGATGAAAGACGTTGAGCGCCGTGCCGCCCTTGAGGGCGAATTGCTCGCTCAGAATCCGGTCGCGAGCGATCTCCTGCAGGATGTCGAGAAGGCGCATCACCTTCTCGATCGTGCCGACCTGATGACCGGTCTCGCTGGCGATGCGCTGCAGGGTCTGGGTCGAGGGCGCCGCCATTTACACCCCCTCGAACTGAGGCTCTATGACCTCAACGGGCAGGATCACGTTCCACCCCGCGGCCGTCCGGCCTTCGCCCGGTTTGGTGGCTAAGGCGTATCGCGCTTGTCGCGGGGCGAGCGCGTGCAGCTTTTTGAGCGCGGCGCTTTCTACATCGAGCCGGTCCTGTTCGCGCTCCAGCCAATATCCCAAGGCGCCGACCGCCGTCGCGTTGCCGAGCGCGCGTGCATGCCGGACCAAGGCGGCGGTGTCGACGCGCGCGACCAAGTCAAGCGAATTGAAAAGCTCCTCTGCGCCGCCGGCAAGATCATACCGATCAAAAAGGTCGGCGATCGTCCGCTCGATTGTCGTTACGCGAACGTCGAGCCCCATGCGATCGACGACCGTAACGCCGTCCATCAGGCTTCCGTTTTTCGAGGCGATGCCACGCGGCGGTTTCACGAACCGGCACGAGAAATCCGCAGTCTCGACGACGCCCGGCTCGCCGGGTGCGATGACCTGCACCTCGTGGCCTTCCGTATAAGCACAGCCGTGAAGCTCGAGGGCCGAGTGATAGGCGATAACGCCGCGGCGCCGCAGGCGGGATGCCGCCAGGAAACGATCGACCGACCACTTGGCGGAATCGGCATGCTTTGGGACGGACGCGAAAACGCCCCGCGCGATGCGCTTGATATTGCCGGCCCGAAGATGCTGGGAGAGCATCGCCGTGACCACCTTGTCGTCGGGGCGACGGCCGACCGCGGCGGCATACTCGGCCCGGTCGAAGACCGGCCTGGCGCTGAAAAACGGGGCTGAAACGAGCCGGGACATGATCAGACTTTCTTATAATCGGAAAAAGAAATATATCAGATATGGTTTTACCTCCGATGAAGAAAGTATGTTCGGATAGACAATACTTTGTCAAGTCCGTCTCAAACCATATTTAAAATATAGCCTTCCCAAGAATTGGGAAAGTTCTAAGACATTCGGCCTCCAAGTCGGCAGGCTAGGCTCGGACCGTCTGGAGCCGGAGCCACTCAAAAGACGTGTCACAAAACCTCGGACCATAGGGCTAACGTCCGAGGTTTTGTTGCATCATCAAACGCCCCACCGGCCCGCGTCTAACCTTCCCGCCGCCTCCAGACGAGATGGGCCTCCTCCCCACCCTCCGCCGGGAACAGCGCCGCATGAACGGGCGCTGCCAGTACCGGATCGTCGAGCCGGACACTCAGATACTCCTTCTCACCGCCCCGCTCCCGCCATGCGGCGCCGACCTCTGAGCGACCAACGAACAGTTTGAACGCCGGTGCCCGTTCGCTGTCCCGATTGTCGTTCGGCACGAAGCGCAGCTTCGCATCGATAGTGAGCGTCCGAATCGTGCCGGACCAGCCACCCTCCCTGGTCGGCGTGAACATCCCGATCACAGACATCTCAATCCTCCTTGTCTGTTATTAGCGGTTGCGCTCTCGATATTCGTCTTCCGCGATCCAGGGCGGTGGTCGCGCCCCTGCCCTCCATATCCGGCATATCCTTCCGAGCCCTCGCAAAGCCGCGGTCGGCCTCCAGAAAGCTTTGCAGCATGTAGGGAATGAGTTCCGAGATGGACTCCGCTTCGCCATAGGTCTCGCGATAGAGCGCGGCATAGACCTGGAGCGCCTTGTTGAGATCGGGTGGTGCGGCGAAGGTAATCTTGACCGGCGTGCGGTCGGGGAGTTTTCCGAGTTTCAGGTCGGGCATGGTTCTCATCCTCGGTAAGCGCGCAGGATCAGGTCCTTCTGCACGATGACGCGGATCGGCCAGCCGGGCCGCACCGTGATGGTCGGCTGGATGTTGAGGTTCTTTTCGGTGAGGCGCTGTCCGGCCTGCGATCCATGCGCGCCAAGCCTCCTGAGGCGGCGGGCCGGATGATGAAAGGCCGGAAGCAAGGGATCGGTTCAGCGCCAATGGGGTAGCGCCGAAGATGCCGGAGAAGGCTCATGCGGAGTGAGGGCGACGCGGCAGATGCGTGGCGAAGAGCGGGCAAGAATGCGCCTCACCTTGCTGCCGGAACGCGGCCCAGCGCGCCTGCATCGCGTTCCCGCGTGTTGCGTGACGACGCCATAGCTGTCTCTGCAATCACGCCCACGATCACGCCGCCATCGCGATACCGGAGCGCGGCAAGCGATGCGCAACAAGCTATTCGCTCATGAAAAAGAGCGGGCGGCGAAGACGCCGCCCGCAAAATCTCACATCTTCCCGAAATATCCGGCGACGCGATGCCATGCCTCGGCGGGCGCGAAACCGCCATCGTCGCGATAGGCCCGGGCCGGGACATGCATCCAGCGCGGCAGCCATGTGGTGACTTTCGTGCGGCCATTCGTGCCCGCGAGACAGTCGCGGATGATCTGCTTCTGCACGGACGCCTTCTCCGCGACGTTCTGGTCGGCGACGTTTTTTCCGGCGATATCGGCCAGCATCGCATTGATCGTGCTGCGGTCGCGCAGCAGTTCGAAGAAGGTCTCGTCCGGCTCCCAGACCGGGCCCATGTCGCGCTTCAGCACCACCGCCAGCGCCTCGACCGCCGCGCTCCCGACCTGCAATGTCTCGCCCATCACGGTGACAAGCACATTCATGATTTCCTCGTCATTGAGCATCAGCAGCTTGGCGAAGAGGGCGACGGTTGCTGCGTCGTCGCCGTGCGGCGCGGTGAGGTTTTCGCGCTCTTCCGGCAGACCGAGCAAGGCCCGGATATTGGCCTGCCAGCCCCGGAAGGCACATTCGGCGACATTGGCCGCGAGGCTTTTCGCGATGGCGTCGGACGCCGCTTTCTGCGGTTCCGGCGTCACCTGCCAGAGCGCCGATCCGGCGATGGCATGGGCCAGCATCAGGCGGAGCGCGATGCCGGGATGGTCTAGCAATTCGGCGCGGATAGCGGCATGGCGATGCAGTTCGAGATAGTTACGCATCGCTTTGGTGACCTCGGGCCGGGCACTGCTCGCCGCTTCCGCACCCTCCTTTTTCTCCCTGCGGCGCGCCTCCACGCGGGAGAGATAGCCCTCGTGGAAACTGACCTCGCCGCGGCCTGAGACCTCGACATAGACCTTGCTGCCCTTCTTCTTCGGCACCTTCTCATAGTCCCATGCGGGGAAGTGCTCGCCGGGCTCCATGACGATCACCTCCGCCCAACCCGCCTCGCGCAGCGCGTCTGCCTTGGCCGCAATGGCCTCACCCTGCTTCCTCCAGAAGAGGTCCGGATCGGCGAAGTACCCTTCCTCGCCGAAAAGATCGGTGACGATTTCGCCTTCGTAAGTATCGAGCGGGAAGAGCGCCGCGCCGGTCGCAATCGACTGGCCGCCGAAGAGCCATTGCTTCAGCCGGTGGCCCATTGGACAGGCATTCCGGTTTTCCTTCCAGAGTTTCCACCATTCCTTCTGCTTCGCCTGCGAGGCGAGCGTCAGATGACGGATCGATGCGGCATCGATCTTCTCCGCCCGATAAGCCGCGCGGATCGGCGCGATCAGCGTGCCGAGCGCGAGGCGGCGCTTCACCATCAGTTCGGTGAGACCGAAGGTCGCGGCGATGTCGGCGACGGATTTGCCCTCGCGGGTGAGCCGCGCGAAACACTCATACTGGCTCATCTCGTCGGGGTCGAGACGGGCGATGTTCTCGATCAGCGAGGCTTCGAGCGCGGCGGCATCGTCGCCGGGCTCCATCACGGCACAGGGCAAGGGTTCGACCTCGCCCTGCTCGTCCCTGACGGCTTTCGCCGAGAAATAGCGCCGCCGTCCGGCGACGATCTCATAGGCATTCGCTTCCGTCTCGACGGGGCGCACGAGCAACGGCTGCAGGATGCCGCGCGCTCGGATCGAGGGCAGGATGTCGTCGATATCGGGCGGGCGCTTGCCATGCCGCATATTGATCGCGGCGGGGCGCAGTTCATCGATCGGGATGTGACGCAGTTCCATTGGTGTCTCCTTTCCGGTTCTCTTGGGTGGGACTCGGGCTCTCCGCCGCCTCATTGGGCAGAGAGAAGTTCGACCAGTCGGCAAGCGCATAGGTGTCGCCGTCCGCATCGATATGAAGGCCGGGCGTGCCGGGAGCGGCACCTTCGGTGTCGTAGTCATGGACATGGACGCGGGCGCGCCCGCCCTCGATCTCGACCTGTTGCACGACGCCGCCGGAAACCGTGACGGTCACGGCGACCGGCTCGCCGCACTCCGAGAAGCGCGGCGGCACGGGAAGCGAGGAGGCGAAGTCCCGCCACGGATCGGCCTCGTCGCCTTCGGCGGCGGCATCGATAAAAGTCGGGCCGCAATCGTCGAGCGGCTTCCAGCCGTCGCTCTCATTGGCGGCGACGATGGCCCTCTCCAGCGCCTCCGCGAGCGTGTCGGCCTCGACCGTTACGGTGTTGGCGTAATAGGCGGCGAAGCCGCATTGCACGGTCCATTTCTTCATGGGGCGTCTCCTTCAGAACAGGCTCAACTGGTTGCGACTGTCTTCGTCAAAGAGGCCGATATTGAGCGGCTTCTGGGCCTTGCGCGGCCGCAGCGGCGCGGCCATGACGGCCGCCAGCCGGTCGCGTTCCCGGATCGGCGCGACACCCGGAACAAGGCACTGCTCGCCTTCCGGTGTTGTTTCCACATCGAGAGGCGGGTGTCCGCTCATGCCGCCCTCCCCGGCTCTATGCCGTCCACTCGGAAGGCCAGCAGGAAATCCGCTGCCTTTGAGGCAAGGCTCGCGGCACGGAAGATGGCACGCTCGTCGTCGCGCAAGAGGTCGAGCCATGAGGCGATATAGTCGGCATGGCGCACCGTCGGCACGATGCCGAGCGCGGCACATGCAAAGGCGCTTGCCATTTCGGCGACGAGTTCCTCCGCCGCATAGGCGCGCGAGCCGAACCGCCCGGAGAGGTCGCGCGCCAGCCGCGAGGGATGGCCGGTCCAGTGGCCGAGTTCATGGAAACAGGTGCGGTAATAATTGATCGGCTCGTGAAAGGCCGCTTGCGGCGGCACCTCGATGCGGTCGAGGCTCGGCACATAAAAGGCCTTCGCGCCGCCGGTATGGAATGCCGCGCCGGTCGCCGCGATCAGCGCCTCGGCGACGGGTACGGTCTCGCATTCCGGCAGCATGGCGGGCGGTGCGAGCAGATCGCCCGGCAGGCCGTCGCACTGCGCGACATTGAAGACGGTGAAGCGCTTGAGGAAGGGAACCCTCCGGGCCTCCTCGCCTTCCGCCGCCGCGCGTTCCCGTTCCGCCTTGGGCGTGAAGCGGTCGGCATAGACGAGGGTCACGCCCGTCTCGCCCTTGCGCACATGCCCGCCAAGCGAGAGCGCCTGCCGGAAGGTGAGCCAGTTCTGGGCGGCGAAACACCGCTCGATGACGGCGCTCCAGAGGATCAGGATATTGATCCCCGAATAGGTGTTACCCGTCGCCGCATTGCGCGGCAGACCGGGCCCGGCCTTTGCTTCGTCCCAGGGCTGCACCCAAGGCACCCGGCCCGCCTCCAGCTCCGCGACGATCTTTGCCGTCACATCGGCATAAAGCTGCGGCCCCGCCTGCCTCCCGGCCTGACGATTATGTTCTCCGCGCATCGGCCAGCTCCCGTCAATTCCCACCGCGTCTCTCCCGGAAGCGGGATGGGCGGCGAGAAGCGACCGGAAGGCCCGCCGTCAGAGGCGGGACGCACCGAAGGCCGGAACGGAGTGGAGGACCCGGAGCGGAAGCGGAGGGTTGCGGCATGCCGCGGCGGGCCTAGAAGGAAGCGCCGCCCATCACGCGTGACGGGGAGACGCCTCAAACAAAGACGCCGCGCGAGAGCGCGGCGACCTTAACCCTTGGGCTTGTATAGTTCCTTGAGAACGTCACCGGGATCGCCGCCAAGCGCCTGCACGACGTCGACGAATTCGATGATATCGAGACGGCGTTCGCCGCCTTCATATTTGGCGACAAAGGACTGGGTGCGCTTGAGCCGCGCGGCGACATCCGCCTGCGTCAGGCCCTTCGCCTTGCGAAGCTTGATCAGCAGCGCCAGCAGCTTTCGTTGACGCGGCGTGCGAAGGGTCTTGGACATTCGGCCGGACCGGCTGGAAGCGAAACGGTCCGATCAAATAATCCCAGTTTCGGATTATCCCATTTTAGGATATTTTGATGCGGTGCGAACTTGACTGATGGGACGAGATCGCCCTTCGCCACATCCGAAAAACAAGGTGATCGAGTCTCAGCCCGATCTGTCCGGACGCAGGAGATCGAGATGACTGACACCCAACGCGGTCGCGAGTTCATAAAGCGTCACGACGGTTGGATTGCGGCGGCCTTGTTCGAGCCCGCTGATGTATTGCTGGCTGAAACCGGAAATCTCGGCGAACTGTTCCTGGGTCAGACCCTTTTTGAGCCTGATCCGCCTGACATTCTCGCCGACCGTCTTGCGCATATCCATGCGCCGAGGTCAGCGGATTACATACTTTAAGTTTATCAACTATAGTATGTTATTCGGATGGCACGGAACCATGAGCGGAGCGGGACATGCCTAAGCCGGAACTCAATCCAGAGATCGTCGAGGACGTCCCTTGGTCGGAGACAATCACCGACTATGACGAGCGTCATCTGATCGTTTATCTGCGGTTGCTCGACGCCGTCGCAGCCGGCGCGTCGGATGAGGCGATGTCGAGGATCGTTCTGGGTATCGACCCCGCGCGAGAGGCCGAGCGATCCCGCAACGCCCTGGCGAGCCACTTGCGCCGTGCCAGATGGATGTCGGATAATGGTTATCGTCATCTTCTCACTACCGGGGCGCACTGAGCTCCCTCATCGCAACAATTTTAGATAACCGCCATTCATCAGGTCGCGGCCGCGTCTAATGGCGCGGCGCACTTGGTCGCAGAGATGGTTCCGCGGATCGCGCCAGTCAGCCTCGACACGCTCCGCACCGAACAGCGCAATCGCGACCTCGCGCTGGGATGCTCCAGCGAGATAGCCGTCCAGCGCCTGCAGAACTCGGGAGAGGCGTCGAGCGCCAAGGTCCGGCGGATAAAATTTCGTTCGTAGCGTCTCGGTGCACACAAGGTCGTTCAGCCGCCTGAAGCCGCGCCATCTTGTCTCCGAATAGGGCGTCATGGGCAAGACGTTCGCAAGCACCTGCACCGGGCGCGTAAGGCATTCGCCAGTAACAGACAGTTGCAGGAACCGGCCCTGGTCGGCGCACAGAAGATGTTGAATGTCTTCTCCGGGGATGAGGACATTGCGGCATCGCAGGCGGCTTAAATTCAGAAACCGGCCCGACACGTGACCGACATTCTGGCTCGCAACGACCGGAAGAACACTCGGGCAGAACTCCGGCATCCAGAAAATATTCGCCTCGCGCGCGTCGCGATCGGGCGTTTCGAAAAGGCGCAAGCCCCATTCCCGTGCCTCGGACATTTGGTCGCCGGCGGACCAGGTCTCATCGGGCGGGCTGCCATCCGGCGGCCACGTCACGCCAAGATTTGCAGCCGCGCTCCTGTAGGCGCGATTGCGGCGCAAAAATTCCCACGCAAGCCCATGCGCCGACAAGGCCTGAAGCCACTCATATTGCTCTGTGTTTTGCCATTTCATGGGACCGGTTCGAAAAAGAGATAAGTCGCCGGAGCCTTCTATTCCGGTTCGGATATGGTCAATGGACCGCTCATCTGGTGAGGACGATCCATATCTGCGCGAGTGACGTGGGGTTCGGGTCTTTGACCGTCGCGAAGGCATTGCGCGCCGGGGTCCGGGACGGGGACACCGTTCCAGAACACCGTGCCGTCGAAGTCGAGTTCGAGATCGACGACCTGCGGCTCCGTCTCGGGCGGCGGGGCTGACAGGTTCTGCGGCATGTCGAGCTTCACCGCATGGGTCTGGATCGGGATGGTGATGATCAGCATGATCAGCAGCACCAGCATGACGTCGATCAGGGGCTCGTGTTGACCTCCATCATCACGTCGTCTTCCTTGCCGTCGCCGACATTCATGGCCATGGGTTCACTCCTGCTGCGCCGCGCCGGAGACGGGCTCGGTGATGAAGGCGACCTTCTGGATGCCGTCGCGCTGACAGGTGACAGTCACCCGGCCGATGAACTCGAAGCCCGCATTCCGGTCGCCCCGGACATGGACTTCCGGTTGCGGCTCCAGCACCGCCACTTCCTTGATCCGGTCCAAAAGTTCGCGATTGTCCGCCATCTTCTCTTTGTTCCAGAAGACGGCGCCTTCGCCGTCGACCGCCGCACGATGTTCTCCGGCCGCGCCTGGGGGACGACAAGCACCTCACCATGATCGAAACCCAGTTCGGCAATGTCGATCAACAGCTCAAGCGCTATTCGCGGGCGGCTTGAGCCTGAAGGGTTGGTGGACTGACATAAAAAAGGGACGCATCCCGGATGGTCCGTCAAAGTCCCAGAACGGCCTTTGCGATGACATTGCGCTGGATTTCGTTCGAGCCGCCATAAATCGAAGCGGCGCGACCGAAATTATAGGCACTTGTCACGCTCACCGCATAGGCGGGCCCGACGGGCGCTTCATTGGCGATTCCCATCAAATGTTCCCTCTGGAACGGCATGGCGTAGAAGGCGGCTGCTTCGACGGCAAGCTCCGACAACGCCTGCTGAACTTCGGTCCCGACAATCTTCAAGGTCGAAGAAGAGGGGCCCGCAGGGCGGCCCGCCACCTCCTCCGCGACGATCCTCAGATTGGTATATTCGAGACCTGTAAGCTTTACCTCGATTTCGGAGAGCCTCGTCATGAATGCCGGTTCGTCCGCCAGCGCCGCGCCATCGCCGAGCCTTTCCTGTTTCACGATTTTTCTGAGGTGCGCGATCTTGCGCTTGGACTCAGGAACACCTGCAATGCCGGTGCGCTCATTGACGAGCAGGAACTTCGCGTAGGTCCAGCCCTTGTTTTCATCGCCGATGCGATTCGTCACCGGCACCTTGACGTCAGTAAAAAAAACTTCGTTCAAGTGATGCAGGCCATCGATTGAAATGATGGGCTTCACCTCAATGCCGGGCGTCTTCATGTCGATCAGAAGGAACGAGATACCTTCCTGCGGTTTAGCGGTCTCATCCGTTCGCACGAGACAGAATATCCAATCGGCTTCGTGGGCGTACGACGTCCAGATTTTCTGGCCGTTGACGATGTAATGGTCGCCCTGACGCACGGCCCTGGTCCTCAGCGAGGCGAGGTCCGATCCGGATCCTGGCTCCGAATAGCCTTGGCACCACCAAACATCTCCCGACAATATACCCGGCAAATGCTGCTTCTTTTGTTCTTCGTTGCCGAAAGTGTAAATCACCGGCCCGACCATCGACAGACCGAAAGGCGACAGACGCGGCGCGTTAGCGGCGGCCATCTCCTCGTTGAAAATATGCTTCTGCATCGGCGTCCATCCAGTGCCGCCATACTGCCTGGGCCAATTGACCGCTACCCAGCCTTTCTCGTGGAGGTCCTTCTGCCAGCGCCTGAGCGCCCCGCGCTCGCCAGACGCGCCCACTGTCTCTCTCTCCGCGAGCTCCCTGGGGAGTTTTTCCGAAATGAACCGACGGACTTCCGCGCGAAAGGCATCGTCCTCTTTCGTAAGCTCGATATCCATCTGCTGACCTTTCGCGGCGACGATCCGGGTGATTGTATTTTTATTATAATGAATTTCTCCGGGTGGGCAAAAGACCGAATTGTCCGCCTCTTTCAAAAATTCCGGCGAAAGGTTGGCCGCGATAAATCCGCCTCTCTCCCCATTGCCGGGCCGATGCGAATATTACCGCGCCGTGAGTCGCGGCAACACACATCGACAACCGTATCCATGCTTCCCGATACCCGGGTCGGGGTCTAGGCAGCCCAGCCCTGCAAGTGCGCCGCTTCGAGACGAACCAGCTCCGGCCCGCCCAACAGCTGCCGATCGAAACCAATACGCTTGAACCAGTAATGCAGGCCAAGCAGATCGGTGAAGCCCATGCCGCCATGAACCTCGGTCGCGGTGCGCGCGACGAAGCGGCCCACTTCCGACAAATGGCTCTTGGCATGACATGCCATGAGGCGCGCGTCGCCCGGCACCTCGTCCAGCGCATGGGCCGCATACCACACCAGCGAACGCGATGGTTCGAGAGCGGCCGCCATCTCGGCGCAGAGGTGTTTCACGGCCTGAAACGACCCGATCACACGGCCGAACTGCTTGCGCTCTCCCGCATAAGCTACCGCCTTCTCGATCATCATCTGACCCGCGCCGAGGGTGTCGGCGGCAAGCATGACCCTACCGGCATCTATCACCCGCGCAACCGCGTCGGCGCTGGATAGGCGCAAGGGCTCAGCCGCGACCCGATCGAAGACAAGTTCGCCAACCGATCGGGTCTTGTCGATGGTGTTGAGCGCCCGCCGCGACAAACCCTTCGCGTCGGGCAAAACGAGATGAAGTCCATGGTCGCTGTCGGCCACGATGTAGAGATCGGCCTCAGCCCAGTCGATCACGAAGAGGGACTTGCCCGTGAGCGTTCCCTTCCGGGCTTTCACGCCGGCACCTTCGCGGATGCCGATTCTTTCCGTGACGGCCACGCCTGCGACAATCTCGCCCGCGGCGATTTTTGGAAGCCACTTTTCCTGCTGGGCCTCGCTGCCTGCAAGCATCAGCGCGAGCGGCGCCATGACGGCGGTCCCAAGGAAAGGCAGCGGCGCCACATGCCGACCGAACATCTCGTAAACGATCGCCGCGTCGAGAAACCCAAGACCCATGCCGCCAAAATCTTCCGGAATCAGCATTCCAGGGATACCCAGCTCGCTGGCGCCCGCCCACAGGGACCGCTGAACGGTATGCGTGTTCCCGGCGGCAAGGCGTACCTTGTCAAGCGGCGCATTCTGTTCAAGAAAACGGCGGACGCTATCCTGCAACATGCGCTGCTCTTCCGACAATGCAAATTCCATCGGATAAATTCCTATTTTGCCAGCTTCGGTTCGCGCGGCATTCCAAGCCCACGTTCCGAAATAATGTTTTTCTGAATCTGCGCCGTGCCGCCGCCGATGATGAGCCCAAGCTGAAACATGTATCCCCACTGCCACGAGCCGTGGCTGCGCAGATAGGGGCTGTCGTCGTAGAGAACGCCAAACTCTCCCATGACGTCGATCGCGAGCGCCGATATTTGATGGGTAAGTTCGCAGGATTGAAGCTTCACGATCAGGCGCGCCAAGCCGGAATCTTCGCCCTTGCTGGCGCTGGTCAGCAGCCGGAGCCCATTGAACTTCATGGCGGCAAGTTCTGCCTGAAGCCTTACCAAGCGGTCCCGGAAAATTGGATTGTCGATGGCCCGCTGCCCGTCGACAGTCTCCTCGCGCATCAGATCGACAAGGGCCTGGAACCTGGTTTCCATAGCGGCCGGATCACCCAGCATTCCGCGTTCGTGTTTCAGCGTTGCGTTGGCGACGAACCACCCCTGCCCGCGCTGGCCGACGATCTGCGTCTTCGGTACGCGCACATCGGTGAAGAAGACTTCGTTGAATTCGGCATGGCCCGTCATGGTGGTGAGCGGACGGACTTCGATGCCGGGCGTTTTCATCGAGAAAATCAGATAGGAAATGCCTTCATGCTTCGGCTTGTCGGGCTCAGTGCGCACCAGGCAGAAGATCATGTCCGCCTCATGCGCGGTACTGGTCCAGATTTTCTGACCGTTGATGACGAAATCGTCGCCATCGACAGTCGCCCTTGTCTGAAGGCTGGCGAGGTCCGAACCCGAACCCGGCTCGGAATATCCCTGGCACCAGACCACCTCGCCGCGAAGCGTCGGCTTCACCCATTTTTTCTTTTGCTCCTCGGTGCCAAGTTCCAGAAGCGTCGGCACCAGCATGGAGATACCCTGGTTCTGCAACGCCGAAGGCACACGAGCAGCGGAAAATTCCTCCGCGATGATGCGCGATTCGAGAATATCCGGCTTGGCACCATAACCGCCGTAGTCTTTCGGAATCGTCCGCGCGGCATAGCCGTACTGGATCAGCAGTTGCTGCCAGGAACAGGCTTCGGGAGACGGGCGCCCGGCAGCACCGAGCCCCTTAGGCGCCTGACTCTTGTATTTCGTCAGGAACGCCCTGACTTCTTCCCGGAAGGCCTCGTATTTGGGGCCGTATGCCAGATCCATTTTCGATCTCCGATGCGTAGATGGCGATTGGCTTTGCATTTATTTCGGGGCAGGTTTGAAACACGGAAGCATGAATCCGTCGCCGATATCCTTGAAGACAAGGACCACAGGCATGTCCAGTTCAACTGCCTCCGGGTCGCAGTCGAGCAAGCGCGTCGCCATGCGGACGCCTTCTTCCAATTCCACGACCGCAGCTATGTAGGGCACGTCGCGTGCGAAAGCCGGATGAAAGGGCTGGTAGGTCACCGTCCAGGAAAAAATGCGCCCGCGCCCGCTGCTCGGCATCCACTCGTAATCCGGCGAGCTACATTTTGCACACATGTAACGCGGAAGGAACCGCCAGGTATCACAATGGCTGCACTGCTGAAAACGCAGGACGCTGTCCTGGCAAAGCTTCCAGAACTCCGCGTCGACCGGATCGACGGTCGCGGGCTGAGGATATTTCGGTTGCTCAATTTCCATTTTTACCTCCTCAAAATCGCGAGGCTACCATCGCCGAGATCGCCCCATCCGGTCACGAGTCCGATTTCGGCATCCGGAATTTGCCGCTTGCCCGCATCGCCGCGCAATTGGCGGGTCGCCTCAAGCACATGATTGAGGCCCCACACATGCGCCTCGCTCAAAAGCCCGCCATGCGTATTGAGCGGGAACTTTCCGCCGAGCTCGATCTGTCCATCCTTGACGAAATCGAGTGCGCCACCCGGCTCGAAATAACCCAAGGCTTCGAGCTGGAGCAGCACGACATAGGTAAAACAGTCGTAGACCTGCAGAAAGTCCATGTCCTTCGGTGTCACGCCGGCCATGGCGAAAGCGCGTGGCGCGGCGTAGCTCAAACCGATCTTGAAAGGATCCGGCCGTGACGGAATATCGTCGGCAGGATAAGGATGGCCCTCGGCCGCGCCGGAGATATAGACTGGCCTGTGAGGCAAGTCCTTCGCCCGCTCGGCGCTCGTCACCACGACGGCGCAGGCCCCATCCGTCTCGAGACAGCAATCGAATAAACGGAACGGCGAGGATACCATGCGCGACCGCATGTAATCGTCCATCGTCATCGGTTGACCGCAGGTCAGGGCGCGGTCGTTGAGTTGGGCATGCTTGCGGCACGCCATCGCAATCCAACCCGTCGCCTCGGGGCCAACATTGTAAAGTTTCGAGTGCCGCGTCGCGAGCCAAGCATACATCTGCACCGGCAACAGAACGCCATAGGGGAGATAGTAACCCCGGATGGTCGAGGTCAGCGTGTTCATGTTCATTGGCCGGCTTGGCGGCACCCCCGCTTTTGGACGCAGCGCCGAGTAGCCATTCCAGCCGAGCGTGACCAGCACGTTGTCGCAGATACCGGAGGCCACGGCCATGGCGGCATTCTGCAACGCCGTAGTCGGGCTCGCGCCTCCCATGTTGACCGTCGATGCATATCGCAGCACATCGACGCCAAGGTTGGCGGCCAGTTCCTCCGAGGTTGTATAGACGGGCGGCGGCACCATGCCGTCGATGTCCCCAGGCTTCAGCCCCGCATCCGCGATGGCCCGCCTGGCGGCATCGAGCATCATGGCCACGGCCGTCTGGTCCGACCCTTTTACATAACCGGTCTCGCCTATCCCGACGATCGCAGCCTTGTCGCTGAAATTCTTCACGAAACTGCCCTCATCATCATCGCCCCCCGCACGCAGCCTTTTCGTTGAGCAGCCGCACGCCTTCCGTTTGAAAAATATTCTGTAGACAGATCAAGTCGCCGGAATGAGACAGGAATGGACGGATTCCTGCCCCTCGATCTGGCGCGCCAGCGTCTTGATCGCCAGTTCAGCTTCCTCAAGCTCGAAATTATGAGTGTGCATGAGCTCAAGAGGATATTTGCGGCGCTCGATCATCTCGATCGCCTTCTTGTATCCCGACGACGTAACGCCGATCGCGCCCTTGATGGTGATTTCCTTCATGACGATAAGGTCGGACACAAAATCGGAGACGGGCTTAAATCCCTTGACGCCGGCAAGGACGACCGTTCCGCCCATACGGACACAATCCAGGGCTTCACGGACCGGCTGAGTCGCGTAGGATGTAACCTCAACGATGACGTCCGCGCCCTTTCCGTTTGTCAACGCCCGCACGCGATCGACAACATTTTCGTTCTGCACGTCGATGATGTGATCGGCGCCCAGAGCAAGCGCCATCTGGAGCTTGTTTGAATCGGCCGCAAGCCCCGTGACTATGATCTTTCCCGCGCCGGCTTCACGTGCTGCAACGACGCTCGCAAGCCCGCGCTGTCCGGGCCCAAAAATCAAAACGGTATCGCCAACCTGCGTCTGCGGAATCTCTACCGCCCAGCGGAAACCGGCGCCCAGCGGATTGAACATGACCGCCAGTTCCGCCGGAAGGTTCTTGTCCATCTTGTGAAGGATCGTGTTGGGCGCGAGATACATATATTGTGAATAGGCACCCCAGAGGCCCGGTGACTCCGTGAGCGGAATATATGAGTAGATCTGGCGGCGGTCGCAGAGGTGATAATGCCCGCCGACACAGGTGTCGCAGCAATGGCACGACAACATCGTCTCGATGGCGACCCGATCACCAACATCGACGCCCCAGCGCCTGGCGGCCTTGTCGCCAATTGCCTCGACAATCCCGAGAGGTTCGTGGCCCGGAATCACCGGCATCGGAGTCTGCAAGACCCCTTCGTATTGTTCGTAGTCGCTGCCGCAAATGCCGCAGGCTTCGATGCGAAGGATGGCGCTGTCGTCGGCGATCTGGGGGATCGGCAAATCTCGGGCTTCGAGTTTGCGCGGAGCCGTCTGCACCATCGCCATCGATTTTTTCGGCAACATTTTCAACTCCCTGCTTAGTGTCGGCACCGACGACGCGTCGATAACACATATATATTTTTTTATCCTTGTATGTGTTATAAAGATTCAAACGTAGAATGCGAAGCCCTAAACTTCCGCTTCGCAAAATTTCGGGGAGGACAAAATAATAATGACCGATGAAACGCCCAGGGTTCCCCTGCTGTCGATGGCGGAAGCGGCGGCCGCGGCCGCGAAGGCCGGCATATCCGAACAAATGGCGCCACTCAGCGTCTTCAGGGTCTTGCTCCGGCATCCCGATGTAGCGCGCGAGCTTGCCTCGACGCTGAACACCCTGCTTTTCCAGGGTAACAAGCTCGATGCAAGACTGCGCGAACTCATCATCATGCGTATCGGCTGGAAGACAAAATCGCTCTATGAATGGACACAACATTGGCGGGTCGCCCGCATGCTGGACATTCCGGAGGCGGATCTGGTCGCCACGCGGGATTGGAAAAATGCTTCCTGCCTGTCAGACGCCGACCGCGCCGTTCTCGCCGCGACCGACGAGACGCTCGACGGCGGCATGATTTCGGACGCCACATGGACTGCCTGTGCGGCACACCTGAAAACGGCCGAAGAACGCATCGAACTGGTTGTCGCCATCGGCAACTGGACGCTTTTCTCGCAACTGCTCAAAAGCCTGAAAATCCCGCTTGAGGATGGCGTCGTCGCCTGGCCACCGGATGGCAAGAAGCCTTGATCTGGCGAGGAATAACAATTCGAGGAATAACAATTCAAGAACAGGATCGCGACAATGAGCGGAAAAAAGGCGATTTCGAAGGATTTGGTCGGCATGACGTTTCCGGCCGTCGATGTGGAATGGTCCGACAAGGACACGATGCTCTATGCACTCGGCGTCGGCGCTCGTCCCGCCGACGGGCTTGATTTCATTTACGAAGGCCGGGGACCGAAAGTTTTGCCGACTTACGCCGTCATCCCTGGCGGGCGAGGGCTCGCCGGGCTGATGAGCGGCGTCGAGATGAAGCTGGAAATGCTGCTGCATGGCGAGCAATCCGTCGAGTTGCTGCGTCCCCTGCCCTCATCGGCCAAGATCAAGGTAACGGGACGCGTTTCCGAGGTTTGGGACAAAGGCAAGGCGGCCGTTATCGGGGTTGAGAGCACAGGTTCCGACGAGAAGGGGCCCCTCTTCAAAACTCACGCAACACTATTTGTGCGCGGCGCCGGCGGATTCGGCGGAGAGCGCGGCCCTTCGGGCGTCGACTCGACGCCGCCGGATCGGACGCCTGACGCCGTGGTCGAGGATGTGACGCGCCCCGAGCAAGGGGCAATCTACCGCCTCTCGGGCGACCGCAATCCGATCCACATCGATCCGGACTTCGCCAAACTGGGCGGCTTTGAAAAGCCCTTCGTTCACGGGCTTTGCACATATGGCTTTGTCGGCCGCGCGGTCCTGCGCGAGCTTTGCGGCAACGATCCTGCCCGCTTCAAATCTCTCAGCGGACGCTTTGCCGCTCAGGTCTATTTCGGCGACACCATTATAACGAAGATGTGGAAAACGGGCGACGGAGTCGCAATCGTGCAGGCCGAGACGCAAAACGGTAATGTCGTGCTGTCTCAGGCCAAAGCGGCATTCAAGCCCTGACGGACGGAAATTGGTCGAAGTGAAAAAAACGCCAGATATCTTTGCTCATCTGCTTGCACCGCTCGATCTCGGGTTTACTGCGCTCAGAAACCGCGTTTTGATGGGATCGATGCACACCGGCCTCGAGGAGATGCCGGACGGTTTCGAGCGACAGGCCAAATTCTTCGCACGACGCGCAAAGGGCGGCGTCGGAATTCTTGTTACCGGCGGTATCTCGCCGAACAGGGCGGGAAGGCTTGCAGAGCGCGCGTCGGTCATGACTGAGGACCTCGTTGAGAGTCATCGTGTGATCACACGCGCTGTCCACGATGAGGGCGGAAAGATCGTTCTCCAGCTCCTGCATGCGGGCCGGTACAGCCGGCATGCCGAACTGGTGGCTCCCTCCGCAGTCAGGTCCCGCATCAATCCGCTTGCGCCCCGCGCCCTGGGTGAAGATGAAATCCTCCAGACCATCGAGGATTTTGGCACTGCCGCGGCACTCGCACGCGAAGCCGGATATGACGGCGTTGAAGTCATGGGTTCGGAGGGCTATTTTCTCAATCAGTTCACTGCGGCGCGCACAAATCAGCGCACAGATGGTTGGGGCCGTTCGGCGGAAAACCGGCGACGCTTGCCGGTTGAAGTCGTCGGGCGTGTCCGCAAGCATTGCGGACCGGACTTCATTATCGTTTACCGGATATCCGTTCTAGATCTTGTCGAGGGGGGTAATTCCTGGCCGGACGTCGCCGCCCTCGCAAAAGATGTCGAGGTAAGCGGAGCAAACATCCTCAATACCGGCATAGGCTGGCATGAATCGCGTGTGCCGACGATCGCTCATATGGTGCCGCGCGGAGCTTTCACCTGGGCGATCAAGCGGCTCAAGGCAGAAGTCGCGATACCCGTGGTCGCGTCCAACCGGATCAATACGCCGGAGCAAGCGGAGCAACTGATTGCAGACGGACAAGCCGACATGGTTTCGCTCGCGCGTCCACTATTGGCCGATCCCGATTTTGTTGCGAAAGCGGCATCGGGCGCATCGTCGAAAATCAATACTTGCATCGGTTGCAATCAGGCCTGCCTCGACAATGCCTTTACCGGACGGCTGACGACCTGCATGGTCAATCCCGCCGCATGCCGCGAAGTCGAGTTCAAGATCGCGACAGCAGCCAGAGGAAAGCACATTGCGGTCCTTGGCGGCGGCCCGGCGGGTCTTGCCTGCGCGGTGACGGCGGCCGAACGCGGCCACAAGGTGGTACTATTCGAAGCCGACATCGATATCGGCGGTCAATTCAATCTGGCACAGCGGATTCCCGGCAAGGAGGATTATGCCGAGACTATCCGCTATTTCAGGAACCGGCTCGACGAACTGGGCGTCGAGGTTCACTGCGGCCGTCCGGCTTCGCTCGCCGATCTGGAGAGCGGAGAATTTGACGAAATCGTCGTCGCAACCGGCGTTCGCCCGCGCCATCTCGACATTCCGGGTTCGGATCACCCGTCGGTTATGACCTATGTAGAGGCAATCACAAACACCGCACGCGTCGGTGCCGAGGTTGCCATTGTCGGTGCCGGCGGCATTGGCTTCGACGTGGCGACGCTTCTGTCCCATCCGCATGGCCCACACGATCCGTTACATCCCGATGTCGAGGGATTTTCCGCCGAGTGGGGAATTGATCTGAGCTATACGCAGCCAGGCGCGTTGCTGCCCGCCAATCATCAATGGCCTTCATCGCGCAAGATTCATCTTCTCCAGCGCAAGCCGCGCGATAGCTTCGGCGCCAGCCTGAGCAAGACCAGGGGATGGGCGAATTTTCTGGAGGTGATGTTCCGCGGCGTAACGATGACCGGCGATGTAACCTATCGGAAAATCGACGATACCGGGCTCCACATCGAGGCAGGCGGTAAACCGCAGACTTTGAAAGTCGACACGATTGTCGTCTGCGCCGGACAGGAATCGGCGGACGATGCGTTGTCGTTGGCGCAGTCCCTGGGCAAACCCGTTCACATGATCGGCGGCGTCGACAAGCCTCAACAACTTGATGCTGTGAGGGCGATCGAGGATGGCACGCGCCTCGCGCTCTTTCTTTGAGGAAACAAACGAAAAACGAGACGCGGAAGAGACCATATAAATCAGAGTTGTCGCATGAACGCTAATGTCCTCAAATCCGAACAGCCGTCGGCTGCAACGGTAAAATCCGCGACCCGTGTTCTGGAGATTTTCGAGTATTTCGACGAAGTAAGACGCCCGGTGACGATTCAAGACGTAGCGCAGGCGCTGAGTTATCCTCATTCCAGCACCGCCGCCCTTCTGAAAAGCCTCGTGAGCCTCGGTTATCTGGAGCACGACGACCGGGGCAAGACTTTTTTTCCAAGCATCCGGATATCTCTGCTGGGAAACTGGGTGGAAGCCGAGGCGTTACCGATCCGGAATGTCCAGCGCCTTATGAGACGGCTTTCGGCCGATACGGGATGCACGATCATCCTCGCTGCGCGTCTAGGGGCTTATGCTCAATATGTGAAGGTGATTCAAGGTACGTCGCCCATCCGCTTCCATGTCAAGCCAAGCACCAAGCGAATGCTCGCTTTTTCGACGATTGGCCGCGTTCTGCTGAGCGAACTTCCGTTGCCCGAAGCGAGACGTCTGATTCATGATGCCCTTGCCGCCATGCCGGAGCGGCGGGAATCGATGCAGGAGATCGAAGACGAACTGCAAAGAATCAGAAAACGCGGGCTTGCGCTTTACAGCGATCTCGTGACGCCGGGAGCGACTATGCTGGCGATGCCCATTCCGATGGGTCCGTCCGGACGCTCGGTCGCGATCGGCATAGCCGCTCCCAACGAGTATTTTCGCAATCGTAAACAACCGTTCACGGCGTTACTGAAAAACGCTATCGCCGAGCACATCTCACAAAACGGGCAAGGCTTTAAGGAGACTGTAGACGACGAGGACCAACTTGAAATCGACGACGATACAGCGCCATAATCATCCGAGCTTTGTATCCAGGAAGCTGGCCAGCTCGTCGATCGCCGCGCGGCCTTCGCTCAAGACCGGCGCAAACCAGTGCCAGACATGAATCATCTCCGGCCAGACATGGAGATTGACGGATACGCCAGCCTCTTTCAATCTATCGGCCAATAAGTGGCTATCCGAGAGCAAAACCTCCGAACTGCCTACCTGAATCAGGAATGGCGGCAATCCCTTGAGATCGGCATATACCGGCGATGCCAGAGGCGTCCTGCGCGGGGTTGAAGTTCCCAGATAGGCCGCCGTCCACAGCTCAAGATCGGCATGGCGCACCATCGGGTCCACATTCGCTTTCGCGCCATAAGAGGCACCTTTATTTTCAAGATTGGCCCACGGCGAAATACAAACGGCCGCAGCCGGAAGTCCGAGACCGGCATCGCGCGCCGCCAGAAGCACGGCAACCGTCAGGCCGCCGCCGGCTGAATCTCCCGCCACAGCGAGCTTCGCCGGGTCGACGCCCGTCTCGATCAACCAGCGATAAGCAGCAAGCGCATCATCGACAGCCGCCGGAAATGGATGCTCTGGAGACCGCCTGTAGTCGATCAGCAGAACCCGGCCTTTCAGGGCAAGAGCTGCGCGCGCCGCAAGATGGCGATGCGAGTCGAGAGAACCAAGCGCATAGCCTCCTCCATGCAGATAGAGCAAAACCCGCTTGCCGGCACCGGCAGCCGGCGTCAGCCATTCGCCGGGAACCCCGCCGGCGGAAACCGGCGTGACCGTCACGCCTTCGGGAAGACCGAACGCCTTGCCAGCCTCGTCATACGAGGTACGAAAATCCTCAAGAGAACGAGCCTCCCCGGTCACAAGGCCCGCAAGCAGCTGACGAACGACAGCAAGTTCCTCAAGACTCATTTTTCACGTCCTCCTCAGGCTGCTGCGCCATGGCGCAACAGACGGCCCGGCAAACGACCTTCGGCGCCCAACACATCGACGCCATTGCGCCGGATCAATGTCCCGTTGACGACGACGGCCGAAATGCCCGAGGCATCGGAAATCAGCCGGTCTTCGCCAGCAGGCAGGTCATAGACCCTGCGAAGGGAACTTGCGCCAACCGTTTCGGCGTCGAAGATCAGGACATCGGCGGGCATTCCCACAGCGAGGCGACCGCGATCCTTGATGCCGAACACCTCGGCGGGCCGCGATGTCAGCATCCGGACCGCCTCCTCCAGCGTCAAAACGCGCTTTTCACGGACCCATCTTCCGAGAAGATGCGTAGAAAAACATGCATCGCAGAGTTGGCTCGCATGCGCGCCTGCGTCCGAGAGGCCGAGCACCGTGCAGGAATCGCGCAGCAACGTTGCCACTTCGTCTTCGTCGGCGTTTGCGACAGGCAGGCGGAACCGCGTCTGCAGATCGCTTTGAATCGAGAGATCCAACGCAAGATCGATCGAGTTGCATCCGAGTTCCGCTGCTACGTCGCACACCAGCCGTTCTCCGAACTCCGGCCGATCCGGACAATAAGCGATGACCGCCTTGTCCCATGCACTGAGAATCGGACCACGCATCGCGTCCCGGAATCCCGCCCGGAAAGAGTTGTCGGCGTAAAGCCTCAGTTTTTCCGCGCGGTCGGCTTTGTTCACCGGCGCGAAGACCGGCATGCTCTGGAACAGAAACGGCTGATCGAATCGAAATTCAAAATTGAGTGGCCTGCAGGTGACCTGCGGAAACACCGCGTAACCAGCCGACTGAAGTTCGTTTGAGCGCGCCAACTGCTCGGCTGCGGAGCCGACATTCAGCACCCCGCCACCGCCCAGCAACGCCGTCCAACTGACATGGCGACCGGAAACGCGGTTCAATTCCGCGAATTCATCAAATGACAGTTCCTTGCCGACAGTCGCCTGTATCACGCCTTCGCCCGCCTCGCCCAGCGCCGACGCGATCTCCCGTATCTCGCTGAACGCCGCCAGCCGGCTTGGAACCGGTCTGCCCTCGTAGCCCACATGCGTCGGCGATTTCGATGTCGCATAACCGAGTGCGCCCGCTTCGAGGCCCTCGCGCATCAGGCTTTTCATATGCCTGACCTCCTCCGGCCGCGCCGCCCGTTCGGTGGATTCAGGCCCGAGGGCATAGAGGCGAAGCGGCGTATGCCCCAGAAGAACGGCCACGTTGATCAACGTACCCTTCTTTTCCACGACGTCGAGATATTCGGGAAACGTCTCGAACCCCCATTCGTCGCCGAGACCGGCCTCCAGCGCCCTGACGCTCATGCCCTCGACATTTTCGAGCGTCCGCAGAATAAGGCCGCGGTGCTCCTTGCGCGTCGGTGCGATGCCGAACCCGCAATTGCCCACCACGACCGTCGTCACGCCGTGCCACGGCGAGATCGACAGATTCCTGTCCCACAGAAGCTGGGCATCGTAATGCGTATGTATATCGACGACGCCGGGGGCAACGACCTGCCCCAGGGCGTCGATAGTCGTCCTCGCCCCGGCGGGGGCCTGCCCCATAGCCACAACTTTGCCATCGCGAATACCGATGTCTCCGGCATAGCCCGGAGAGCCGGTGCCGTCGACAATGAATCCACCCACGATCTTCAGATCGTAGTCCATGAAAACGTCCTCCCCGTGAATCGAAAAAACCTGCGCCTTGACATCAGTATACGGATCGTCAAACGGCGAGCTTGTAGAGTTCCGCGACGTTGTCGTGGCATATCCAGTTGCGTTCCTGCTCGCTCAGATTTTTCGTGTGCTCTTCCAGCATTGCCTGCGACCAGGGCCAGGTCGAATCCGAATGCGGGAAATCGTTCGCCCACATCAGGCGGCGAACATTGCACATATCCTTCATCCTGAAGGCAACCCAGTCGTCCTGGAACGTCACATAGATGTTGTCGTTGAAATAGTCGCTCGGCATCCGCTTGAGCGGCGGCGCCTTCATCCAGTAGCGATGACGCTTGTAGGCATGGTCCATGCGATACATGTAGTGCGGAACCCAGCCCGCATCGGCCTCGACGCAGACAACCTTGAGGTCGGGGAAGCGATCGAAGACACCGCCGAATATGAAAGTGCCCATCACGTCCTGGCAGCCACGAATGATCGACAGGAAGCCGT
Organism: uncultured Rhodobiaceae bacterium; assembly: GCA_913057645.1. GTDB lineage: Bacteria > Pseudomonadota > Alphaproteobacteria > Parvibaculales > Parvibaculaceae > Parvibaculum. The sequence continues at coordinate 38,676 of CAJXOU010000008.1, read as the reverse complement.
TGATACGCGGACCCCGGACCTGCCCCGAAAGACTGTCCGATTTGCCGGTCAGGATGTGGAACGAGAGCGGCATGTCGCACTCGACAGCGGTCGCCCAGACCTTGTCGTATACAGTTGAATCATAATCCTCGACGGCGGGGTTTCCGGGCATCATCACACCCTTGAAGCCCATCTCCTTCGCATGCCTGATTTCCGCAACGCCATCTTCCGGTGATCGCATGGAAACCTGCGCAAGACCGTAAAGACGGTCAGGCGCCTCCCCGCAGTATTCCTGCAACCAGCGATTATAAGCGTCGAAGCAGGCCTTCTTGTAGTCGAAGTCGGGATGGTTGCAGATCACCATTCCGACCGTCGGATAGATGAACTCGGCCGCAATGCCATCCTTCTCCTGGTCCGCAACGCGGAACTTGGCGTCCCAGCCGCTCTTCCACAGGTCTTCGAAGGCGACGCCGTCTGTCGTGATCTCCGCCGGATCCTTGCCGGCGGCGGCCACCAGCCCCATCGGAACTGGAGACCCCATACCATCGACGATGAAAGCATCGCCAATCTTGTCGATCCGCTGGATGCGCGGCGCGCGATCGCGGAATTTGGGATCAATGTAATCAACATAGCAATGCGGAGGTTCGGTGATGTGCGAATCCGCGGATATCGGCTTCTTGATCATTGGCGCTCTCCCAGCGTCGTATTTGGTTTCAAGGGCGCGACTTTTAATTTGACAATCCCTGATCATAAATCTTCGCTGGCCGCGCAACCCGAGTCCAGATAAATTTACATCCATGCGATCAGCAACACATATATGTTATTCAGAGGAGACGCGAACATGACGATGGAACCGGCCCTGCTCGAAAAAAAGGGCCATATCGCGCTGATCACGCTCAACCGCCCGGAAGCGCGCAACTCGTTCAGTCCGGAGATGTTGGTCAGGCTTGCCGGTCATTGGGAAGAGGTGCGCGACGACGCGAATATCCGCGTCGCCATCGTCACCGGCGCCGGAGACAAGGCGTTTTGTTCGGGCGCGGATCTCGGGCAACTCATCCCGCTCATAAATGGCGCACGCAAACCGCAAAACGAATGGGATCAGAAAATTCTGGCTGATCCGAATATCCTGGCCAAGGGCTTGTTGCGCACATTCGATGTGACAAAGCCGGTCATCGCCGCGATCAACGGCTTTGCCGTCGCAGGCGGGATGGAGTTGGCGCAAGGAACGGACATGCGTATCGCTGCGGATACGGCAAAGCTCGGTGTGCAGGAAGTCAAATGGGCGATTTTTCCGGGCGGCGGCTCAACGGTGCGCCTTCCGCGCCAGATACCTTATGCAAGGGCGATGGAACTGCTGCTCACCGGCGACCTGATCAGCGCGCAGGAAGCCTACGATCTGGGATTCCTGAATCGTGTCGTCCCCCAAAACCAGGTGCTCGACGCGGCATTCGAACTCGCGGAGAAGATCGCCGCGAATGGGCCGATCGCCGTTCAGGCAATTCGCAAATCCGCCCGCGAATGTCTGGGTCGCCCCGAGAGCGAGGCGATGGGTATGGAGTCGCGCTTCGCAGCACCCGTGTTCAAGACCGAGGATGCCCGCGAGGGGCCCAAGGCATTCATGGAGAAGCGCAGGCCTAACTATAAGGGCCGCTGAAACAAGAAACCGAAATCATTACGACAGGGAGATATTCCGATGCAGTTCGGCATTCAGATGGTTTTTCAGAATTTCGACAGAGCCAACTCCGGCGTAACCGACGGCCAAGTCTATGACGAGGAGATCCGTCTCGGGCTTTTGGCGGAAGAACTCGGCTTTGACGCATTGTGGCCCGTCGAGCACCATTTCGAGGACTATTCGTTTTGTCCCGACAACACTCAGTTCCTGAGCTACATGGCGGCGCGCACCAAACGCATCAAGCTAGGCACCGGCGCCGTCATCCTTCCCTGGAATGTGCCCGTTCGGATTGCGGAAAAGGTCGTCCTGCTGGATCACCTTTGCCAAGGCCGAACACTCTTCGGGATGGGTCGCGGCCTGGCGCGCAAGGAATATGCCGGTATGGGCGTGAATATGGACGAAGCGCGCCAACGCTTCGACGAAGCAAGCCCGATGATTATCGACGCTCTCGAGACCGGCTTCATCGAAGGGAGCGGCCCCTTCTATCCGCAGAAGCGGACCGAAATCCGTCCCAATCCGCGCGGCTCCTTCAAGGAGCGTATCTATCAGGTCGCCATGTCGCCGGAATCCGTTCTTCAGTGCGCGAAGGCTGGCGCGCGGATGGTGATCTTCGCTCAAAAGCCGTGGGAGGCTCAGGCCGAGGCCGTCAAGGAATACAAGGCTGCGTACAAGACACAACATGGCGAAGACGCACCGCCGATCATGATATGCGACTTCACCTATTGCGACACCGATCCTGCACGCGCGAAGGAGTTGGGACAGAAATATGTGACCAACTATCTGCTTTCGGTACTCGATCACTATGAACTGGCCGGCGAGCATTTTAAAAATGCCAAGGGCTACGAGTCCTACGCCCAGGCCGTCGACGCCATTCGCGCGCTCGGCAAGGATGGAATGGCCAGAACCTATCTCGATGTCACGGCCTGGGGGACGCCCAAGGAAATCGTCGACAAGTTCGAATATCGCAAATCGCTTCTGGGCGAATTCGACATCAATCCCTGCTTCCTTTTCGGCGGCATGAGCTACGAGGAGGCAGCCAAAAGCATGCGTTCGTTCGCCAGACACGTCATACCGGCCCTGAGAAAGAGCAGCAAACGCAAGGTGGCTTGACGCGTCTGCTTCTGGAAGCCCTATGGCGGTCTGGCCCCTGAATTGGGCGACAACCCGGCTTGTCGCCGATGCTCCGCGGACGGCGGTCTGGCGGCGTGGAAAGCCGGATGCGCCGATGCGTCACTCCAGATCGAACGGGCGCCCGCAAGGTCGACCACACAAGAGACCACGCCAAGGTAGACGTGTTCGATGACATCGAACACGTCTACGGTCTCCTGCGCCGGCACTCGACGCTCGGGTATACTTGAGCCCTATGAAGCTCGAAAAGAAGAGGCTGTCAGCTTAGCTATCTGTCCACAAGACGGGCGGCAGGCACACGGCAACTTTCAAGAGGCCGCCCTCCCGGAACTGGCGGGCCGACAATTTCCAAGTCAAACATACCTAAAACGTCAGATGAGTCCCGCTCCTTTCATGGCAGAAATGTAACCGAATGTCATGGCCGGTCCGATAGTCGCGCCGGGTCCGGGGTAGGAATTTCCCATGACCGACGCCGTGCTGTTGCCCGCCGCCCAAAGGCCCTCGATAACCTCCCCCGACTGCGAGACCACCTGTCCGAACCTGTTGATAACAAGCCCGCCGCGCGTGCCGATGTCGCCGGGATAGAGCCGGATGGCGAAGAAGGGAGCTTTCGTCAACGGCGCCAGGTTCGGATTTTTGAAATAGGGATCGCCGTACATGCGGTCATGCGCACTGTCGCCCCTATGATAGTCCTCATCGACACCGGTTTCGGCAAGCTTGTTGAATCGCTCCATCGACTTCGCGAGTCGATCCGCCGGAACGCCTATCTTCTCCGCAAGTTCCGCAAGGTCTGGCGCCGAGATCACGTCGCCGCTTTCGTTCCACCGCTTCGGTATGGGCTGGCGCGGCATGTTCGAGGCAATCATATAGTAATCCTTGTACGCCTTATCCAGGATAAGCCATACCGGCACGCAGGACGTACCTGTCCCGTTATGCATTTCGTAAATTCTGGTGACCACGTCGCAATAGGGCGCCGCCTCGTTTACAAAGCGATCGCCCGAGGAATTCACGATCATCGATCCCGGCAGCGAGCGCTCGAGAACGCAAAAATGCGGGTTCTCGTTGGCGTTTACGTGACTGACCGGACCCCACCAAGCGTCGTCCATCAGATCGAGCCGGGCACCAATGCTCTCGCCGGCACGAATGGCATCGCCCATATCGCTTTCGGCGGCAAGCGACCATTTCGAGCTTGTGGGATGCGGCAGATAACGATCGCGCATTTCCTGATTGTGGGCGAAACCGCCGGCGGTCAGCGCCACGCCGCGCCGCGCCTTGTACCGAAGCGTCCTGCCGCCCTTCGACACCTCGGCGCCCACGACGCGACCGTTCTCCGTCACCAGCGACGTCAGGGCCGTATTCACTTCGAACGGAATGTTGGCACGCAATATGGAGTAAAAGAGCCGACCGGCGGTGCCCTGCCCCGCCGTCATCACTTTTCTTCCAAGCAGCCTGTTTGTGATCGTGTTGAAAGCCGCCTTCATGAACTTGCGTTTTCCGTCCCAATGACGGCGCATCCGGGCGACCGAAAACAACTCGAACAGCAGGAGGCCGGCGTAATGAGTGCCCGACAGAACCGGCGGGCGGAAATATTTCTGATTGGCGCCAAGCAAAGTCCCGTTGAAGGGAACGGCTTCCAGGGCGCGGCCTTCAGGGAAGCCGCCAGTCGCTTCGGGGTAATAGTCCGAATATCCCTTGCTCCAAACGAAGCGCGTTTCCGTGTGATCGCGCAGGAACTCGATCATCTGCGGACCGTACTTCACAAACGATTCCTGAACTTCCGAGGGCACGCGGTTGCCGACCGTGCTGGCCATGTAGCTCCTGGCCCGTTCCTCCGAGTCCGGTAACCCGCCTTCGCGCACCAGGTAGTTGTTGGGAATCCAGACCACGCCACCCGATCGAGCCGTGCTGCCGCCCATATAAGGCGCTTTTTCGATCACCAGCGTATCGAGGCCCAGATGATTGGCCGTCAGAGCCGACACCATTCCGGCGCCGCCGCCGCCCACGACCAGCCAGTCTACTTCCTTGTCCCAGCGAATACCGGCTCCCGCTCCGTTGTCAGCCATATGCGTGCTCCCTCAATTTGTCCGACGCACCGAAACCCCATGCCGCCCGCTTGCAGCGCCGCATAAACGAACAGCGGGCAACCCGCCACCTCCCGCTCTCCGGGGTGCGTGTTTCAATCGTGCGCCTGCTCGTAAACCTGATACTCGATGCCGCCGGGATAAACGCGCCCTTCCCCGACGCCCAGAACCCTGTTCAACCATTTATATTTTTCGGCGCCGGTCTCGAAACGCAGCTGGCTCAAAAAATACGAGTCGCCGATTTTCGTTTCTCCGCCACTAAGCGCCGCGGTGACGAACTTGTCGTTATATTCGAGAAAGCCCGTATAATGAACATAGATGTGTGCGCCATCGTTCGTCTGCAGAACGATCCGCACGTCGATATGCCCCAAATTCTCGGAATCGATGACGATCCAGTCGGCGCCACTGCTGCAAACGGTGCCCGTTAGGCGATTGCCCTCGAACGCGCCCCCCGTAATGTTGGCGACAAGCCGCTTGCCATGCGTCGTGTCGCCGATGTCGAATGGCGAGGCGACAAGAACGTGAATTTTCATCAAAGGAACTAGCTTCATGTGCTTTTAATCCTTATACAGAATGATATAACCTGCATATGCGAGAAATTGCGCGACACTTTTCCTGTTTGGCGCAGTAACCGGCCGTCCACGACTCAGGTAAAACTCATCGACAGATCGCCCAATCCCTGGTCGAAGCGGCACAAAACGTCGTCGCCGGCCTTAACGGGGATTGCCCGCACAAAGGACCCGGTAAGCACGACCTGCCCCGGCTCGAAAACAACGCCGAATTGGCCGAGCTTGTTCGCAAGCCAGGCGACGGACGTGACGGGATTGCCCAGAACCGCCGAGGCATCGCCCTCGACTTCCAATTTGCCGTTCAACCTCAATTCGCCATGTACGCGCCGCACGTCGATCGCGTCGAGCCGTCTCGGATTGGCGCCCAGCACGACAGCGCCGCAGGCAGCCAGATCGGCCACGGTGTCGATCATGCCGAAACCGGGCTCCGGCATTACGCGGAAATCGACAATCTCAATCGCAGGGACAACAAAATCGGTCGCCCTGATGACGTCGACGGGCAGCACGCCCGGCCCCTTGAGCGCGTGCTTCATGACGAATGCGATTTCGATTTCGATCATCGGGCGGAAAAACCGGGAAGCATCGATCGGCGTCGCTTCAGGCAGGAACATGTCGTCGGTTATGGCGCTGAAATCCGGCTCCGAAGATCCGGCCATTTCCTGCATCGGTTTCGACGTGAGCCCTACCTTGTAGCCCTTCACCTTCGCGCCCGCGTCAACCTTGCGGCGGACGAACTCTTCCTGAACCAGATAGGAATCCTCGACGGTCAAGCCAGGATAGGTTCCGGTCAGCCGCCGGAGCGGCCTGCGTGTCTCGTAGACGTCGAAAAGCTCGTCAACGATTTTTGACCTTGTCGCACTATCCAGCATTTTTTGTTCCAGTTTTTTCTTTCACAGCCGTGAGACTCGCCATGCTCGCCGAAGAGAGCGCCGCGATGTCCGTCGTAACCGAGATCATTTGAAACCCCTGCGCGACGCGCAGCGGCGCGACGATCGCGTTCGACAGGACGGCTACCGCCTTGCCGTGCCGCCGGCAGGCAGCGACAACAGTCTTTATGGCATCGTCGAAAGCAGGCTTTCCGTCATTGTCTCCCGGCGGCAGACCAAGCGCGACCGAAAGGTCGAACGGCCCCACCAGGGCCGCATCGACCCCCGGCAAGCCGACGATTTCATCGACCTGATCGAGCGCGGAGCGCGTCTCAATCATCGGAACGACGGCAACACGGTCATTGGCCGTGAAGGCATACCCCGCGCCGTCGCGCGTTCCGACACGCACAGGCCCGAAGCTGCGGCGCCCCACCGGCGGATAGCGGCAGGAGTCAACCAAACTCCTCGCATCGTCGGCCGTCTGAATCATCGGAGCGACGACGCCAAGGGCACCCGCGTCCAGAACGCGGCCGACGATTCCCGGCTCGTTCCAGGGCACGCGTACAATTGCTGGAAGTCCGCGAATGTCGGCGGCGCGGATCATATCAAGCGCCTGTCCGTAGTCCATGCAGCCATGCTGCATATCGACGAGTATCCAGTCGAAGCCAAGCGACGAAACGGCCTCGACTCCGAGCGCGCCGGGCATCATGCACCAGGCGCCGAATGTCACCTCTCCAGCCGCCCAACGCGATTTCAGAGACACGGCTTCCGCCATTTTCATATCCCTCAGAACTGGCCGAGCGCGACGCGGCGCACCGCGTCGGTGTCGGTCGGCTGGTGACCGACATCATGCGTGGGTGCCGGCACTTCCTGAACGGTGTTCGAGATGCGTCCGATGCCCGTCACTTCCACTTCGACGACATCGCCGGGGTTCATCGGCCGTGAATTGGCGGGCGTGCCGGTGAGCACGATGTCGCCCGGCAGGAAAGTGATGTGACGCGAGAGATCGGCGAAGATGTAGTCGATCGGAAAGGTCATCTCGCTCACCGGACCGTCCTGAACGACCTTGCCGTTGATATAAGTGCGCACGCGCTCTTTCCGGATATCGACGCCGCGCACGATGCCGGGGCCGACGGGGCAGAACCCGTCCTGCCCCTTGACGCGCAACATGGAACCGGCATCCGTGTCGCGGAAGTCCTGCGCACCGACATCGTTGGCCGGCGCGAAGCCCGCCAGATGATCCCAGACATCGGCCGGCGCGACATTGCGCATCGGCTTGCCGACGATGGCCGCGATCTCACCTTCATAATTGAGGTACTGGCAATCGGCGGGCCGGTTGAGGAAGCCGCGATGCGCATTGAGCGTCGTCAACGGCTTCTGGAAATAGGTCGGCGTGACGAGCGGCGGCGCCTTGAACTCGACGCGGCGGGAATCGTAATTCAGATGGATACAGATGATCTTGGTCGGATCGCAGGGCGGCAAATAGGTGGCGCTTGCCTCATCGACCAGCCTTCCGTCGCCAAGCCGCAGCTTGCCGCCGTCTTCCGGCTTCACCCAGACCGGCGTCCCCTGATGCAGAATACGCCGCCATTCCTCGCGCGGCCCGGTCAATACCGACATGTCTCTCTCCCTGGTGTTCTTTTCAAGATGACGTTCGAGGGCTCGCGGGGTCCGGTCAGACCTCCATCAAGCCTCCCTTCATCACCTCCTGGTTCTGTTCGTGGCCGTAGGTGTCGCGCTGGTAATATTCCGATTGATGCGTCGCTTCGCGCGCGCCCCAGCCCACTTCGCACATCCAGCCGGACGGGTTGAGGAAGTAGAAGGAGTACATGTGGTCGTTCGCGTGGCGGCCCGGCGTCATGGTGATGGGGATGCCCGCCTCGCGGACGATCTCATAGGTGAGGCCGACATCGTCGAAACTCTCCACCTCGATCATCAGGTGGTTGATGCGCTTCTCGCCGGGCGGACCGAAAGCCACCGTGTGATCGCGCGCGTTGCAATGCATGAACATCAGGTCGAACGGCTTGTCGAGGCCGGGGAAGGGAATCCGGTATTCGATGCTGCCGCGCATGCCGAGCAGTTTGTAGAATTCGTAGGTTTTCTCGAAGCCGACCGTTTCCTTCTGGATCAGGTGGCCGAGCCCACCCTCACCGGTCTTGAAGCGGCCATGCATGCGACGCCCGGGGTGAAAGGGCTTGTCGGACTGCACCTGCGGCCCGTGGAAAATCTCGATCGGAAAGCCGCTTGCGTCCTTGAGCTTCATCACTTCGAGGACGCGGCGATCCGCCGCTTCTTCATACGTGCCGATCCGCACGTCGATACCGGCGTTGACGAGCTTCCTGTGCATCTCGCGGAATTCCTCGACACCGGCGACGCGGAAGCCGAGGAAATTCAGATCGTCCGTTCCGTCCTCTTCGAGGATAATGCGGTGATGCCAGTAATCCATCCGCAGATAGCAGCGGCCCGCCTCGCCCTCATCCGCCACTTCGAGGCCGAGGATCTTCGTTGCGTAGTCCTTCCAGTCATTGAGGCTCTTTACGCCGAGCCCCATATAGCCGAGTTCCGTGACCTGAACCATGTGTGCCTCCCCTCAGGCGAACGATCCCTTGCGGACCGAAATGTTTTTTATGTCAGTGTAGAAATCGAAGCTCCAGGTGCCGCCCTCGCGGCCGATGCCGGAGTCCTTCGCGCCGCCGAAAGGCGCCGCCAGATCGCGGACGAAGAAGCAATTGACCCAGAGCGTGCCGGCCGTGACGCGCGAGGCGATGTCCATCGCGCGCTTTTCGTTGCGGCTGAACAAGGTGCCCGCGAGACCGTACCGCGTGTTGTTGGCAAGCTCGATCACCTCGTCGTCGGAGGAGAAGTTCTGCCAGGTGAGGACCGGGCCGAAGACCTCGCGCTGAGCGATCTCGAGCTCCGGCGTGATGTTCGCGAAGAGCGTCGGCTCGAAATAGAGTTCGCCGAAATTCGCGCGGTTGCCGCCCCAGAGCGGCACGGCGCCATCCGCCTTTGCCCGTTCGACGAAACCGGCCACGCGCGCGAAGTGCTCCTTGTGAATGAGCGGTCCGACGCGCGTATCCTTGTCGCGCGGGTCGCCGACGATCATGTGGCTTGCGGCGCCACGCACTTTTTCCAGGAACTCTTCCTCGATCTTCTTTTCGACCATGATGCGGGTGCCTGCGAGGCAGACCTGACCTGCATTCATGTATTGCCCGGCGACCGTTTGCGCGGCCGCATCGAGATCGGCATCGGCACAGACGATGAAGGGCGATTTGCCGCCAAGCTCGGCGCTCATGGGCGTGATCGAACGCGCCGCCGCCTGCCCGATGATCTTCGCCGTGTCGGTCGAACCGGTGAAGCTGATGCGGTCGACGTCGGGGTGGTTCACGAGCGCATCGCCCGCCTCCTCGCCGATCCCCTGAACGACGTTGAGCACACCCGCCGGCAGACCGGCCTGATGTGCGATGTCGGCCATGAGCGAACAGGTGAGCGGCGCCCATTCCGGCGGCTTGACGACAATGGTGTTGCCGGCGGCAAGCGCCGGACCGACCTTCCAGGTGGTCAGCATCAAGGGCGCGTTCCACGGCGTGATCAGGACGGCGACACCCGCCGGGTCGTATTTCACATGGTTCACGACTTCGGGCGAATCGATCGAATGGCCATCGAGCGTCATCGCCCAGTCGGCGAAGAACTCGATGTTCTGCGCCGCGCGCGGCACGACGCGATGGACATTGCCCATCAGAAGCGAGCCATTGTCCATGGTCTCGACAGCGGCAAGTTCGTTGACCCGCGCCCTGATGCCTTCGGCGAATTTTTTCAGGATCGGCAGCCTGCCCTTGGGCCCAAGTGCCGCCCAGGCCGGAAAGGCCTTGCGCGCCGCCGCGACGGCCGCGTCCGCCTCCGCCTTGCCGCCCGCCGACAGGTCGCCGAGATGCGAGCCGTCGATGGGCGAGAAGTTGGCAAATTTCTGCTTCGAGGCGACACGCTTACCGCCGATCCAGTGATCGGCCGAGACCTCGACGCCCGCAACTTTCACGGTACCGGCCATCACACCGCCTCCGCGACATGGCGGTCCGCTTTTTTCATCGCGCCAATGTCCTCGGTCAGAAAGCGATCGACCAACTCGTTGGCGCGGGTGCGGTCACCGAACAGATGGGCCATCTGATAGTTACGGACCGAAGATCCGAGATAGAAGCGCTCGTACTGGAGGTTCCGGCCAGCAAGGCCCGTGCCGACGAAATCCCATGCGAGCCGGAAGACGCGCGCGCGCTGCTCGGCACCCACATCGCCAGCGCCGCGCAGATAATGGTCGATGAGCGGCCGAAGACCGGCATCGTCGAGTTGAGCGCGGCTCGGGGCGGCGAAGACGTTATGCGACCCGATGAGTTGGATGATTTCGCTGACCCGCGCCATCCATCGCGGCATCGACGCGCGAAGGGCGGCGAAGGGTTGGGCATCCGGCAGCCAGACGCCGTTGCCATAGTCTATAGCCCCGTCTTCGGCGGCTTTCAGGCAGGCGCGGGTCAATTCGGCATAGCTCCAGATTTCGCCGAGCATCTCCCATGTCTGCGGCTTGACGTCGTTGATCACCTCGGTCATCCGCGAGGCGAGGCCCCAGGCAAATTCGAGTTTCGTCAGCGCCCGGACCGTTGTCTGCTGCATGACGTTCGGCCACCAGCTGCGCATCATGACCGAATTGTAGACGGCGGTGTTGCAGTTGACGTGCAGACGGTTCCGGGGCACTTCGACATTGTCGAAGATCACGAAGGCATCCTGCTCATCGAACCGGCCCGAGATGGGGTGATCGAAAAAATTGCTGCTTTCGGAAAACGAATCCCGGCAGATGAATTTGAGACCAGGGGTGGACATCGGAATGCAGAAGGAGATCGCGTACTCGTCGCAATCGGGTGGCAAGGGATGAGACGGATAGACCGCAATCTCGTCGGCGAAAGGGGCGAGCGTCGCGAGGATCCGCGCACCGCGCACGACGATGCCGTGCTCCGTTTCGCCGACCTTGCGAAGGGCCACATCGTTGCCAGGTTGCGGCGCATCGCCCTGCGCCTTGTCGATGGTCGGATTGACGATCGTATGCGTCAGCGAAATGTCATTGCGGCGCAGATATTTCTGATAGTTGACGAGGTTTTCCGCGCCCTCCTCGTTGCCATTTACCGCCCATTCCTCGGCGCGGCCAGCGAAGCCCGCATAGGTCACATTCATGTAGTCCGGCGTGCGGCCCATCAGGCCGACCGAATAGGCGGCGATTTTTTCCAGCCCCGCGCGACGGCGCGCCAGATCCTGCCTCGATCGAGGAATCATATGGCTAACATTGATCTTCTCGCCCGTCTCCGGATCCGGCATCAGGCAGGCGTCAGCCTCTTTATACTGGAGATCGTAGACGGCTGCGACGCCACGCGCCGCGCCCGCGAATGCGGGATCGTCGGCGACGCCCTTGATCTTGCGGTCGCCGACCCAAATCTCCCGAGGTTGCTTGAGGCCCTCCAAAAACTGTGCGCCCGTACGTGCCGGCATGGCTTTCTCCCTTTACACTCGTATTGATTCTTGTCTCGACACCCGGCTCAAGTGGCATGGCTAACAAATCCACCCGCAACCATCCATATCTTATATATACTCATTTATGAGTGGACTCATATCTTCCGCACGTTGCACAAACTTGTCAACCGGCGAGGTTCACCAACAATTGGCGCAGGAATGGTCGAGATACTTGCCGTGCCGCCAAATAATCTGACAGACGGGGCCTGGCGGCCGCTGGACGCAACCACACAATAATCAGGACGCTCGATGGACACACCCTCGAAAACTAGCAAGCAAGTCAGATCCAAATCCGCAAAGGGAGAACGTCCGCAGACGGAAGGGCGAAGAGAGCGCAACAAGCGGGAAAAGGTCGCGCGCATCACGGCGGCGGCCCGTACTCTGTTTCACATCAAGGGTTATACGGAAACGACCACGCAGGAAGTGGCGGAAGCTGCCGACATCGGAGCTGGCACACTATTTCTCTATGCTAAATCAAAGGAAGACCTCCTCATCCTTGTTTTCAAGGATGAAATGAGCCAGTTGATAGAGGAAGTGTATGGAACAATTCGGAAGAAGGCCCCGCTGCTTGAGCAAACGGAGTCATTGTTCGACGGATTTATTGAATATCACAGACGCGATGTTGTCATTGCCCGCGCGCTAATTCGCGAACTCAGCTTCTCCGGCAACCCCGGGCGCCGGAAAGACGTGCTCACCATTCCAGAAGCGATTATCGAAAAGCTTGTCCATTTCGTCTCAGCCGCTCAGTCGCGCGGCGAAATTCACGCCGATATCGATCCGGTCGAAGCAGCGCGGTGTCTGTTTGCCATCTATTATCAGCAGTTGCAAACCTGGCTGGGAACCTATGTCAGCCACAGCATCTTCAAAAAAAACATGCATGTACTGCTCAAATTCGTGGTCGACGGAATGTCCGTAGACGGCATACACAAAACAGAACCCTCGCGAAATAAGCGAACGTCGCAGAACGGGAAAAAATAAGAACAGGCTCGCTAAACCAACACTTGGAGAAAAGCGGCGCCTTCGAAGGCGAATGAGTTTGGCTGATTCAGCATTCCAACACTGCCGGCTTTCGAGATCAGCACGAAGACAAGGTTTGGGTCAGGAGTATCTCTCTCGACCCAAGGGGCAGTCGACGCCCGTCTTTCAAGGGGAGGATCGGGGGAGGGGCCTCGAAATCCGCGCGCCGACTGCGACTAGGGTTCGGACCCTAGTGCTGACCGTCAGGTATTCTCAACATGAGACCGTCGAGATCGTCGGTCATGGTGATCTGACAAGCAAGGCGGCTGTTTTCCGTCGAACCCTCGGCAAACTGTAGTAAGTTGGCTTCCATGCCGCCCGGCTCGGCCATGCCGGTCCGGGCCATCCACGCGGCATCGACATGTACATGGCAGGTCGCGCAGGCGCACTCGCCGCCGCAATCGCCGTCAATACCCGGCACACTGTTGTTGACTGCGGCATCCCTCGCGGTTGTGCCGCTCTTGACCGCAATCGGATATTCGACGCCGTCCGGTTCGATGAAAATGATTGTGGGCATTTTTTCTCTTGTCAATCATGCCGGGTGAAAAGCCGGCTGGGGCGTTTTCGCGACGAACCGGGAGCGCCGCTCCGTCGCGAATTAATGCGCCGGACCGGGCCCGGCTCTAATGCACGTACAGCTTCACCGGCAAATGGGTGAACCCTCGGATGAAGTTGGACAGCGTTCTCTCGGGTGCGCCGACGACCTCCACCTTGCTGAAACGCTTCAGGATTTCTTCCCAGATGATGCGCAACTGCAGCTCCGCCACGCGGTTCCCCATACAGCGATGTACGCCGAAACCGAAGGAAAGATGGTGACGGGAATTCGGACGGTTGATGATGAACTCGTTCGGACGGTCGATCACCTCGTCGTCCCGGTTTCCCGAGAGGTACCACATGACGACTTTGTCGCCCTTCCTGATCTTCTTGCCACCGATTTCGGCGTCCATGAGCGCCGTCCGACGCATATGCGTCAGCGGCGTCTGCCAACGGATGATCTCGGGGATCATTTTCGGGATGAGATCCGGATCGGCCATCAGCTTGCGATATTCGGCCGGGTTCTGATTAAGAGCGAGCACCCCGCCGCTGATGGAATTGCGCGTGGTGTCGTTACCGCCCACGATCAGGAGAATCAGGTTTCCGAGGAATTCGAGATACGGCATGTCCCGCGTCGCCGGCGAATGCACCATCATCGAGATCAGATCGGGCTTCGGCGGTTCGTTGACCCGCTGGTCCCACAGACCCTTGAAGTAGTGCGCACATTCGAGGAGTTCCTCGCGGCGCTGCTCAAACGAAGAAACCACGCCCGTCTCTGGTGTTGAGGTCGCAACATCTGACCAGCGCGTGAGCTTGCGCCGCTCCTCCCAAGGGAAATCGAACAGTGTCGCCAGCGTCATTGTCGTAAGCTCGATGGAAACTCGATCAACCCAATCGATCTCCTCGCCTATGGGAAGAGAATCGAGAATAATCCCTGCGCGCTCGCGGATGATGGGCTCCAGCAGAACAAGATTGGACGGGGCGACAGCTGGACTGACTGCCTTGCGCTGAGCGTCGTGCTTGGGGGGATCCATCGCAATGAACATCTCAAGCTCAAGCGCCGCTTCGCCGCTTTGCATGTCCTGCAGGGCGATACCACCAAGTTTAGCCTCCGAGGAAAATGTCTGGTGGTTCACCTCGACCTGCATGATGTCGTTGAATTTCGTTACCGACCAGTAGGGCCCGTAGGCGCTCTCGGGGCAATAATGGACGGGGTCTTCCCGCCGCAGCCGGGCGAAGTAACTCCCAATCATGTCGCTTTGAAAGAGCTTTGGATCGCTGACATCCATCTGAGAAAGCGGGACCGTCGAAGCAGGATCTCCAACCAATGTGTCGGTCGTCATCTCTCTGCCCTCCAGATCGTCGTCTACGCAGCATCCACCCGTCGTGCGGATGCTATCCAAATTCATTATAATAAATCATGTGGGCGATTCAGCGTCAAACACTTTCGTTCCCGCACGCGCCCTCCAAAAAACGGTAGGGAGGCCGCCCCAGTTCCATCAATCCAAGACGAATCCCTCATAATCCTTGGCCGCAGCGGTATTGCACCGGTCCATATACATGGGCACGCCGGGGAAATTCAGAAGCTGCCGCGGTTTCCCGGGAACGTTGGCACCCATGTACCAGGAATCGGCCCGGGGAAAGAGCGTCATGTCGGCGATGGCGTTCAGGAACTGCGTCCATTCTTCCTCCGCCTGAGCGGTCGCCTCGATCCGCCGCTTGTTATTCTCGCGCATATGTTTGAGGCAACCGACGACCCACTCACCCTGCAATTCGGCACATGTCGGGCCGTTGCAGAATCCGGAAGGACTCTGCGGACCGTAAAGAAAAAGCATGTTCGGGAATCCCGACGTCGCGAAACCGAGATAAGTACGCGCGCCTTCGGTCCATCTTTCCTTGAGCGTCACACCGCCCGTCCCGCGTATATCGATCTGTGTCAACCCGCCGGTCACGGCGTCGAATCCCGTCGCCAGAACAAGCATATCGAGTTCAACCAGACCATCCGCCGTGCGCACGCCTTCGGGAACTATTTCCGCGATGGGCGTCTCGCGCACATCGATCAGGCTGACGTTGTCCTGATTGAACACTTCGTAATACCACTGCTCCAGCGAAGGCCGCTTGACGCCGAAGGGATGTGGCGGCTCCATCGGCGCGAGTTTGTCGGCCAATGCCGGATCCTTGATCCGGGCGCGGGTCTTGTCGCGCCAGAAATCGTACATGGTACGATTTGCTTCCTCATTCGTCAGGATGTCGGAAAATCCACCAATCCAGTAGTGGAAGCCGCCTTTCTGCCAAAGCCTTTCATAAAGCGCGCAGCGCTCTTCCGGCGGCACTTCCAGCGCGGACCTTTCGTCCCTCAGGATGTCGAATCCGCCAAACGTCTCCCGCCGTACACGGAATATCTCCGGATAATCGGTCTTCATCCGCTGCTGCGTCTCGACATCGAGCTTGCGCTGCTGCATCGGCAGAGCGAGGATCGGCGTGCGCTGGAACACCGTCAGATGTGCCGCATCCTTGCTGGCTTCCTGTACCACCTGAACGCCGCTCGCTCCGGTTCCCACGACGCCAACCCGCTTGCCCGTGAAACTGGCGCCTTCCTGGGGCCACAATCCCGTGTGAAATGATTCTCCCGCGAAGCTTTCAAGACCCTTGTAGTTCGGAATATAGGGTTTCGACGCAAAACCTGTGCAAAGGATAAAGAACCGGGCGCGCACGACGGCGCCATCGGTCGTGCGGATGACCCATTGATCGCGCGCTTCGTCGAATTCCGCCGCGCTGACGCGCGTGCCAAATCTTATGTCACGGCTGAGATCGAGTTTTTTGTCGACGTAGTGGAAGTAGCGGCGCAGCTCGTCCCAAGCCGGAAACCTCTCGGTCCAGCTCCAGTCGCGCCATAATTCCTCGATCGAAAATTCATAAATCGGGACATGAGAATCGACCCGCGCGCCAGGATAGCAGTTCCAGTACCAGATGCCCCCCATGTCGGCACCGGCCTCAAACAGGCGCACTTTGAAACCTTCTTGCCGCAAGCGGTGAAGCTGATAGATGCCATTGAATCCCGCTCCGACAATGAGGGCATCGAATACTTCGGCATCGTCATTTTTTTGCGTCTGGCTGGATTGTACCGAACTCATGGAAACAGCTTCCCTTCATATCCCAGCCACGAAACGGTGGGTGTCGTTCCGGAATTTACCTCATCGAAACCATATTCGGTCGCCGAGCAATCTTCCGCGCAGCGCCGGGAGGGGGGCTGCGTTGCCTAAGCGGGCTTTGGATCGCGAATGAGAACGGTGCCTTGGGCCGCACAACAGGCGCGGCCCTCGTTCGTCACATCTATACGAACCACCGCAGTCGATTTTGTCATCGCGATCAATTCGGCCACTGCTACCACCTTGCCCGACGATACCGGCGCCAGCAGATTGAGCTTGAATTCCGTCGTAGCCGCCCACTGTCCTTTCCGCATATGCGGATAGCAAACGCAGCCGAGAACATGGTCGCACATCGCAGCCAGCACCCCACCATGCATGTTTCCGATCGGCGTCAACAGCCGGTCGGAGACTTCCATCTCGGCAGTGAGCTTGCCCGGCTCGATATGCGTGATGCGGACCCCCAGAAACTCGGGCAACCCTTTCATTGAATTGCTTGCGTTTATGAAACCCTGTGCGATTTCCTGGTTGAACTCCGGCAGTTTTGCAACAATTGTCATTTCGTTTTCTCCGAACCTTCAATGATCCCCAAGGCGCGCAGCCGAGGCTTACAGATAGGTGTTTGCGCTGCTCAACGAGTTTTCGGCGCTTTTCACGAGATCGGCCATGACTTCCGCAGCCGGCCTTACCTTGTGAATGAGACCCATGCCCTGCCCTGCGAAACCGGGAGCGATATCTTTCCGCTTTACCGCCGCCGCCGCCGCCAGCACCGGCATCGCAACCATGGGTTGGAAGGGCATGGGCAACGGCTCCAGACCCGCCTCGACAAAAGCCTCGGACCACTTGTTGCGAATGATCCGGGCCGGCTTTCCGGTGACGGTTCGAGAAACCAGTGTGTCACCGTCACCCGACTCGACAATCGCTTCCTTCTGGAAGTCCTCGATGCCCGCCTCGTCGGTGGCGAGAAACGCCGTACCGATCCAGGCACCTTCGGCGCCGAGCATCATTGCAGCCGCGATGCCGCGCCCATCGGAAATGCCGCCCGCACCAAGCACTGGAATGCGGCCAGCGATCGCATCGACAACCTGCGGAATGAGCGCCATCGTTCCGACGGGTGAATTGTGCCCGCCCCCGTCATGGCCTTGCGCAACGATCAGATCGATGCCGGAATTGACTACCTGCAGCGCATGCTTTACCGCGCCGACGACTGCCATCACCTTGGTGCCGTTGGCATGGAGCCGATCAAGCCAGGGCCCCGGATTGCCGAGACCCGCCGCATAGACAGGAACCCGCTCCTCAACAACGACTTCCATTTGCGCTTCGAAGAATTCCTTGGAAAACAGCGGCGCGTTCGATTTTGACGACCGGTGAGCTTCCTCGGATTCCCGCGCCCTGGATTTCAGCGGCGGAACGTTTTCCTTCTTCAGAAAATCTTGCGCGAATTTTTGGTACTCAGGCAGCAGATCCATCGGAGACGGACCCGCCTTGCCCTTGTAGGCTTCCCTACGCACGGAGGCTGGCAGCAGGGTGTCTACACCAAATGGTTTGTCCGTCAACGATCGCGTTTCCCGAATCCATTCGCGCAGCTGATCGGGAGAACAAGCAGCCGCGCCAAGCACACCGAGGCCACCCGCATTCGATACCGCCGCCGCAAGCCGTGGAACGCTCGCGCCGCCCATACCGGCCAGCAAAATCGGGTATTTGATTTCCAGAATATCACATACTCGGCTATGCAGAGTCATAGCTAACCTCCCATGGGCGACTTCATCGGCCGCGTTATTTATGATCATAAATTAGCGACGCCCAAGGACCGACGCAAGTGCCGCAAAAAACGACATCGAAATCGCTAGCACTCGCCTAGCGTTTCCGTCGGGGAACCCGCGGCACGCTCAGGTCGTCCACATCCTGCCAACGCACGATCTTGGACATGATGTCGGGATGACGAGATTCCAGATACTTGTCCGATCGGCTTATGAACCGGGACATTTCGGTGAAGGCGAGGTCCGGATTGCGATCTTCAATCGCCTTGAGAAGCCGTCCGTACGCCTTGATCTGATAATCACGCTCACCTTCGGTGTAAGTTATGCCGACTTCCGACGCATTCGTAATGTTGTGAAGCGAACTGATCAGAAATCCGATCAAGGGATTGCCAGACGCCCACGCAAGCACGTCGTGGAAACGCCTGTTCTCCTCCGCATAGGAGTCGCAAGATACGGACAGCGTCTTCAAAGTGGCCAATGAGGTATTCAGCTTGTCGATATCCTCATCGGACGCACGCTCCGCCGCAAGCGCCGCCATGGTCGGGCCGACCGCTTGCCTCACTTCAATCAGCGAACGGAATGTGGTGCCGAGAAACTGCAGCAGCAACGCCATTGTACTGGCAAAATCTTTCGGTCGAGGCTCCTGAACAACCGGCCCGCCGCCGGGGCCGGGCCGCAGAAAAATGATGCCCTGCAGTTCCAGAAACCTGAGCGCCTCCCGCAAAGTCGCGCGGGCCACGCCATACCGTAAGAGCATCTCCTGTTCCGGTGGCAAGCGATCTCCGACCTCGGCACCTTGCTGCTCAATGTCGTCGACAATTTGCCTCGCAACTGTGAGGGCACGCTTGCCGGACCCTTTCGGAAATCGGCCAACTCGCGAAACGGACACGCTCGCTTTCATTCGGATACCTGCATTCTTCGTTTTCAAGACCAATCGCCCCCCATCAGGGAACGGTTGGGCGAACCCGACTACAATACCATCGTCCGTGTTTGCAACATCCCATCAATTTATCATAATGGATTCCGGCTCTTAATACACATACGAAGAACATTGGAAAAAGGCGTTTGATGTCAGAAAACCGGACCTTGTTCACCCTTGTCCAAAATCTCAAAATCGCGGCGGACGCATTCGGCCCCGACCAAGCGCGTCCGGTTATGCTCGCCCATGGCGGCGGGCAGACACGCCATGCTTGGCAAGCCTGCGGTAGAAGGTTGGGAGAAAACGGGTATTACGCCCTCGCCGTCGATTTGCGCGGGCACGGCGAAAGCGACTGGTCTCCGGACGGAGACTACAGGATGGAGCGTTTCGCGGAGGATCTCCTCGACGTCGCGGACGGCTTCTCCGTGCCTCCTGTCCTGGTCGGCGCATCTCTGGGCGGCATCGCGGGCATGATCGCGCAGGGAGAATACGCAAAGGCCGGACGGCGCGGGTTTGCGGCGCTGGTCCTTGTCGACATCACCCCTCAGATGAACATGGAGGGGGTTCAGAAAATCCTCGGATTCATGGCGTCAAATCTGGAAGAAGGCTTCGCCTCGCTTGAGGAAGCAGCCGATACGATCTCGCGCTACATGCCCGGTCGGCCTCGCCCCAAAAACCTGAGCGGACTGGCAAAGAACCTTCGCCTCAGGGAAAACGGCCGCTACTACTGGCATTGGGATCCACGTTTCATCACCGGCACGCAAAAGCCGCAAGGCAGCCGCGAACCCGAACGCCTCCAAATGGCCGCACGTTCCCTGAAAATACCGACGCTCCTTGTCCGGGGCCGCGACAGCGACCTCGTGACGGTCGAAGCGGCGCGGCAATTCGCCGAAATTGTTCCTCATTCCGAGTTTATCGATGTCGCAAATGCGGGCCATATGGTAGCGGGCGACAAGAACGACATATTTACAAGCGCCGTTCTGGATTTTCTGACGCGAATGGCACCTGCCGCGAGCACATCGTAGCCCCACGGGTGGATTCATTCACGCGTGTACGTCTTCGACAGATGAAGACAAGCCAGACAAATTAAGATCGAGAAGAAGAAGGGAGAAAGCCGATGTCGAATCTGGTTCTTCGCAAGGACAGCGGGCGTATTTGTACGCTGACGCTCAACCGTCCGGAAACCTTGAACGCGCTCAATGTCTCGCTGTTCGAGGAACTGCGCGAGCATGTGGATGCGCTTCGTGGACAGGTTCACGAGGTGGCATGCGTCATCATCACGGGCGCGGGCAAGGCTTTTTCAGCCGGCCACGATCTGAAGGACATCCAGAAGGGCGAGCGCCCGCCGGAACCGCATTTCCAGGCGAAGACCATTCAGGCGCTGGCCGAACTGCCGCAACCGGTCGTCGCCTGCATCCGCGGGCATTGCTATACTGGCGGACTGGAGCTTGCGCTCGCGGCAGACATCATCATCGCCGCGCGCTCCGCCAAGTTCGGCGACACGCATAGCAAGTGGGGACTGAGCCCGCTCTGGGGCATGACGCAAAGACTGCCGCGTCGCGTCGGGCTGTCGAAGGCCAAGCAGATGATGTTTACCTCCGATATTTTCGCGGCGGAGGCGGCGGAGCGTATGGGGCTGGTCGACATTTGTGTCGACGATGTCGAACTGGAACAGGCGACAAACGACCTTGCTCAGCGTATCGCCGCCAATTCAACCTACAGCAATCAGGTCAACAAAGGTCTGCTGAGCGCGACCGACGGCATGACCGCCCAAGCGGGGCTGGCCTACGAACTCGCGCATAGCCCCGGTGCCTGTTACGACGCGCACGAACGGGTCGCCTCATTCGGAAAAAAATGACGGCGTGCCACGCGCCGCGCCGCCTTCGACCTTATGTGGCGGGTGGAAGTTTTCCACCCGCCTCCTCCAGGTTCAGCCCGGGATTCTTACCGGCAATGCCTCATAGCCCTTGATGAAGTTGGAAAAGACCCGCTTTGGTTCATCGACCACTTCGATCGGCTTGTCGGGCCAGCGTTTCAGGATTTCCTCCCAGACGACGCGGAGCTGCATTTCCGCCAGCCGGTTGCCGACGCAGCGATGGATGCCGAAGCCGAAGGAGAGATGCTGACGCGGCCTTGCACGATCGATGATGAAACGGTTCGGCTCGTCGATCGCCTCCTCGTCCCGGTTACCCGAGATGTACCACATGACAACCCTGTCACCCTTCTTGATCCGCTTGCCGGCCAACTCGGTATCCTGTAGCGCGGTGCGGCGCATGTGGGTGAGCGGCGTCTGCCAGCGGATGATTTCCGGTATCATGGTTTCAACGAGCGCCGGATTTTCGCGCAGCTTCCTGTACTGATCCGGGTTCTCGTGGAGCGCGAGCAAGCCGCCGGTGAGCGAATTGCGGGTCGTGTCGTTACCGCCGACGATCAGCAGAATGACATTTCCCAAATACTCCGCCGGACTCATGTTCTTGGTGGACTCACCCTGGGCTAGCATGGTGATAAGATCGCCGCCCGGTTCGGTCGCGTTGACGCGCTGATTCCACAACTCGGTAAAATAGGCGGCGCATTCGAGAAGCTCTGCTTCGCGGGCTGCCTCGCCTTCCGGTGTCTTGAAGGCTTCCTCCGAGGTTGCGACGTCGGACCAGCGGGTGAGTTTCCGGCGCTCTTCCCAGGGGAAGTCGAACAGGGTGGCGAGCATCTGCGTCGTCAGCTCAATCGACACGCGATCGACCCAGTTGAACGTCTCGTTCACCGGAAGCGAATCGAGAATCTTGCCGGCGCGCTCGCGGATCGTGCCTTCGAGTTTGGCCAGATTGGCCGGAGCGACGATCGGGCTCACCACCTTCCGCTGCGCGTCGTGCTTCGGGGGGTCCATTGCGATGAACATCGGAAGCTTCAGACCCGCATTATTGTCGCGAATCGTAATCCCCCCCTGCTCGACGTCGGACGAATAGACGCCATGATTGGTCTCGACATGCATGATGTCCTTGTATTTTGTCACGGACCAGAAAGGTCCATAAGCGCTTTCCGCACAATAATGCACGGGATCCTCGCGACGCAGCCTTTCGAAATACGGCCACATCCGATTGGACCTGAAGAGCTCCGGATCGCTGACATTGAGTTTGTCGAGCGGAATGGCATATGGATCGTCCAAGGACTGGACGCGTTCGGCTACGTTCATGCTGCTCATGATCTTATCCTCGTTTGTGGACGAATATTCACCGGCGCAACCACTCCTATTCGGCGGCGATTGTCACGCGACCGCGCATGCCGCCGACACTTCCATTGACTTCCTGACGCTTCAGACGCGGTAAAACCTTTTCCGCGAAAAGTTTCATGTTTTCAGTGGAAAGTTCCTGCGGCATGCCGCCATAGCTGAAAATGGAAATCAGCCCCGCCGCATCGACGCGCTTTTGGTTTTCCATGATCTGCTCGTAGACCTGATCCGGCGTGCCCCAGACCTGAAGCTTCGCCAGAAAATCGACAAACTCGTCGACTCCGTGCTTTTCGATATTCCGGGCGAGCGCTCCGTAATACTCATAGCCCTTGATGTCCGCGAGCCCCTTGTTATGAAATTCGTAATGGTTCAGGGCCGAACGGCTGTATCCCCTTATGTATTTTTCGTATATCTCCTGAGCGACCGATGCGTCCTCATGACAGGCGATGAAACTGGCGATGATCGGCTTGGGCGCCTCGGTACTGTTTATCTCCCTGTAGATTTCCCGGTAGTTGTTGAGTTCGGCGACCGTCGTTTCCCAAGGCTTCTGAGCGATGATCAGAATGCCAATGCCGAGCCGCGCCATGATGCGCGCCGACTCCGGCGAAACCGCCGCCGCATAGGTCCGGCCGCGGAAACTCTGGAACGGGAACGGCCTGATGGCCGTTCGTGGCTGTTTGTAAAACTTCCCGTTCGCCTCGATATAGCCCGTTTCGAAGGCGTTCAGAATTGCCTCCGCATATTCGACGAAGCGTTCGCGGGATTCACCCATATTGATGCGGAAGCCCTCGAACTCGATCCGGCCGAGGCCGCGGCCAACGCCCAGAATGGCGCGGCCTTTCGAAACATGGTCGAGCACCAGCACTTCTTCCGCGAGCCGGACGGGATCGTGCCAAGGCAGCACCATCACCATCGAGCCGAGACCGACCCTATTGGTACGGCCAGCCATATAAGTGAGAAACTGCGCCACGTTCGGGCACATGGTGTATTCGTCGAAATGGTGCTCGGCCGCCCATATAGAATCGAAGCCGAGCGGCTCGGCCATATCGGCCATCGCGATTTCATGGGCGTAGACCTCCTGGTCGGTATAACCGCCAGCGAGGTTCTGAAAGAACGTACTCATGCCGACATGCATGGGAATCTCCTTTTTGTTCAATTCCGCTTCACACGGCGTTTATCCCCAGCGTCTTTTTTATCGACCGGTGGAAGTATGCAAGAGCCGGCTCGTTGGCGCCGAAAGTCACAAAATCTTGTGCACCCGAGTGAAAATCACGCTGGATATTTTCCGCCAGCGGAAAATCTTCCTGCTGCACGGTCGCCATCAGCAAGTCCATGTTCTTGGTCCAGTACTTTCTGGCCTTGTCGGTCACGGCGGGTTCGGGCGTATAGAGAGAGACGTGCATTTTTGATTCATCCACGCTGTCGCCCGGATAAACCCTCCACGTCTCCAGATGATCGCCCTGCATGATGAAGACCGTATTCGGAAAGAGCACGTATACAAGCGCGGAGTGGCGGACCAGATCCCACTCGCTTTCCGGCCTCTGGCGCAACGCGTCGATCGTCTTGCGGGCGCCAATCATGCGCAGATTTCGTGCCATGCCGTCGAACGTGCCGAGGTTCGAGTGCAGGATCGGCGCGATCGTATTCTTGTGAAGTGTGCTCAGATGGTAGGTTTCGAGAAACGTGTCGATCACGAGCTTCCAGTTGAGGCGGGCCCGGAGCACGCGTGTCTCGTAGTGGCTGTAACTCGCAAGGCCGAACGCGACGAGATCGTCCGCCATCCCCGCAAGATGGCCGTCGATGTCGATCGACCCGCCGGGCGTCGGCATGACCCAGATCATGCCGTATTTCTCCACCACCGGCAGAGGCCGCAAGCCGTTGCTCGTCTTGTCGACGCTCTCGAAGCCCTGCTCGAACGGTATCGACCTCAGCCTGCCGCTCCGGTCGTAGGTCCATGCGTGATAGGGACAACTGAACACGGTCTTGCCGCTGCCGCAGCCCGACGCAACGCGCGCGCCACGGTGGCGGCAGACATTGATGAAGGCATTGACCTGCCCCGCTTCATTCCGCACCACCAGGATCGGAACGCCCGAAAAATCGTCGGTTACATAGTCGCCGGGATTGGGCAATTCGCAGCTCAATCCGATCAGGAGTGGCTCATGCCGGAACAGCATCTCCCGTTCTCGGCCAGCCTGATCCGGACTGGTGTAGTCACTGACATGATGACGATACACGGCATCGCCCATCGCGGTCTCACCCGCGTCGAGATAGCCGAAGATCTTCCGCAACTGCTCGACCTGGGCTTCGTGTTTCATGATCGCACTTCTCCCGAAGAGGTCCCCTTGATTATCCGTCAGCGGAATAATGGTTCCCGGCGCTCCCGGAACGCCGCCAGACCTTCCGAAACATTTTCGTCCATCAGCGCGTCCACGACTGCGCTCCGTTCCATATCCAGACCTTCCTGGAGCGATCCGTCGAGCCCGTTTCTGCAAAGCTGCTTCATGGCGGCAAGACCGCCCGGATTCTTTTTGGCGAGATCGGCACAATAGGCTTCCGCCTTGCCGGCAAGCGCGCTGTCGTCAACGATATGGTTCACAAGCCCCCAGGCCAGCGCCTCGTCTACCTTGAGCCAGCGGCCGCTGAACATCAGATCAAGGGCACGCCGCGAACCGACGATGCGCGCGAGACGCTGCGTGCCGCCCCAACCCGGCACGAGCCCGTAGCGGGCATGCTGGCATCCCATCTGCGCCGACTGCCCCGCAAAAACCACGTCACATGCCATCATCAATTCCAGCCCGCCCGCAAGACACAGACCGTTCACCGCGGCGACAATCGGCAGAGGCGAGACCTCAAGACGGCGCAGGACGCGATGACCGCCCGTGATAAACGCTTCCAGCCGGCCCCGCTCCCTGCGAGCGTCGAGGACCTCGTCAAGATCGGCACCGGTGCAGAAGTGCTTGCCACGCGCGAGCAACAGAACGGCACGAACCTTCCTGTCTCCCTCGAACATTGCGAGAGCCTCGTCGAGACCGGCCATGACAACCGACGAGAGGCAATTGAACTTGTCAGGCCTGTTGAGCGCCACGATTCCGACGCCGTCTCGCATCTCGGTCTGGACCGGGGCTTCCGCGGCGCTAGTCATATCGCCTCCCTCACGCATAAGGCACGGCCACCCGGCCGACTTTCTCGCGCGAAATGATCATCTTCTGGATTTGCTCGGTGCCGTCGCCGATCTGAAGCCCCATCACGTCGCGCAATCTCTGCTGATGAGGCAGATCAGTGCTGTAACCGCCATGTCCGTGCGTGAGCAGGCAACGGTGGATGACCTGGAAAGCTGTCTTGGGTGCCCACCATTTGCACATCGCGGCTTCGGCGGTATGCGGCAAATCATTGTCGCGGAGCCAAAGCGTCTTGTAGCAAAGCAGACGCGCCGCCTCGAGCAGCGTCTGGGCTTCGGCCAGCGGTTCCGTGACACCCTGATATTTGGCCAGCGGATTGCCGAAGGCAACGCGCTCGGTCACATACTTCCAGGTCTCTTCCAGCGATGCGAAGGCGGGAGCCAGACATTGCAGGCCGATCAGCGCGCGGGAATAATCGAACCCCTGCATGACCTTCCGGAAACCTTCGCCCTCCGGGCCGACCATGTAGCGCGACGACACCTTAACATTGTCGAAGAATACCGAACCGCGGCCAACCGCTTTCGAACCTACATCATCGAAGCTCGAACAGGTGATACCCGGCGCGTCGAGCGGCACCAGAAAAGCCGACACACCGCCAGCGCCCGGATTGCTTTCATCCGTGCGCGCGAGCACAAGAATGTAATCAGCCTGCTCGGCCATCGAGATCGAGGTTTTCTCGCCCGACAGGACGTAGCCGTCGCCATCGGCGCGCGCTTTCGTCTGCAGATGCGCTGCGTCGGAGCCGCCTCGCGGCTCCGTCAGACCGAGCGCGACGATCGCCTCGCCCGAGCAAATCTTCGGAACGATTTCATCGGCGACTTCAGGCCTTGCATGCGCGGCGACGATCGATCCCATCAGCGAACCCAGGAGCTGGACATAACCGACGCTAATGTCGCCGCGTGATATTTCCTCGATAATAATGCCGGTCGTAACGCTATCGAGTCCCGGCGCCCCGAATTTTTCGGGCAAATCGGCGCCGACGAGGCCAAGCTCGCCCATATCCCGGACGAGCTGTCGATCGATCGCTCCGGCGGTTTCGCGCACCTTGTAGGCGGGCGCGAGCCGCTCGCGCGCAAATCGTGCGGCGGTATCTCGAATGGCTCCCTGGTCGGACGTAAAGGCAAAGTCCAAGATACCACCTATTTCATATGCTTGCGGAATTCCGGCTTGCGCTTTTCATTGAGCGCGTTGACGCCCTCTTTCGACTCCGCCGAGTTGTAGTAGAGGCGGAGCGCCTGCATGCCAAGACCGCCAATGCCGCGAATATTATCGCTGTCGGCGTTGAACGATTTCTTGGCAATCGCAATCGCCGTCGGGCTACGCTCGACAAGCTCGGCGCACCAGGCATCCACTTCCTCATCCAGCTTGTCGTCGGGAACGACCGCATTGGCGAGACCCATCGCCAGCGCCTCGCGCGCCGGGTAACGCCGGCACATGTACCAGATTTCGCGCGCCTTCTTCTCCCCGACCACGCGGGCGAGATAGGCGGTGCCGAAGCCGGGATCGACGGAGCCCATCTTGGGGCCCACCTGGCCGAAGATTGCGCTCTCGCCCGCAATCGTCATGTCGCACAACGTCGCCAGCACATTGCCGCCGCCGATGGCGTAGCCCCGCACCTTCGCAATCACCGGCTTGGGCACGTCGCGAATGACCGTGTGCAGTTCCTCGACCGGCATGCCGATGGTTCCGCGCGTCTCGCCGTCGCCATAGGAACCGTCATGATCCGATTGATCGCCGCCGGTGCAAAACGCCTTGTTGCCCGCGCCAGTCAGCACGATCGCACCGATCTCCTCGCTCCAGCCCGCCTTCAGAAAAGCGTCAATCAGTTCGACGCAGGTGCGGGAGCGGAACGCGTTATAGACCTTCGGACGATTGATGGTGATGGTCGCGACGCCATTTTTCTCGTCATACAGGATGTCTTCGTAGTCCATGAAAATCCCCGTCAACCGTGCATTGAGAGACCGCCCGAGACGCTGATCGTCTGGCCGGTAATGAAACTTGCATCGTCGCTCAGAAAGAATGCGACCATGCCCGGATAATCGTCCGGTTGCGCCAGGCGGCGCATCGGGATCGCCTTGGTGAGCGCTTCGGTCAGACGTCCGCCGCCCGACGCATCCACGGAGGCGAGCAGCGGCGTGTCCGTCGGCCCCGGACAGATCGTATTGAAGGTGACGCCCTTCCGGGCGAACTCGCGCGCCATCGTCTTCATGAAGGCGATGACGCCGCCCTTGGCCGCGGAATAGACGGCCTCGCCAGACGAGCCCACACGGCCCGCATCCGACGAAATGCTGACGACCCGACCGGCACCCTGCTCGGCAAGCCGACGCGCAACGACATGAGTGAGATTGAGCGGCCCGTAAAGATTGATGTCGATCACCTTTTTCCAGAAATCAGGCTCTGTCTGGATAAAAGGCTTCGCCTCGTCCCAACCGGCATTGTTCACCAGTCCATAAACCTGGCCGGCCGCCTTTTCGAACGCATCGACTGCCCGCGCCACTGCCGCATAGTCGGTGATGTCGACCTTATAGGCCCAAGCCTCTCCACCCTTCTGGCGAATTTCGGCGGCGGCGGCCTCGGCACCCTTCTCGTTCATGTCGAAAATGGCGACCCTGGCACCCTCTTCGCCAAGCCTGAGCCCAATCGCCTTTCCGATACCGCTTGCGCCGCCGGTAACGATGACCGGCTTCTGATCGAGTCCTCGCATGTTAGTCGCCTCCCTCACTGCACCGCTTCAGACACATTTTTAACTTTGCCATAGCAATGGCGGCACGTTTTTTCTAATACTAGTTCGATTTTCGAGGGAGGTGCAACATGTTTCGAACGTACATTAGATTTACGATCGGCACCGCCAAACAGGCGGCGAGGGGGCGTTTGTGACGAGCGAGCAAAGCAAATCCGACATCAGCCGCGCGAGAATACTGGACGCCGCCGCCAAGATGTTTCGGCAAAAAGGCTACGCGGCGACGACCCTGATCGAAATCGCGAGAGCCGCCGGCATGCAGGCGGGCAGCCTCTATTACCATTTCGGTTCGAAGGACGAACTCCTCGAGGAAGTTCTCGACATAGGCATGAGGCGGGTTCACGAAGCCGTCGAGGAGAGCCAGGAACGTCTGCCTGCGGATTCATCGCACCGCGACCGAATTCGCGTCGCCGTCGAGGCGCATCTCACCACACTTCTGAAGCATGACGACTACACATCCGCCAATATCCGCATTTTCGGACAGGTCCCCGAAGAGGTGCAACAGCATCACATCAGGCAGCGCGACGCCTACGCCGAACTCTGGCGGCACATTTTCACCAAGGCGCAGAAATCGGGCGCATTGAGCAGCGACGTCAATCTTGGCGTCGTACGCATGCTGCTGATGGGCGCTCTCAACTGGTCGGTCGAATGGTACCGTCCCGGCAGAACGTCCATTCAGGCGATAGCCGATCATATGTGCCTGATGCTGTTCAACGGAGTCGGGATCGAAGAACCCGCACAAAGCAGGGAAAACGAAACAGTCACGTGACCGAAAACATTCGAGGGAGACGCGCATGGAAGTTCAGAAGACTCGATTCGGGTTTTCCGATGAGGAACTGAAGGCTCTACCCACGGTTTATCGAGCTGATCTTTTTTCGGGGAAAACGGTCGTCGTTTCCGGCGGCGGCAGCGGTTTCGGCAAGGCGATTGCCTGTCTTTTGGCACGACTAGGCGCAAACGTCGCCATATGCGGGCGCAACGAAGAAAAACTTGCCGCGACGGTTTCACTCCTGGAAAGCATGGGCGCGCAGGTCTTCAGCCGGTCCCTGACCATACGCGATCCGGATCAGGTTGACGGTTTTATTGAAGCGGTCTGGGATAAATTCGGCGCGCTCGACCTTCTCGTGAACAATGCCGGCGGCCAGTTTCCGCAAATGGCCCTCGACTTCAAGGTCAAGGGATGGAACGCCGTCATCGACACCAATCTCAACGGCACCTGGTACATGATGCAAAGCGCCGCGCGGCAGTGGGTCGAAAGAAAGACCCCGGCTCGATCGTGAACATCATCGCGGACATATGGCGCGGAATGCCGGGCATCGCGCACACATGCGCGGCGCGCGCCGGTGTTGCCTATCTGTCCAAATCGGTGGCCATCGAATGGGCACCGCATCGCATCCGCGTCAACTGCGTCGCACCGGGCGTCTGCGAAACGAGCGGTTTCGCGCAATATCCACCCGAAGGTCTCAAGACCTATCCTGGCGCAAATCCGATGCTGCATGTCGGCGACGCCCACGACATCGCCGAGGCTGTCGCCTATCTCGCCTCGCCGGGCGCCAAGTTCATTACCGGCGAGGTATTGACGGTCGATGGCGGCGAGCAGCTCTGGGGCGACCCATGGCCCCCCGGACGACCGGATTATTTCCAGCCAAAGTAATGCCGGGAGTTCAAGCCCGCCTGCGAGGGGAGCGTTACCGATGTTCGATCCAATTCTGACCAGGAAGCGTGTCGAGGCGATGAACGCCGGCGGCTTCTGGCCGGGCAAGACCGCCGCCGACTATCTCGACGGTTGCATCGCCAAAATGCCGGACAAGACGGCCGTCGTCGATTTCAACTCCATGACGAACAAGGCCACCCGCCTCAGCTACCGCGATTTAGGCAAGATCGTAGAACGTATCGCGGTCGGCCTCGCGGAACTCGGCGTGGAGAAAGGCGATGTTGTTTCCTGCCAATTGCCGAACTGGTGGCAATTCACCGCGCTGCATCTGGCTTGCGTACGGATCGGCGCCGTGACCAATCCATTGATGCCGATTTTTCGCGAGCGCGAATTGTCCTTCATGCTTGGCCTTGCGGAAAGCAAGGTACTCGTCATCCCGCGCGCCTTTCGCGGCTTCGATTACCCTGCCATGGTGGCCAACATCCGGGCCGGCCTGCCGCAGCTGAAGAATGTGCTCGTCATCAGCGGCGACGGCGAAACCAGCTTTGAGAAAGTCCTTCTTGATACGCCGTGGGAGCAGCGGCGCGACGCCGGCCGTCTCTTCGCGGCGCGACGGCCCGATCCCGACGACGTAACGCAGTTGATGTATACGTCCGGCACGACCGGCGAACCGAAAGGCGTCATGCATACGTCGAATACGCTGCTCTCCAATATCCTCATCTGCGCCGAGCGCCTCGGGCTCGGCGCGGACGACGTGATGTTCATGGCGTCGCCGATGGCGCACCAGACAGGCTTCATGTACGGGCTGGTGATGCCCGTTCTGGCCGGAGCGACCGCCATTCTGCAGGATGTGTGGGAGCCGAAGCGCGCCTCCGCGTCGATCTCCCGCGAAGGAATCACCTTCACCATGGCGTCCACGCCGTTCCTGTCCGATCTGACCGAAACGGTGGCGGCGGACGGGAGCGACGTATCCCGTTTGCGCATCTTCCTGGTGGCAGGCGCCCCCATCCCCCGCGCGCTTGTCGAGCGGGCGCGGCAAATCCTCGGGGCGAACATCGTGTCGGCCTGGGGCATGACCGAGAACGGCCTGGTGACAACGACATGCCTCGACGATCCGGACGACAAGGCGATCAATACTGACGGACGCGCGCTGCCAGGCATGGAAGTCCAGGTGGTCGACAGCGAGAACAAACCCCTGCTCGCCGGCGAGGAGGGCATGCTCAAGGCTCGCGCCTGTTCGACTTTTGTTGGCTATCTCAAAAGACCGGACTGGTACAATCACGACGCGGAAGGCTGGTTCGGCACAGGCGACCTGGCGCGGATCGACGGCCAAGGCTATATCCGGCTGACCGGACGCTCCAAGGACATCATCATCCGCGGCGGCGAAAATATCCCCGTGGTCGAGATCGAAGGCCTGCTCTTCCGTCATCCCGACATTCAGGATGTAGCGATCGTCGGCGTACCGGATGAACGGCTGGGCGAACGGGCATGTGCGTTCATCGTGCCGAAGCCCGGCCGCGAGGTTGGCTTGCGCGAGGTGGTCGCCTTCCTCGAAGAGCACAGGGTAGCGAGGCAATACCTGCCGGAACGGGCGGAAATCGTCGGCGAACTGCCTCGAACACCGAGCGGCAAGGTACAGAAGTTCAAGCTGCGCGAGATCGCCGTCGCCCTGCCGACCTGACATTCCGCAGGCAGCCGCTGGCGGGGGACCGGCAACAGGCGTGTGACGGACTGTTCGGAAAGTTGGCGACCCCGCGTCGCCGCCCGATGAATGCAACCTGACAATCCATGGGAATATGCTTATAATGATTTGGTGGGAGAGCGTCGGCTAACCGGCATCCCATATGTCACGCCTTCTCAGGCTTCCGGAAATACAATGGAGACGCCGTCATGAGTAATACCCTGGCTGCCGATCGAGACAAGTCGATTGCGGACGCCTACGCGATCCCACTTGAAAAGATCGACGTCAGCGACCCGGAGCTCTTCAGGACAGATACGATGTGGCCGTATTTCGAACGTCTACGCCATGAAGACCCGGTCCATTACTGCAAGGAGAGCGAATACGGCCCGTTCTGGTCGGTGACCAAATATAAAGACATCATGCATGTCGACACCAACCACGGCATCTATTCGTCCGAAGCCACCCTGGGCGGCGTCGCCCTCCGCAATCAGGAAGAAGGTTTCTTCCTGCCTATGTTCATCATGATGGACCCGCCGAAGCACGACGCGCAGCGCAAGGTTGTGAGCCCGATCGTCGCACCCGGCAATCTGGCGAAACTCGAAAGCACGATCCGCGAGCGCGCCGGCACGATTCTCGATTCGCTGCCGATCAATGAGACGTTCAACTGGGTAGACCGCGTGTCGATCGAGTTGACGACGCAGATGCTCGCTACCCTTTTCGATTTCCCTTGGGAAGAACGCCGGAAGCTCACCCGCTGGTCTGATGTCGCCACCGCAGGCACCGCCTTCGGCGACGAGGAGGCCGAGAAGGCCCGCAGGAATGAATTGCGCGATTGCGCCGCCTACTTCACCGAGTTGTGGAATCAGCGCGTCAACGCAACCGAGCCGGGCAACGATCTCATCACCATGCTGGCCCAAGGCGAAGCGACGAAAAACATGGGGCCGATGGAGTATCTGGGAAACATTCTTCTCCTGATCGTCGGCGGCAACGACACGACCCGCAACTCGATCACCGGCGGCCTTCTGGCCCTGAACGAGAACCCGGTTCAATACAAGAAGCTGCGGGACAACCCGGCGCTCGTCGAATCCATGGTCCCCGAAATCATTCGTTGGCAGACACCCTTGTCGCATATGCGCCGCACCGCGCTTCAGGACACGGAGCTTGGCGGCAAGCAGATCAAGAAGGGCGACAAAGTCGTCATGTGGTACGTCTCGGGCAACCGGGACGAGGAGGCAATCGAAAACGCCAACAGCTTCATCATTGACCGCAAGCACCCCCGCCAGCACCTGTCCTTCGGCTTCGGCATCCATCGCTGCGTCGGCAACCGGCTGGCGGAAATGCAGCTCCGCGTCGTCTGGGAGGAAATCCTGAAACGCTGGCCCGACAAGCCGATCGAAGTGGTCGGCGAACCGACGCGGGTTTTTTCAAATCTGATCAAGGGTTACTCGAGCATGCCGGTCAGAATTCCAGGCTGAAGCAAAACACCGGAACGCATTTCCCGGCATCAGTCACAGGATGTCGCGGGCGGGACCGTGTCGCCGCCGCTACCTGCAAGGAGAGGGCATGCGAAAGATAGGCCTCGGCATGTGCTGGAACGACCTCACCGTCGGCGAGGAATTCCGCACCATCGGCCGGACGATCACCGAAACCGACCTGGTCAATTTCATCAACACGACAGGCATGGTGGAAGTGCTCTTCACCGATGTCGAATATCTCAAGGCCCACGGCCCCATGAACGGCCGTGTGGTGCCCGGCGCGCTGGTCTATTGCATGGCCGAAGGTTTGCTCGTCCAGTCGATGATGCAGGAGACGGGCCTCGCCTTCCTGCACATGGAGTTCAACGTCAAGGGACCTACCTTTGTCGGCGACACGATTCATGTGGAATGCAAAGTGCTTCAGGCGCGACCGACATCCAAGGGGCGCGGTCTGGTGCGCACCCGCAACCGGATCGTGACCCAACGGAACGAAACGGTGATCGAATATACGCCGTTGCGAATGATGGCCGGCCGGTTCGACGCCTCCCGAACATAAAATCCGGCATCCGGCCGTCAGCGTTCCTCGGGAAATCCTCGGCCCGCGGCAAGAGAGGCCGCCGTGCGCATGGCGCTCAGCATCATCGCCGGATCGGCGGTGCCCTTGCCCGCAATGTCATAGGCCGTTCCATGCGCGACCGTCACATGCAGGTAGGACGGCCCGAGGATGATGGCGCAATTGCCGGAAAAGCCCCATGTCTTGACCGCGATGTGTCCCTGATCGTGATACATGGCGAGGACGATGTCGTATCGGCCTTCAACGCATTGCCGGAACACGGAGTCGGGACTTACGGGCCCTTCGACATCTATGCCTTCCGCCCTCGCCCGCGCGACGCCGGGCGCGATGGCTTCGCGGTCTTCATCTCCCATCGCGTGAGGGTTGAGTCCCGCGACGACAATCCGCGGGCGGGCGATCCCCCAGTTCCGCATAGCGCCGTCTATCTGCCGCAAGGCAAGCGCCACGAGATCGGGGCTGATGATTTCGCAAACGCGCCGGAGCGGAATATGGTCGGTCAGATGCGCGACGCGGAGCGGCCCAGTCAGCAGAACAAGATAGCTTTCGCCGGGTGTCGGACTGACGATGCCCGGCACCTTGCGGGCAAGTTTGAGGGAGCCGGAGCTGATTGGTCCCATGACGCCAGCCGCGATGGCACCGCCGGATGCAAGGGCGCTCATTTCGTCGAGCCACAGCGCCGACGCCTCCCCGCCGCGCACCGTATCCTCCGCGAGCGGCAGTTCGGACGCTTTCAAGGCGCCTGAATCGATGATGTCGACGATAGCAGGGTCGTCGCTCAGATCGTCGATCGATCGGGTCACCCGCACGCTGCACGACACGCCGGTGATTTCCACGGCGCGCTCCATTGCCGCCGCGCTGCCGATCAGGACGGGAATGGACAGCTCATGCACATGGCCAGTCGCGAGGGCGCGGGCAATCACCTCGGGACCGACCCCTGCCGGATCTCCGATCATCGTGCCGACAATGGGTCGCGCTTGCTTG
Organism: uncultured Rhodobiaceae bacterium; assembly: GCA_913057645.1. Taxonomy (GTDB): domain Bacteria; phylum Pseudomonadota; class Alphaproteobacteria; order Parvibaculales; family Parvibaculaceae; genus Parvibaculum. The sequence goes on along the minus strand of CAJXOU010000008.1, from coordinate 3,948 downwards.
CTGTTCACGTCCTGCTGTCCTCAGACGTTGTAGACATCGATCATCGTGTCGGCGACGTCGTTCAGAACGACGGTCTTCTTCCGGGCGATAAGCCAGGTATCGCCGTGCTCCGCCAGATCGTATTCCGCCCATCCGTAGTAGGCGAGGGTTCGATCCTCGCGAACCGACTGAACCGTCCAGGAAGTTCGCGCACGGACGCCACCTTCCCGTCCCTCGACGGAAAGCAGCGTAAACATGTGGCAGGTCCGCATGAGCGGCATCGTCGCGGATGACCGGCGCGATCGAATGCGGTAGATGCGATCCTCCAGACCGGCACGGCTTGGATAGTAAATCAGCGAGATTTCGCTCTGCGGATCGACCGTGAGTTCCCCATCATCGTCCCATGCCGGCAACCAGTATTCGGCGTCCTCGCGATAAAGCGCCAGCCAATCATCCCATTTCCGCTCATCGAGGCAAAGCGCTTCCCTGCCAAGAAACCGCTGCACCGAAATCCAGCATCGTTCGCCGCTCGTCATTCTGCGGCCCTCGAACGATCGTTTTCGCGAGTGAGGGACGCTTCCGCCCGCTCCTGCGCGATCGCGTGTTTCATCCGCTCGATCCACTCCTTGTGCATGGTGACGAAAAGTCCTTCATCGGCGACATTGATGCTGCTCATGGTCGCGTCGATGTTGAGCCCCTTGCCAAACTTCCCCGACCCTTGAACGCTTCTCGTTGCCCCGCGCGACAAATCGTTATAGCGACCACCATCGCGGCCATACGCGATCTGGCAATTGTTGAACTCCGTCAAGTCGTCGGGCGTGGCCATGCCGCTGGCATTGAAGAAATCCTCATACTGTCGAATGCGCATCGCCCGCGCCCGCGCACTTTCTCCAACCGGCGCGATGCAATATGTCGTTATTTCCGTTTCATCGACCGAGATCGGACGCACGATACGGACTTGTGTGCTGACCTGATCCATCAGGAACACATTCGGAAACAAAAGAAGATTTCGTGTGGTTTCGGTCATCCAGCGGGAGCGCTCCTCGCCGAATTTCCGCTTGTACTGGTCGACAAACTCAAAATTGGGCCGGGAGGCAGAACTGGCCGACGCGTTCCAGATCAAAGCGTGTCCGTGATCGAATGAGAAAAAACCGCCCTGATCCGTCTTCATCCACGCGGATACGTTTGCGCTCTTGGTGGTGTTCGTTGAACCGCCCGTCATTCGGTTTGCGACGGTCAACAGGTAGTTGGAATGCACGGTCGGCACGTGATACCCGTCGAGACCGTTCTCGGTCTGCATCTTCCAGTTGCCGCGATAGGTATACCGCCCGACCCCGCGGATGATTTCAAGCTTCCCTTCCGGCGACTGATCCACCATGAGATCGATGAAGGTCTTCGTACCCGCAAGGTAATCGCTCAGCGGTGGCACGTCCTCTGAAAGGCTGGCGAAAACGAATCCCTTGTAGGATTCCAGGCGTCCGACTTCGCGGAGACCCAGATCGCTCCGGTCGAAATGTTCCGGATATGCGCCATTTTCCTCGTCTGTGACATTCAGCAGCGCGCCATCGTTGCTGAACGTCCAGCCGTGAAACGGGCATGTGAATGTCGCTCGCCTGCCCCGTTTTTCCCGGCACAGCCGCGCGCCGCGATGCGTGCATGCATTTATAAAGCATTTCAATTCGCCCGACCGGTTCCGGGTCAGAAGCACAGGTTGACGACCGATTGTCAGGGTCAGAAAGGCGCTTTCGTTGGCGAGCTGGCTTTCATGGGCGAGAAACACCCAGTTGCGCTCGAAGATGTGCTTCATCTCAAGATCGAACAACTCGGGATCGGTGAATATGGCGCGGTCGAGCATGAAGCGCCCGGTCGACGTGTCCTCGACAAGCCATGAATCGAGCCCGTGGCGAATGCGATCGAATGGGTTGCTCACAGCGGATGTACACATAGCGCTTCCTTCCTCGCCGTTTGGCCGGCCACGAGACCGGCACGCGATTGTCTCTCCACCCCGTCAGGCCCCTGGCACGTGGCTCCAAGTACTTATCTTTTCGCGCGACACCACACTCCAATCCTTGTCATCGACCGTGCGGGCGCCGGTGCCGAACTCGACTTCGAAGCCGGATGGTGTTGCCATGTAAAACGAGACCATGTGATCGTTGGTGTGCCGGTCCAGCGTGCTGCGCAAGGTGACGCCGCGCTGCTTGCGCAAATCGGCCGTCGCCTCTTCGACGGCGATAGCGCCTTCTTGCAGCTTGTCGCGGATCGCCGCCCGGATAAACCTCGCATTGAAAACCGTAAAAATCTTGCGGTCGACAAGACCGTGCTCGACGTCGATGAAATCGGACGGCAATCGGCTTTTTCGACTTTCCGCAGCCCGATTTTCTCGCGCAATTTCTCGTTCTTCATCGAACTTCCTCCGCGTTTCAGCGACAAACCAGCTTCGACCTTCAATGCATTCAGAGTCCATCGCATCGCAATGCGTCACATGGTCGTGTAGCCTCCGTCGACGACAACCTCGGAGCCGGTCATGTAGGACGACTCGTCGGATGCCAAAAACAGGACCGCATAGGAAACCTCGACGGGTTCGGCCGGCCGACCAATAAGCGTGGCGCTCAAGACCTGTTTGGCGACATCCGCATCGCTGAGAAGATCCTTTGTCATATTCGTGCGGATGATTCCGGGGTGCACGGAATTCACGCGAATCTTGAAAGGCGCATAATCCACAGCCGTCGATTTCGTCAGCAAGCGAACGGCGCCCTTCGATGCCTGATACGCCGCCGTGGCGGGCGCACCGATCAGTCCGTAGATCGAGGAAATATTGACGATCGAACCGCCGCCAGCCGCCTTCATCGCGGGTAATATATATTTCGTGCCATAGAATACGCTTTTTACATTGACGTCGAGAACACGTGCGAAGTCTTCATTCGAGGTGTCCTGCACAGCAGAAAAAACGAGAATACCGGCATTGTTCACGAGGATGTCGACGCGTCCGAAAGTGGACTTCGCCTGCTGTGAAATCCGTTCCCAATCCGAGACGCTCGACACATCGTGCCTGAAAAATCGCGCCTGCCCACCGTGATCGTTAATCTCCTCGACCACGGCGTTGCCGCCCTTCTCGTCCATGTCGGTCACGATCAGCGTTGCGCCTTCGCGCGCAAGCAGCAAGGCGTGAGAACGCCCCATGCCGTTGGCGCCGCCCGTCACAAAGGCGATTTTCCCGTCTACCCGTCCCATGTAGTCCTCCCGTTGCGAGTGCCGCGCGCCGCCTCCGTCACTTAAACCGTCGTCTAGGCAACCCCAAGCTCGCGTTTCGCGAAATCGGTAACGCTCTTGTAGTCGGCCTTGCCGTTCGGCGCGCGAAGAGGCGCGGCACCCACCAGAATGCGCTTGGGCGTTTTGTAGCCAGCGAGGTGCGAGCGGACGTGCTTGCGCAAATCCTCTTCGTCAAACTTCGCGCCGTTCGCCAGCGTGACGATGCCGGTGACCGCCTGACCCCATTTCTGATCGGGCACGCCGACAACGAGTGCGTCCTCCACGGACGGGTGCGTCTTCAGAACTTCCTCGATCTCCTCCGGGTAGACCTTCTCGCCCGCCGTGTTGATGCAGACGCTGCCGCGTCCCAGCAATGTCAGGCTGCCGTCCTTTTCCACAACGCACCAATCGCCGGGAATGGAATAGCGTTCGCCGCCAATGGTCTTGAATGTCTTGGCGGTCTTTTCCGGATCCTTGTAGTAGCCAACGGGAATCGGCCCCCCCCTGGCGATGATGCCTGGCTTGCCGCTGCCGGGTTCCACCGCCTGACCGCTTTCATCGAACCCGCGTCACCCGCCGCCCATCTGTAACCCGGCTGTCTTGACCTCGTCCGCGCCCGTCACTGTACATCGCACGAATCTCAGTCCCTCCTCGGCCCCGAAACCACGCATCTGCATGCCCTCCGCTAACTCACCATCCTCCACACGTCACACTGCCGCA
>CAJXOU010000007.1 GCA_913057645.1 uncultured Rhodobiaceae bacterium | reverse complement strand
GGGGGGCTAGACGGCAGGGAGGGGATCGGCGGGAGGGGGGTGGGCAGTGTCGGGGGCAAGGGGGTGGGAGTCCGCGGGGTGGCGGGGGTGGGGGGGGCGCGCGGGGAGGGGACCTAGGGCGGCGGGTAGAAGGGCGAACGCGCGGCCGTCGTGCCGGCGAACCAGGAGGAGGCGCAGAACGTCTTCGAGGTGCGCGAGGGCATCTACGAGGTGCTGGACGAATTCGAACACCGCCTGCCTGCCGATGTGCGCATGGAGCGCGCCTTCGACCAGACGGTCTCGGTCGCGAGCCGGCTGAACCGCCTCTATATCGACTTTGCGATTGCCGTCAGTCTCGTCAGCATCACGCTGCTGCCGCTCGGGCTGCGGGCTGCCGCCATCGTCATGGTGTCGATCCCGCTTTCGCTCGCGGTCGGCATCGCACTCCTCAACGTGACGGGCTTTTCGCTGAACCAGCTCTCGATTGCGGGCCTCGTGCTCTCGCTCGGCCTGCTGGTGGACGATTCCATCGTCGTCGTGGAAAACATCGAACGGCACCTGCGCGAAGGAAAGAAACGCTACGAGGCGGCCATCGCCGCGACCTCGCAGATCTCGCTCGCGGTCGTCGGCTGCACGGCGGCGCTCATTCTCGCCTTCCTGCCGCTGCTCTTCCTGCCGGGAGGGGCCGGCAAGTTCACGCGCTCGCTGCCCGTCTCCGTCCTCTTCACGGTGACGGCCTCGCTCGGCATCGCGCTGACGATCATTCCCTTTCTCGCGAGCCGGTTGCTGAGCGACAAGGCGCATCCCGAAGGCAACATCTTCCTCCGCGTCATCATGCGCGGCATCCACACCTTCTACCGGCCCTTGCTGCATCTGGCGCTGACCTGGCCGCGCACGACCGTGATCGGCGCAATGGCGCTCTGCTTCGCGAGCTTCAGCCTGATCCCGGTGATCGGCTTCAGCCTGTTCCCGCCGGCCGACAGCCGCCAATTCCTCGTGCAGATCGAAACGCCGCAGGGCACCAGCATCGAGGAGACCGGCAAGGCGCTCGACTATGTCACGGAGCGCCTGCGCGAGCGGCCCGAGATCGACTGGGTGATGGGCAATCTCGGCCGCTCCAATCCGCAGATCTTCTACAACGAGAGCGCCCGCGAGCAGCGCGCGAACAAGGCGGAAGCCTTCGCGCAGATGGCGGAGTTCGACAAGGAGCGCACGCCTGTCCTGCAGGACGAGTTGCGCGCGGAGTTCAAGAAATATCCCGGCGCGCAGATCGTGCTTCGCACGTTCAAGAACGGGCCGCCGATCGAAGCGCCGATCGCGGTGCGCATCTTCGGGCCCGATCTCGCGATCCTGAAGGACCTTGCCGCAGAAGTGACCCGCCTGCTGGAAAATGTCGAGGGCACCCGCGACGTCGTGAACCCGGTCCGCCTCGAGCGCACCGACTACAATCTCGGCATCAACACGGAGAAGGCGGGCTTGCTCGGCGTGCCGCCGGGCGAGATCGACCGCACGGTGCGTCTCGCCATCGTCGGCGAGACGGTGGGCGCCTTCCGCGAAACGGATGGCGACGAATTTCCGGTCGTCACGCGCCTGCCGCTCGACCGGCATCATGCCGTCGAGGCGTTGCAGGAGATCTATGTGCCGACATCGAGCGGCGCCTCGATCCCTCTGAACCAGTTGTCGGACCCCTACCTCGAAACGGCGCCCGCGCGCATCGACCGCTTCGACCGCCAGCGCCTCGTCACCGTCACCGCCTACACGCAGACCGGCTACAACACGGAAAAGGTGACGAACGAGGTCTTCGAGCGAATCGCGGAACTGCCGCGCCCGCCGGGCTACGAATTCCGCGCGGGCGGCGAGATCGAGGCGCGGCAGGAAGGTTTTTCCGGCCTCGGCAATGCCATCCTGATCGCGATCTTCGGCATTATCGGCGTGCTCATCCTGGAGTTCCGCGCCTTCCGCACGACCTTCGTCGTGGCGGGTGTGATCCCGCTCGGCATCGTCGGCGGTCTGCTCGGGCTTTTCGTGTCGGGCTACTCGCTCTCCTTCACGGCGGTGATCGGCTTCGTGGCGCTGATCGGCATCGAGATCAAGAGTTCGATCCTGCTCGTCGACTTCACGAACCAGCTCCGGCGCGACGGCGTCGAGTTGCGCGAAGCCGTGGAGCGGGCTGGCGAAATCCGCTTCCTGCCGGTGCTGCTGACCTCGCTCACCGCCATCGGCGGTCTGACGCCGCTCGCGATGCAGGGCTCGGGCCTCTATTCGCCGCTCGCCTTCGTCATCATCGGCGGGCTCATCTCCTCCACCGTGCTCTCCCGTCTCGTGACGCCCGCCATGTACTACCTGCTGGCGCCACGCGAACTCGACACGCAGGAGAGAAGCAAAGAACGCCTCGGCGGCGCGGCGGCGCAACCGGGCGACTGAAATCCTCAGGCCGCGGGACGCGGACTCCCTCATCCGCAGCGGCCAAAAAGAGAAAGGGCGGCACCTCCGAAGGAGGGCCGCCCTTTCGTCTTCCGGAAAACCGGTGAGCCGTTAGTGGCCGCGCATCACCGCGCGGGCTTCTTCTTCCGACAGCGGCTTGCGCTTCAGCGGCCAGATGTATTCGAAGACCGCAACGAGCGCCGGCAGCAGCGTCACCGCACCGAGCATGTTGACGATGAACATGAAGGTGAGGAGAAGACCCATGTCCGCCTGGAACTTCAGAGCGGAGAAGGCCCAGGTGCTGACGCCGACGGCGAGCGTGAGACCCGTGAACATGGTCGCCGAGCCAACGTCGTAGAGCGCCTGCAGATAGGCTTCGTGCGGCGTCTTGCCCATGCGCATGTAGCGCTGCATGCGGTTGTATTCGTAGATGCCGTAGTCGACGCCGATACCGACCGCGATGGCGAGCACCGGCAGCGTCGAGATCTTGAGGCCGACGCCGAAGGCGGTCAGGAACCAGTCACCGATGATCGTCGCGAGGATGAGCGGAAGCACGCAGCAGAGCGCGCCGCGCCACTCGCGATAGGTGATGATCACCAGCGTCATGATGACGGCATACACATAGAGCAGCATCGGCAGCTCGGATTTGTGCACGATCTCGTTCGTCGCCGCGACGATGGGAACGTTACCCGTGCCGATCCGCAGATTGATGCCCGGATACGGGTTCTCGGCCATGTGCTGCTCGAGCTCGGCCACGACATGCTTCACCGTCTTGGCCTTCGTATCCTTGATGAAGATGGCGATGGCGGCGGTGGAGCAGTCCGTATTCACGATGCCCGACGAACTCGAGATGCTGGACGTCGCCTGTGCGAGGGCTGCCGGATTGCGCGGCAGGTTCTGCCACTTCGGATTGCCTTCCTGCCACATGCTGTTGATCTTGCGCGCGAGCACCGGAAGGCTGATGACCGACTGCACGCCGTCCACATTGCGCATGTGCCAGCTGAACTTCTCGAGATAGTGCATCTTGCCGTAGTCGATGCAGACGACGCTGTCCGATTCGACGATCACGGTGAGAACATTGAGGCCGAGAGCGAACTTGTCCGCGATGTAACGGCTGTCCTGATTGTAACGCGCATCCGGCCAGAGCTCGCCGGCGCCCGCGTGAACGTCGCCGATCTGCTTGTCGCGGGCCTCGTAGAGACCGACCATCGCGAGAATGAAGCAGGCCCCGACGAACGGAAAGGCGATGGCGGGCGTCGCAATCTTCGAAAGCGCGGGCCAGAGCTTGGCGCGGGAATCCATCGCGCTGCGCACCTTGGCACCGTATTCCTCTTCATTCGGCGCCACATAGGAGACGAGCAGCGGGAGCATGATGAGGTTCGAGATGATCTTGAAGCCGAGACCGATCGAGGCGGTGATCGCCAGTTCCTGAATCATGCCGATCGGGATGATGTAGAGCGTGGCGAAACCGGCCAGCGTGGTCAGCAGGGCAACGACGCCCGGACGGAACAGGAAGGTGAAGGTGGCGCGCGCCGCCTTGTTCCTGTCGAGGCCGGCCGCCATTTCCGCGCCGACCATGTTGATCTGCTGCACACCATGGCTGACGCCGATGGCGAAGACGAGGAACGGCACCAGCACGCCCAGCGGATCGAGACCGAAACCGAGCATGTGCAGAAGGCCGAATTGCCAGACAAGCGAGCAGAGCGAAGCGCCGACCGTCACCGCTGTGAGAATCCACGAGCGGCAGTAGAGCCACATCGCAAAACAGGTCAGGACGAAGGCGAGAGAGAAGAAGAAAACCACGGAAGAGGCGCCGTCGGCGATGTCGCCCGTGAGCTTGGCGAAACCGACAATCTTCACGTCGGTCGTGTCGGTGACGTACTTGTCGCGAAGCTCGGTTTCCAGCTTGCGCGCGACCTCGAAATAGTCGAGGCGCTGCTGCGTTTCCGGATTGAAGTCGAGCAGCTCGGCGCGGATCATCGCGCCCTGGAAGTCCGTTGAAACAAGACGTCCCACGAGGTCGGCACGCAGCGTATTCTGGAGGACGGTGTCGATGTCCTCTTCCGTGCCCGCGAAGTTCGCCGGAATGACGTCGCCCGCCTCGAGCCCTTCTTCGGTCACGGCGATGAAGCGCGTGTTCGGCGTCCAGAGCGAGGTCACCGTGTGGCGCGCGACGCCGGGAATGTAGAAGAGGTCCTGCGTGATGTCGTTGAGCTTGTAGAGGAAGTCCTTCTGGAAGATATCGCCTTCCTTGTTCTCGAGAACGACAAGGATGCGATTACCGCCACCGAAGCTTTCCGAATATTCGAAGAAGGTTTCGATATAGGAATGGCCGATCGGGAGCATCTTCGTGAAGCCGGCGTCCATGCGCAGCTGCGAGGCGAAGTAGCCCATGATGATGGTGAAGACCAGCAACGACAGCAGGATCACCGAGCGCAGGCCGAACACGAGATTTTCAATACGCTGCAAAATAACCTCCCCGTGGGATCGGCACTCCTTTGCAAGAGAGTGCTTCCAAGGCTTCCATACGACGGCGGGAGCTTGTGCTCTTCTTCTTGGTTAGTGCACCGGCGGGACGGCCGTTCGGTCTCGTTCCCACCGATACCGGCGCTGCAGGGCTTTCGCCGTCAGCACCATTTTATTGTTCAGCCGATTGCGGCACGTCGGAGCGCAACCCCAACCCGCCTTTCCAACCGTTGCTGGCGGAGGCGGGAATAGCGCCTTTCAGCGAAATTCGCAATCGGACCACCCTGACGGGCGGTCTCAATTATCACGTCATGTCGCTTTGGCACAGCCTAATCGTCGACAAAACGATTGAACAATATGCCTGCTCTACTGGGAAACAATGAATCTGCATGCATCCATACATGAGGCCGGGCAAGCGCGACAAAAATGCACCGCATTACTTTTGGTTAATGTGGCGCAGCGCTCCGTATTCGACATTTGTTTCACGCGCCATGCGCCCTCATGCCTCACGAAGAATGGTTCGAAAGGGCGCTATAAGGTAAAAGTCTCGTCAAAAGAGGGATTTCATGCCGTCCTGGTTCGAGCGACTGACCGATGGCCGGAAGAGCCTTCTGGCCGTTTTTGCCATCGTCGCGATCGCCGCGGCCGGCCTCTATTACTGGTTTGCGATCCTGTCTCCCGGCTCGCCCGAAGGCATCGCCATGTCGAACGGGAGGATCGAGGCCGAGCAGGTCGACGTGGCCACCAAATTTGCAGGCCGCGTGGACGAAATCCGGGTGGATGAGGGAGATTTCGTGACCGCCGGGCAGGTTCTCGCCTGGATGGACGATGCCCAGATAAAGGCGGAAGTTGCCGCTGCCACCGCCGACATCCGCCGCGCCGAGCAGAAACTCGCCCAGGCCAAGGCGCTGATCGTGCAGCGTGAAGCCGAGCTGGAGCTTGCCCGCAACGAATTCGTCCGCGCCGAACGGTTGAGCGAACGGGGGCACATCCCCGCCGAACAGCTCGACCAGCGCCGTGCCCGGCTTCGCACCGCTCAAGCTGCCGTCACGACGGCGGAAGCGAGCAAGGCCGAGGCGGAAGCGGCGATCGAATCCGCCAAGGCCAACCTCGCCCGCCTTCAGGACATGCTGGACGACACGGTGCTGAAGGCCCCGCGCTCGGGCCGCGTCCAGTATCGCCTTGCCGAGCCCGGCGAAGTGCTGGCCGCCGGCGGCCGCATCCTCACCCTGCTCGACCTGTCGGATGTCTACATGACGATATTCCTGCCTGCCGCCGAGGCGGGCCGTCTCGCTCTCGGCGACGAGGCGCGGCTGGTGCTGGATCCCATCCCCGACTACGTGATTCCCGCCCGCGTGAGCTTCGTCGCCGCCGACGCGCAGTTCACGCCGAAGGCCGTGGAAACGCGCGAGGAACGCGAAAATCTCATGTTCCGCGTCAAACTCAGCATCGATCCCGATCTGCTGGCCCGCGTTGAGGCCCGCGTGAAGACGGGCGTGCGGGGCGTCGGCTATGTCCGCACCCTTTCAGGGACCGAATGGCCCGACAGCCTCGCCGTCAGCCTTCCGCCGATTGCGCAGCCCCGCAAGGCCGCGGACGGCAGCGGCAGCGGGGAATGAGCGGGGTCCCGGCGAGCCCCGCAAGCGCCGCGCAGGTCGGCGCGCTGACCCATCGCTACGGCGACACGGTCGCGCTCGACAATGTGACGCTCGACATTCCGGGCGGCTGCATGGCCGGGCTGATAGGCCCGGACGGCGTGGGCAAATCGACGCTTCTCGGCCTTCTCGCAGGTGTCCGGCGCATCCAGGCGGGCGAGGTGACGGTCCTCGGGGGAGACATGCGCGACCCCGCGCATCGCAGCCGCTGTCACACCCGCATTGCCTACATGCCGCAAGGCCTCGGCAAGAACCTCTATCCGACCCTCAGCGTGAAGGAGAACCTCGACTTCTTCGGGCGGCTCTTCGGCCTTGGCGACCATGCCCGACAGAAGCGGATCGCCGAACTTCTGACGGCGACGGGCCTCGCCCCCTTTCCCGACCGTGCGGTCGGCGCGCTGTCGGGCGGCATGAAGCAGAAGCTCGGGCTCTGCTGCGCGTTGATCCACGATCCCGACCTTCTGATCCTCGACGAACCGACCACCGGCGTCGATCCGCTGTCCCGCCGCCAGTTCTGGGAACTGATCGACACCATTCGCGCGAGGCGGCCGCAGATGAGCGTGCTTGTCGCCACCGCCTACATGGAAGAAGCAGAACGTTTCGACTGGCTCGCGGCGATGGATGAGGGCCATGTGCTTGCCACCGGCACACCCGGCGAAGTGCGGGAAGCCGCAGGCAAGGGTTCGCTCGAAGCTGCCTTTATCGGGCTGTTGCCCGAGGAGAAGAGAGCGCGCCACAAGCCCGTGCATGTGCCGCCGCGCAGCGGCGGCGGCGATGAACCTGCGATCGAGGCGACGAACCTCACCCGCCGCTTCGGCGATTTCGTGGCGGTCGACCATGTGAGCTTCCGCATCGGGCGCGGCGAGATCTTCGGCTTTCTGGGCTCGAACGGGTGCGGCAAGACGACAACGATGAAGATGCTGACCGGCCTTCTGCCCGTCAGCGAAGGCACGGCGAAGCTCTTCGGCAAGCCGCTCGATGCGCGTGACATGACGACGCGACGGCGCGTCGGCTACATGTCGCAGAGCTTTTCGCTCTACGAAGAACTGACCGTCCGCCAGAATCTCGAACTGCACGCCGAGCTCTTCCACCTGCCTGCCGCCCGCCGCACGGCGCGGGTCGCGGAGATGCTCGAGAGCTTCGACCTGAAGGACGACGAACACGCAAGACCCGGCGACCTGCCGCTCGGCATCCGTCAGCGCCTGCAACTCGCCGTCGCGGTCATCCACGATCCCGAAATCCTGATCCTCGACGAGCCGACGTCGGGCGTCGACCCGATTGCGCGCGATCAGTTCTGGCAATATCTGATCGACCTCTCGCGCAAGCGGGGCGTCACGATCTTCATCTCGACGCACTTCATGAACGAAGCCGAGCGATGCGACCGCGTCTCGCTGATGCATGCGGGCCGCGTGCTCGCCGTCGGCGAGCCGCACACGCTGTCGGCAGAACGCGGCGAGACGACGCTGGAAGAGGCTTTCGTCGACTATCTGCGCGAAGCGGCGGGGCTGCCCGAATTCGAGGAAGAGACAGCGCCGCGAGCGGATGCGCTTCCGGGCACCTCGGGCGAAACGGCGCCCGAACCGCACCGCCGCTTCTTCAGCAAACGCCGTCTGTGGGCCTATGCCCGGCGGGAAACGACAGAACTGATGCGCGATCCGGTGCGTCTTTCCTTCGCGCTTCTCGGACCGCTTATCCTGCTTGTCACGCTTGGCTACGGCATTTCCTTCGATGTCGAGAACATTCCCTATGCGGCCTTCGATCAGGACCGTTCGCTTGAAAGCCGGACGCTGCTGCAGGGCTTCGAGGGGTCGCGTTATTTCGAGGAAATGCCAGAGATCGAAAGTGCGTCCGAACGCTACAGGCGGCTGAAAAGCGGGGATATCACGCTCGCCATCGAAATTCCGGAAGGATACGGGCGCGATCTTCTCGCCGGTGACGCGCCCGAAATCTCCCTGCTGGTGAACGGTTCCAATCCGTTCCGCGCCGAGACGGCCCTTGCCTATGGCGAAGCGATCGTCGCTCAGTATGCTGAGGGTCTGCATGCCATGCAACCCCTGCCCCGGGCGGCAGACGCACCGTTCAGCATCGAGACGCGCTTTCTCTTCAACCAGGCATTCAAGAGTGTCTTCGCCATCGTGCCCGGCGCCTACATGCTGCTGATGATGCTGATCCCGTCCATCATGACCGCGGTTGGCGTGGTGCGCGAAAAGGAAATGGGCTCCATCGCGAATTTCCGCGCCACGCCGGTAACACGGCTGGAATTTCTGCTCGGCAAGCAGCTTCCCTACGTGGCGCTCGCCTTCGCGAGTTTCCTGACATTGCTGTTGATGGGTCTCTTCCTGTTTCGGGTACCCGTGACGGGATCGCTGACGGCGCTGCTCCTCGGCGGCGCCCTCTACGTTTTCGCCTCGACGGCATTTGGTCTCGTCATTTCGTCTTTCGTGAAAACTCAGATCGCCGCCCTCTTCGCCACCGCGATCGTCGCCATGACGCCGACGGTGAACTTCTCCGGCATGCTGACGCCCGTCTCGAGCCTCGACGGCGCGTCGCAATACATGGGCAAGCTCTTTCCCTCATCCTGGTTCCAGCAGGTGAGCTCCGGCGCCGTCACAAAGGGCCTCGGTTTCGCCGATCTGTGGCAGAACCACGCCGCGCTTCTTGCCTTCTGCGTCGTCCTCCTCGCGTTGGCGCGCGCCGCTCTGCGCAAGCAGGAGAAGTGAGATGCGGGAACGGCTTGCCTCCTTCCGCCGCACCGGGCTCAACATCTATCGCCTCGGCATCAAGGAACTGCGCTCGCTGCGCTCCGATCCCGTGCTTGTGTTCCTGATCGTCTACGCCTTCTCCTGGGGCATCTATGAAGTCGCAACCGGCGTGAAGTTCGAAGTCGCAAACGCCTCCGTCGCAATCATCGACGAGGACCGTTCGCCACTGTCCCGCGAAATCGCCTCCGCCCTGCTGCCGCCCTACTTCAAGAACGCCGTAACCATCGATGCGGACAAGGCGGGCGAAGCGCTGGACAAGGGGCGCTACACCTTCATCCTCGACATCCCCCCGCATTTCGAGAGCGATCTCCTGTCGGGTCACCGGCCGACACTGCAACTCAATGTGGACGCGACCGCCATGTCCATGGCGGGCAACGGCGCAGGCTACATCCAGTCCATTGTGACGCAGGAAGTCAGCCGGGCTCTTTCCTCGAGCGGCAGGGAAACGCCTGCCGAGGCAGATCTGATCGCGCGGGCGCTCTTCAATCCCAATCTCGACTCCGTACCCTTCACGGCCGTGATGGAAGTCATCAACAACATCACGCTTCTCTCCGTAATCCTCGCCGGCGCGGCGCTGATCCGCGAGCGCGAACACGGCACGCTGGAGCATCTGCTCGTCATGCCCGTGACAGCCATCGAGATCATGTCCTCCAAACTCTGGGCGAACGGGCTCGTAATCGTCCTGGCGGCAACGCTCTCGCTGATCTTCATGGTGCAGGGCGTTCTCGGCGTTCGTACATCGGGCTCACTCGCCCTCTTCATCGCAGGCGCCCTGCTCTACCAGTTCTCCGTGACGGCGCTCGGCATCCTGCTCGCGACTTTCACCGGCTCCATGGCGCAATACGGGTTGCTGGTGATGCCCGTTCTCATTCTGATGCAGCTTCTGTCGGGTTCTTCGACGCCACTCGAAAGCATGCCGGTGTGGCTGCAGAACACGATGCAGCTATCGCCCTCCACGCATTTCGTGGCGTTTTCGCAGGCCATCCTCTATCGGGGCGCGGGGCCTTCCATCGTCTGGCCGCAACTTGCCGTGCTGGCCGGGATCGGCGCGACCTTCTTCTTTGTCGCCCTTGCACGTTTCCGGAAAGCCATTCTCAGAAGCTGAACGAGATCGCTGGTGTGACTCTGGATGTGACATTTTGCAGCGCGGCAAGCTGGCCGGTACCGCCTTATCCGCACAAGTGCTAAGGTTATAGCGCTGGTGGTGAATCGGGGGCCGGAGCAGCAAACGAACGGGGTCCCGCCATTCCCAGTATGAAGGCAACGCATATAAGGATATTGGGATATGGCGGTTTCAAGCGCGCCGGGTGCAACTCCTCCCGGCACGATGACGTCTGCTGCATGGGCCGTCGCAGGGGCGCTCATCGCCGGGGCAATTCTCTTCATCGCCGTCGCGGCCAAGGCGCAGGACGCGCCCATGGCTGTTCATGCATGGTTCTTCGTCTTCGCCTTCCTGGCGGGCGTCATGGCGCTCGGACAGCGCCACTTCAACGTGACCCACGGCCAGGTGACGGATGACGGCGCCGGCTACAGCGACGGCGTGGTCAAGGCCGGCGCCATCGCGACGCTCTTCTGGGGCGTGGCGGGCTTTCTAGTCGGCGTGGTGATCGCCTTCCAGCTCGCCTTTCCGTTCCTGAACCTCGACACCGCCTTCACGAATTTCGGACGCCTTCGGCCGCTTCATACCTCGGCGGTGATCTTCGCCTTCGGCGGCAACGCGCTCATCGCAACCTCGTTCTACGTGGTGCAGCGGACCTCGCGCACACGGCTCGCGGGCGACATCGCACCCTGGTTCGTCTTCTGGGGCTACCAGCTCTTCATCGTGATCGCGGCAACCGGCTACCTGATGGGCGTGACCCAGTCGAAGGAATATGCCGAACCCGAATGGTACGCCGATATCTGGCTCACCATCGTCTGGGTGGTCTACCTGATCGTCTTCCTGGCGACGCTCGCGAAGCGCAAGGAACCGCACATCTACGTGGCGAACTGGTTCTACCTCGCCTTCATCGTGACGATCGCGATGCTCCACATCGGCAACAACCTCGCGATCCCGGAGACCTGGACCTCGTCGAAGAGCTACGCGCTCTTCCCCGGCGTGCAGGACGCGCTGATCCAGTGGTGGTACGGCCACAACGCCGTGGGCTTTTTCCTGACGGCGGGCTTCCTCGGCATGATGTACTACTTCATCCCGAAGCGCGCCGAGAGGCCGGTCTATTCCTACCGGCTGTCCATCGTCCATTTCTGGTCGCTGATCTTCATCTATATCTGGGCAGGCCCGCATCACCTGCACTTCACGGCGCTGCCCGACTGGGCGCAGACCCTCGGCATGACTTTCTCGATCATGCTGTGGATGCCGTCCTGGGGCGGCATGATCAACGGCCTGATGACGCTGTCGGGCGCCTGGGACAAGCTGCGCACGGACCCCGTTATCCGCATGCTCGTCGTCTCGGTCGCCTTCTACGGCATGTCGACCTTCGAAGGCCCGGTGATGTCGGTGAAGGCGGTGAACTCGCTTTCCCACTACACCGACTGGACCATCGGACACGTGCATTCCGGTGCACTCGGCTGGGTCGGCTTCATTTCCTTTGGCGCGATCTATTGCATGATTCCCTGGCTGTGGAAGCGCGAGCGGCTTTACTCGCTCGCGCTGGTCAGCTGGCACTTCTGGATCGCGACCATCGGCATCGTGCTCTACATCACGGCGATGTGGGTGTCGGGCATCCTGCAAGGGCTGATGTGGCGGGCCTATGACGCACAGGGCTTCCTCGAATATTCCTTCGCGGAAACGGTCGAGGCGATGCATCCCTTCTACGTCATCCGTGCGCTGGGCGGCGTGCTCTTCCTCACCGGTGCCCTGATCATGGTCTACAACTGCTGGATGACCATCAAGGGCCGCGTCCGCGAGAGCGAGCCCCTTCCCGCCTCAGCGCCCGCCGGCGCCACGCTGCAACCGGCCGAGTGAGGAGCTGGATCATGGCAAAGAAGTTTTCCCACGCGACGATCGAGAAGAATTCGATCCTTCTGCTCGTCCTGACGCTCATCGTCGTCGCCATCGGCGGCCTCGTCGAGATCGTGCCGACCTTCCTGATCAAGAGCACGATCGAGGACGTGAAGGGTGTGCGCCCCTACAGCCCGCTCGAACTTGCGGGCCGCAACATCTATATCCGCGAAGGCTGCTACAACTGCCACAGCCAGATGGTGCGTTCGCTTCGCTCGGAAGTGGAACGCTACGGGCACTACTCCCTGGCGGCCGAAAGCAAGTACGACCATCCCTTCCAGTGGGGGTCGAAGCGCACAGGCCCCGACCTCGCCCGTGTCGGCGGCAAGTACTCCGATGAATGGCACAGGCTGCACATGGAAGATCCGCGCGCCGTGGTGCCGGAATCCGTCATGCCGGGCTACCCCTTCCTCGCGCAGACGCCACTCGACTACCGCAACATCGAAGGCGGGTTGAGAGCGCTTGCCGCCGCCGGTGTGCCTTACTCGGACGAAGAGATCGAGAACGCCCGCGCCGATCTCGAGGCGCAGGCCACACCCGACGCCGATACGGAGGGCCTGATGCAGCGGTATCCGAAAGCGGTGGCCCGCGACTTCGACGGCAACCCGAAGACGATCTCCGAACTCGACGCTCTTGTCGCCTATCTCCAGATGCTCGGCACGCTCGTGGACTTCAACGCCTACGAGAACACCGACTTCACGCAATAGGAGCATGAGCCTTGGATAGCGAGACGACCTATTCGCTGGTGAGAACCTGGTTCGGGACGGGCGGTCTGATCCTCATGGTGGTGCTCTTCGCCGTCGTGCTGGCTTATGCCCTCTGGCCGTCGAACAAGAAGAAATTCGACCGCATGGCGAAGCTGCCTCTCGAGGACAAGGAACCCGAGGACAGCGGAAAGAAGGATACGGAGACCGGAGAATGAGCGAAAAGCACAAGGACGAGGTGACCGGCGTCGAGACGACCGGCCATAGCTGGGACGGTATCCGCGAACTCAACAATCCATTGCCGAAGTGGTGGATCTACACCTTCTACGCGACCTGCGTCTGGGCCGCCGTCTACTGGGTGGTGATGCCGGCCTGGCCCTATCTCTCGCTCGACGGCTGGACCTACACCAAGGGTGTGATCGGCTACGAACAGCGCGACGTCGTCTCGGGCGAAATAGAGGCGATCGCCGCAGGCCGAGCCGACACGATGCAGAAGGTCGCGACGACACCTCTTCAGGAAATTGCCGCCGATCCCGGCCTCATGGAAGTCGCGCTTGGCGCCGGCCGGGCCGCCTTCGGCGACAACTGTGCCCCCTGTCACGGCTCCGGCGCGCAAGGGTCGAAGGGTTTTCCGAATCTCAATGACGACGAATGGCTCTGGGGCGGCACGCTCGACGACATTCACACGACGCTCCAACACGGAATCCGCTGGGACGCCGATGACGACACGCGCGTCAACATCATGATGGCCTATGGCCGAGACGGCATTCTGAGCCGCGCCGAAGTCTCGGATGTCGCCGAATATGTCCTGTCGCTGTCGGGCCGCAGTGAAAATGCCGACGCGGTCTCACGGGGCGCGGATGTTTTCCAGAGCCAGTGCGTCGCCTGTCACGGCGAGGCCGGCAAAGGCAACCAGGAACTCGGCGCACCCGACCTGACCGATGCCATCTGGCTCTATGGCGGCGACAAGGCGGCCATCGTCGAAACCGTGTCAAACGGACGCAGCGGCGTCATGCCAGCTTGGGGTGAACGCCTTGATGAAGGCACGATCAACGCGCTGACTCTCTACGTGTACACACTGGGCGGCGGCGAGTAGGCACCACGACTGCTGTTTTGGCGGGCGGGGTGCGGCGCATCCCGCCCGTCAATATTTCGAGTATCTGAATGACCGAGACCGTTACCAGCCTCGAACGTCTGGCGCGCGAAGCCGCGCAGGCGGCGACGCACGGCAATACCGATCCGCATGGCGACGAAGGCGAGCGCTACACCGCCGTCAATTCGGAAAGGAACCGGCCCCTCTATGCAAGCCGGGTCAAGGTCTATCCCAAGCTCGTGCACGGCATCTTCCGCCGCCTGAAATGGCTGGTGATGGTGGTGACGCTGGCGGTCTACTACGTGACGCCCTGGCTGCGCTGGGACCGGGGACCTGGACTTCCCGACCAGGCAGTGCTGCTCGATTTCCCCTCGCGGCGCTTTTACTTCTTCTTCCTCGAAATCTGGCCGCAGGAATTCTACTACGTCACCGGACTTCTGATCCTCGCCTCCCTCGGTCTCTTTCTGGTGACGAGCATCGCGGGTCGCGTCTGGTGCGGCTACGCCTGCCCGCAAACGGTCTGGACAGATCTCTTCATCCATGTCGAACGTTTCATCGAGGGCGACCGGGCAAAACGCATCCGCCTCGACAAGTCGCCCTGGAGCGCGGGAAAACTCGCCCGGAAAGCGGCGAAGCACTTCGTGTGGCTCCTGATTGCCGTGGCGACAGGCGGCGCCTGGGTCTTCTATTTCGCCGATGCACCGACACTGGCGGGCGAGCTTCTCTCCTTCGAGGCGCCTGCCGCCGCCTATCTCTTCATTGGGCTCTTCACGGCGACGACCTATACGCTCGGCGGCATCGCCCGCGAACAGGTCTGCATCTACATGTGCCCCTGGCCGCGCATCCAGGGAGCGATGTTCGACGAAGATTCACTTCTGGTCAGCTACAAGGAGGATCGCGGCGAAACGCGCGGCCCCCACAAGAAGGGCACGAGCTGGGAGGGACGGGGTGACTGTATCGACTGCGGGCAATGCGTCGCCGCCTGCCCCATGGGCATCGATATCAGGGACGGCATGCAGCTCGAATGCATCCAGTGTGCGCTCTGCATCGACGCCTGCGACGAGATCATGGACCGTGTCGAACGGCCACGCGGCCTTATCGCCTATGATACGTTCCGCAACCAGGAACGCCGCCGCATGGGCGAGAGCCCGCGTCTCGATATCGTGCGTCCTCGCACCATTCTCTATGCGGCTGCCCTCGCTCTCGTCGCCGCCATCATGGTTGTCGCGCTCGCCAACCGCTCGACGCTCGACGTCAGCGTGCTGGCCGACCGCAATCCTCTTTTCGTGACGCTTTCCGACGGCTCGATCCGGAACGGATATCAGGTGAAGATCGTCAACAAGGAGCATTCGGCGCGCACCTACCGGATTTCGCTCGAAGGGCTGGACGGCGCTATACTGACCCGGCCGTCACTTGGCAACGAAGACGAAACAACCATCGTCGTGGAAGCCGACATGCTTGCCAACGCCCGATTCTTCGTCAGTCTGCCGTCCGAACGCCTGGACGCACTCAACGGCGGCGAAGCGGACATGACCTTCGTCGTGACCGACATCGAGTCCGGCAAGATAGCGACCAGGTCGACAAGCTTCCGCGGACCCAAGCAATGAACACCGGCGACAGCGACTTCAGACCCTCCACCCGCTTCGGCACGATCACCGGCCGACGCGTGCTGGGAGGTTTCGTGCTCTTTTTCGCCATTGTGTTCGGGGTCAACGGCCTGATGGTCTACCGGGCCCTGTCCACATTCGATGGCGTGGAAGTAGAGGGAGCCTATCAGAAGGGCCGCGCCTACAACCACGTGATCGAGCGCATGGAAGCGCAGAAGGAGCTCGGCTGGAGCGCGGGAATCGAAACGCGCGTGCTTCCCGGGCCGGAAACCGGAAAAGGACACAGCACCGTCCTCAGCGTGACATTCGCCGATTCAGAGGGACGGCCGGTCGAAGGTCTGTCGGTGCGGGGTACTTTCTGGCGTCCCGTCGTGTCGGGCGAAGACAGCCGCAGCATGCTGAGAGAAACCGCGCCGGGCACCTATGAAGGCCTCTTTTCCCTCGCCGGCACCGGCAACTGGCAGGTACGTATCGCCGCGACCGGCCCCCGGGGCGAAACCTATGTCGACGAAAAGCGTGTCGTCACGCATGCCTGGGGGAACACATGACTGAGGCGGCGGCCACGGAGGAAAGGCCCGGGATCGACCCTGATCTCTTCGTGCGAGAGACGCAGGATGGAGAAGCCCGCCTCGACCTGGTCGTGGCCGGCATGCATTGCGCCGGGTGCCTGCGCAAGGTGGAAGGCGCACTGAAGGATCTTTCGGGAGTTTCCTATGCGCGCGCCAATCTTTCGACGAAGCGCGTTGCCGTGCGTTGGGATCCTGCCGCGCTCAGGGCGGACGCCATCCTGCGGAAGCTCGCCGCGACGGGCTTCACCGCCGTCCCCTTCGATCCGAAACTTCTCGGCACACTGGACGAACGCGAGGGCCGCTCGCTGCTCAGGGCGCTCGGAGTCGCAGGCTTCGCTGCGGCGAACGTCATGCTGGTCTCGGTCTCCGTCTGGTCCGGCCTCGTCACCGACATGGACGAGACAACCCGCAGCTTCTTCCACTGGATCTCCGCCCTGATCGCGCTTCCGGCGATTGCCTATGCCGGACAACCCTTCTTCCGTTCGGCGTTGAAGGCGCTCCGCGCCGGAACGATGAACATGGATGTGCCGATCGCGCTCGCTGTCATCCTCGCGACGACGATGAGCCTCGTGCAGACCATCGTGAACGCGCGCCACGTCTATTTCGACGCCAGCGTGACGCTTCTCTTCTTCCTGCTGATTGGCCGTTATCTCGACGTGCAGGCCCGCGCAAAGGCATGTTCGGCGGCAGAGAACCTGCTTGGGCTCCGCGCCACCGCCGCGACCCTGCTCGCGCCCGACGGTGCGCAGCGTTCCATTGCAGTGGAAAATCTCGAGCCCGGCATGCGCGTCCTCGTCGTCGCGGGCGCACGCGTTCCCGCCGACGGTGAAGTGATGAGCGGAACGAGCGAGATCGACACCAGTCTTGTCACCGGCGAAAGCCTTCCCGAAACGGTCAGGCCCGGCGCGCCCGTTTTTGCGGGTACGCTCAATCTCGGCGCTCCGCTCATCATAACCGTGACGAAGCGCGACGACGATTCCCTCCTCGCCGAGATCGTGCGTCTGATGGAATCGGCCGAACAGGGACGCGCCCGGTATGTACGGATCGCCGACCGTGCGGCGCGGATCTATTCGCCCGCCGTGCACCTGATGGCGGCAGCCACACTGACCCTCTGGTTCGCGCTCGACGCACATTGGGAAACCGCGCTGACGCACGCCATCGCCGTCCTGATCATCACCTGCCCCTGTGCACTCGGACTTGCCGTGCCCGTGGTGCAGGTCGTCGCAACGGGGCGGCTTACCCGGCAGGGCGTACTGGTGAAGGCGCCGGATGGCCTGGAACGGCTGGCGCAGGCCGATACCATCGTTTTCGACAAGACGGGCACACTGACGCTTGGCCGCCCGCACCTCGTCAACAAGGACGACCTCGACCGCGCCGATCTTGCGCTGGGTGTCGCGCTCGCATCGTCAAGCCGTCACCCGCTTGCCGTCGCGCTGGCAGCACAGGGCGGCGCGCTGACGCGTCCGGTTCTGAAAGACGTCAATGAAGTGCCCGGCATGGGGCTCGAAGCCCGGCTCGGCGACGACATGGTCCGGCTCGGCAATGCCGACTTCACCGGGGCACCGACAAGTTCTTCGCATGCCGGTTCCGAGCTATGGCTGAAGCGGGGCGATGCCGCACCGGTCTGCTTCCGTTTCGAGGATACGCCCCGCAGCGATGCGAAGGAAACGGTTGCGGCGCTGCGCGCCCGCGGTTTCGCGATCGAACTTCTCTCCGGCGACCGCGAACCGGCGGTGCGCAAACTCGCCGAGGAACTGGGCATCACCGAGTGGCGCGCAGGCGCGCGGCCGGGCGCCAAGATCGAACGCCTTGAAGAACTCGCCACTGAGGGCCGCAAGGTAGCCATGATCGGCGACGGACTGAACGATGCGCCTGCACTCCGCGCGGCTCATGTGTCGCTCTCCCCCGCGGACGCGGCCGATGTGAGCCAGACGGCCGCAGACTTCATCTTCCAGGGCGCGCTGCTTGCCCCCATCGTGGAAGCCGTGGACGTCGCCCGGAAGTCTCGACGGCTTGTCTTCGAGAATTTCGGCCTGGCGCTTGCCTACAATGCGGTCGCCGTACCGCTGGCGGTAGCAGGCTTCGTGACGCCGCTTGTCGCCGCCATCGCCATGTCGAGCTCGTCGATCACGGTGACGCTGAATTCACTGCGGCTCAATCTCGGCGCGCGGCGATGAACATCCTGATCTTCCTCGTACCGGCCGCACTGCTGCTCGGGCTTCTCGGACTCATCGGCTTTCTCTGGTCTCTGAGGACCGGGCAGTATGACGATCTGGAAGGCGCGGCGGAGCGCATTCTCTTCGACGAGAACGAACCGGAACAGGACGAGAGGAAGGACTAGGCGTCCGCCACGAGCGCGCGCTGCGCATGCCAGGTCGCATGGCCGAGCAGCGGAAAGATCACTGCCAGCCCCAGAAACCACGTCGCGATCCCGAAGGCCGTGAGCAAGGCGACGATCCACGCCCAGAGCAGCATGGTCCAGAAATTCTCGCGCACCGCACGAACGCTCGCGAGTACGGCCGTCACCGCATCGACATCCCGGGCCAGAAGAAGCGGTACGGAAATCGCCGACATCGCAAAGACGGCGAAGGCGATGATGCCGCCTGCCGCTGTACCGATGACGAGGAGGGCGAGCCCGCGCGGGCTGAGAAGGAGAAGGGGCGCGAACTCGGACAGGGGCGGAATACCGATCGGGCCGAAGAAAAGCGCGAAAAGCCAGCCCGCGATCTGCAGCCAGACGATCATTGCGCCTGCGAGCATGGCGCCGACAAGCGCAAGCTGCGTCAGGTTGCGGCTCGAAACGAAAAGAACGTCGGCAAGCCGGACCGGCGCACCCTGTTCGAGACGGCGGCTCGCCTCGTAGAGACCGACGGCGAGCAGCGGCCCCAGCAGAAGGAAGCCGGCGGCAAAAACGGGCAACAGTGCGCTCAACCCGGAAAAGAAGAGAAGTCCGGCGAGCGAAAGCGAAACGGACAGAAAGACGAACCCATAGGCGAGGCTGATCGCAGGAACGGCGCGCAGATCGGCCCATCCCGCTTCGAGCCAGCGCCAGGGCTCATCCGCCCTGATGCGCCGGATGACCGGAGCCACGCCATCCGCATGAATAACAGCCGAATTCTCCGCCGAAACGCCCATCTTCTGCCCCTCCCAAGGCAGCACAATGCTAGACCCCCAAGCCCCTCGCGTCCATGTGGGATTGACGCCCGGCCCGCTCGCAAAGACGTGACCTTGAAGTGAAAGGCAATGGCGGTGTTTTCGACCTACATTCCTGACAAGGCCACATGGCGGGGCACGGAGAGGAAAGAAGGAGTCCGGATTTTGAAGCGGTTTGTTTTCTCGTTCGCTCTTGCGCTGATTGCCTTTGCAGGCACCGGAAGCGCAGGCGCCCAGCCCCCCGGCGAGGAAGGCACCGCCGTCGCGATCTTCGCTGGCGGCTGCTTCTGGTGCATGGAACCGCCCTTCGACAAGACCGAAGGCGTCATCAGCACCACCTCCGGTTATACCGGCGGAACAACGGCGAACCCGAGCTACGAAGAAGTGTCGGCGGGCGGTACCGGCCACATCGAATCCGTGAAGATCGTCTACGACCCGTCAAAGGTGAGCTATGAGGAATTGCTGCATGTCTTCTGGCGGAACATCGACCCGTTCCGCAAGAACGCGCAGTTCTGCGACACCGGCTCCCAATACAGCAGCGCGATCTTCTATCTGAACGAAGAGCAGAAGGAACTCGCCGAAAGATCGAAAGCGGAACTGGAGGCATCCGACCGCTTTTCGCAACCGATTGTAACCGGGATATTCGAGGCGGCTCCCTTCTACCCCGCCGAGAAGTATCACCAGGACTACTACATGAAGAATCCGAACCGCTACACCTTCTACCGCTGGAGCTGCGGACGCGACGAACGGCTCGAGCAGGTATGGGGCGATGAAGCAGGTGGACATTGAGGAGGATCACATGATGTCACGACGCATCTTTCTGGGCGGAACGGCGGTTGCCGGTGTTCTTGCCGCAACGGGCCTCCTTTCGCGCGGCGGAAAGGCCGACGCGGCCGAGGGCGAATTCGAGATCGTGAAGAGCGAAGCGGAATGGAAGAAGCAGCTCACGCCCGAACAGTATTATGTCCTGCGCGAGGACGGCACAGAACGGGCGGGCACGAGCCCGCTCAACAAGGAGAAGCGCGCCGGAACCTACCACTGCGCGGCTTGTGACCTGGCGCTCTTCTCCTCGGAAACGAAATATGAAAGCGGTACCGGCTGGCCAAGCTTCTATGCACCGCTCGAGAACGCCGTCGGCACCTCCGAGGATCGCAGCTTCTTCATGACGCGGACTGAGGTGCATTGCCACCGCTGCGGCGGCCATCTTGGTCATGTCTTTGACGACGGACCACCGCCGACCGGCAAGCGCTACTGCATGAACGGCGTCGCGATGAGCTTCGAATCTGCCGGAGCGGCGTGATTTTCCACAGCTCGCCTCGCCGCATTTAATTCGTTTCAAGCGAAAGAAAAGAGATGGCCCCGCAAAAAATTGCGGGGCCATAACGCTTGTAAAATATGGAACGCTGCATCGAGTCCCGTGTTCTGGGGAGTAGTTGTACCGACGAACAGGAGGACGATCATGAGACAGCGCATGACAAATGAAACCGGGACGAAGACCGCCGTTCTGACCTGCGCTCTGGCTCTGGGCCTTTCCCTTGGCGTGCCGATGGCACGCGCCACGGATGACACCGGAGCGAACGCAAAGGCCAACGCCAACGCGGAAGCCGAAATGACCGGCTCCATCACGGATGCGCAGAGCGCAGACGCAAAAATGGAAGCACAGGAGCTCGTCAACGACGCCGTGAACAGCGCAGGACAGATGACGCAGGACGAGAAACTCTCCGGCCTTCTGGAAAAGGCCAAGGGCGTCTATATCGTGCCTGAATTCGGCAAGGCGGCCGCGGTCGTCGGCGGCCAGGGCGGTGCCGGCGTGCTGCTGGTACGCAAGGACGGCGAATGGCCCGATCCCGCATTCTACAATTTCGGCGGCATCACGGTTGGCGCACAGGCCGGTGCGTCCGGCGGCACGGTCGCCTTCCTGCTGATGAGCGACGAGGCGGTCAACGCGTTCAAGACCGGCAACAAGCTTGCGCTGAACGCCGAGGCGGGCTTCACCGTCGTGAACTATTCGAAGGCCGCAGCCGGCACGCTGGGTGAAGCCGACGTGATCGGCTGGTCCGACACCAAAGGCCTTTTCGCCGGTGCCTCGGTCGGCGTGAGCAACATCGACTGGGACGACGACAGCAACCGGTCCTATTACGGCCCGGAAGCCGACCTGTCCGACATCATTGCCGGCAAGGCGCAGAACGACGACGCGGACGAGTTGAAGAGCGCCCTTCCCGGGTAATCTTCATCGCGTGAAATCGTGAAACAGCGAGGCGGCGCGCCGCGGCTCAGGGTCCGGCGCGCCGCTTTTCGTTCTGGACGGCGTCTTCGAGCGCTCGAAGAAAGCGCGAGCGGTCTTCTTTCGAGAAGGCGGGACCACCGCCTTTCGATTCACCCGTCTCCCTAAGTTCGCGCATGAGATCGCGCATGGCGAGCGCCATGCCGATGCTGTCCTTCGTGAAGGCGCGACCGTCATGGCCGATCGCCGCGGCGCCCTTTTCGAGCGCACGGGAGGCAAGCGGAATGTCGCCGGTGACGACGATGTCGCCCTCGCCCGCCCGCTCGGCAATCCAGTCGTCCGCCACATCGGGGCCCGACGGCACAACGACCTGCCGGACGAGCGGATGGCCGGTCGGCCGCATGCCACTATTACTTACGACATGGACGGTGATGGCGTGGCGTTCCGCGACGCGCACGACCTCCTCCTTGACGGGACAGGCATCGGCGTCGACATAGATTTCAGTCATGAAGAATGTACTTTTCGAATAGCTGCTTTCAATCGAAAGCGATGATAGCTTGGCTCGGTGAGCAACACCCCCGAAAAATCCCGCACGTCTTCGTCGCGCCCTCTTGCTGCCGTGATCGGTGGCGGGCCTGCCGGGCTGATGGCCGCCGAACGGTTGGCGCCTCACGCCGAGGTGCATGTCTTCGATGCCATGCCTTCGCTCGGCCGGAAATACCTTCTTGCGGGAAAGTCAGGCCTCAACATCACGCATGGCGAGCCGTTCGACGCCTTTCTGACGCGTTTCGGCGATGCTCGAACTTTTCTCGAACCCGCACTTCGGGCCTTCCCGCCTGAGGCGATCCGCGACTGGGCGGCGGAACTCGGCATCGAGACATTCGAGGGAAGCTCGGGTCGCATCTTCCCGACTGCCATGAAGGCCTCTCCCCTGCTGCGTGCATGGCTCGCGCGGCTTCGCGGAGCAGGCGTCATCTTTCATGCGCGGCACCGCTGGACAGGGTTCACGGAAGAAGGCTCACTTCGCTTCCGCATGCCCGACGGCGACTCGACCCATGTCGCCAAGGCGGTGGTACTGGCGCTGGGCGGCGCGAGCTGGCCACGCCTCGGCGCGGACGGAAGCTGGATTCCGTTCATTGAAGCACGGGGGATCTCCGTCGCGCCGATGCGGCCCGCGAACTGCGGCTTCGACATCGCATGGAGCCGGCACATGAAGGAGAACTTCGCAGGCGCACCCGTGAAGTCGATCATGCTCTCTTTCGGCGGGAAGCACGTGAAAGGCGATTTCGTCGTCACCTCGACCGGCATCGAAGGGAGTGCTGTCTATGCACTCTCGGCGCCGCTCCGCGATTTTCTCGACGCCGGGGCGAAAGCGAATCTCGTTGTCGATCTCGCACCGGATCGCGACGAAACGCGCCTGGCCCGCGATCTCGCCGCGCCTCGCGGCAAGAGCTCCATGGCAAACCATCTGAGAAGGAAAGCGGGGATCGACGGCGCAAAGGCGGCATTGTTGCGTGAACACGCAGGCAGTGACGTTTTCGGCGATCCCGAAAGGCTGGCTCAGTCGATCAAGCATCTTTCGATGCCAATCGACCGCCCTCGCCCCGTTGCCGAGGCAATCAGCGTCGACGGCGGCATCGCGCTCGGGGAACTCAATAGCGACTACATGCTGGCGAAGATGCAGGGCGTCTTCACGGCGGGCGAGATGCTCGATTGGGAGGCGCCGACCGGCGGCTACCTGATCACGGCCTGCCTCGCGACAGGCCGTGCTGCAGGAGAAGGCGCCGCCCGCTTCCTCACGCGTTCTTGACGAGCATGCCGCCATCGACGGGAATCGCAACGCCGTTGAGATAGGAGGCCGCCGGCAGAACGACGCTCAGCGTCACATGCGCAACCTCTTCGGGAAACCCATAGCGGCGGAGCGGCACGCGACGCTTGGCGAATATTTCCTTGTGCTCATCCGGTATTTCCGCGGTGATCCCCGTGCGGATCGGCCCCGGGCAAATGCAGTTGACGGTAACACCATCTCGTCCGAGCTCGACGGCAAGCGCGCGGGTAAGGCCGATCACGCCATGCTTGGCGGCGACATAAGGCGAGTTGCCCGGCGTTGCACCGAAACCTTCCGTCGAGGCGACATTGACGATGCGGCCCTCTCCCGATTTCTTGAGCGAGGGAAGTGCGGCGCGGATGAAACGGACATGCGCCGTCAGCATCACATCGAGCGCAAGCGTCCAGGTCTTCTCGTATTCCGGCTCGCCAACGCCGTGAAAAGTCGCGAGACCGGCATTGTTGACGAGAATATCAAGCCCGCCGAAACGCGCCTCTATCTCTTTCACGACACGGATGATGCCGTCGCCATCCGCGACATCGAGCGCCCAGCCTTCCGCTTCGCCACCTTCGGCCTTGATTTCCGCGACGACCGCATCGACCCTGTCCTGCTTGAGATCGAGGACCGCGACCTTCGCGCCCTCGCCCGCAAAGATATGTGCGGTGGCGCGGCCCATGCCGCTCGCCGCGCCCGTGATGAGCGCAACCTTGCCTGCGATCGAACGGCTGAGTTTCCTGACCGGCTCCATTGGCCTCTCCCCTGTCCAGCGTTTCTGTTGGGGAGGGAGAGTAGCGAAAGGAGACGGCTGGCGCGAGGTTGAACGGAAATGGCTTTCGCCGGTTGAAGGGACGTAGCGGAAAGCTGGAGACGCAGATGACCATCACCCTCGGGCGCGCGATCGCGCTGGCGGCAGAAGCCCATGCAGACGAACTCGACCGAAAGACCGGTGACGCCTACATGCTCCATGTCATGCGGGTCACGCTGGCCGTGACCGGCGAGAAGGAACGGATCGTCGCCGCGCTCCATGATGTCGTGGAGCATGTCGAGGGCTGGACCTTCGACAGGCTGCACAAATCCGGCGTGGCAGAGGACATCGTCAGAGCGGTCGATGCTCTGACGCGGCGGGAGGGCGAGGACTATCTCGATTTCGCGAAGCGCGCCGCCGCCAATCCGCTCGCCCGGCCGGTCAAGATCGCCGACCTGACCGACAATCTGACCGCGGTGCTCAAAACAAGTCCGGCCGGCGAGCGAGAGGGGAAGGCAAGAAAGTACCGCGACGCGTTGAGACTGATCGGCGTCCCGGAAACCTAGCCGACGGTTATGTTCTGGAGCGAGCCGAGCAATCCGAAGACCTGCAGCAGCCAGATCACAACCGCGATCACGACCACGGCATTGAGGATGCTCTTAATCTTCGAATCCATCGGAATGTAGGTGCTGACCAGCCAGAGCAGCACACCGATCACGATGAGGACGAGAACCAGATTGAGGAGAGGCATGGAGTTTCCTTCCAGGACGGACTGTCCGGGCGCGCGAACCGCGGGCCCAAAGGCCGCAGAATTGCGCGGCTCATGGAGCAACAACGCCGGAAAGCAGGAAAGTTTCCCCGCGCGGCGCCGGATAAAGGCTGCCGGCCGTCTTATTCCAGCGTGAAGGCTAGCTTCAGCTTCACCTGATAGTGGCTGACCTTGCCGCCTTCGACATGCCCGCGTGTTTCGATCACCTCGAACCATCTGAGTTCGCGAAGCGTCTTGTTCGCCTTTTCGACGGCGTTTTCGATGGCGCCTTCGATCCCCTTGGGCGAAGAGCCGACGACTTCGATGACCCTGTAGACATGTTCCGACATGGCCTTTCCTCCACTATCTGCTGCGCTATCGATGAAAATGGAGCAAAGGGCGCGCCCGGCAAGGGTGGGCAAGGAGACGGTTCGCACGAAAACATGGCCATTCGCTCCCGGCTTTGGCAGACTGGATATGCGCCCGGCGGAGAACAGCGGCAAGCCACGAAAGGGAGCCGAATGAACCGCGACAAGCGTTCGCTCTTATTTGTCCTTCTGGCGATATGTGGCGCGATTCTGCCGATAATCGGGCAGGCGCAGGAAGAAGCCACGCCGGCAGGTTCGCCGCTGGCTCTCATCTCGACCGTGAAGGGCACCATCGGCCCTGCGACGTCCCGTCAGATCGGAGACGCGATTGCCGTCGCAGAAGAGCGCAACGCCGATGTTCTTGTCCTGAGGATCGACACGCCCGGCGGTCTCGTCACGTCCACACGCGATATCGTGAGCGATATTCTGGCTTCGGACGTCCCCGTTGCCGGCTATGTCTGGCCGGGCGGTGGGCACGCGGCAAGCGCCGGCACCTACATCATCTATGCAACCGGTATCGCCGCCATGGCGCCGGGAACGAACCTTGGCGCGGCGACCCCCGTGTCGATGGGCGGTATGCCCGGAAGCCCGCAACAGCCCGGCAAGTCGAGCGGTAGCGGAGACGGCGAGGACGGCAAGGCGGTGCCGTCAAACGAGGAAGCGCTTTCAAAGAAGGCAACGAACGATGCCGTCGCACTGATAAGATCGCTCGCCGAAACGCATGGCCGCAACGCCAAGTGGGCGGAAGAAGCGGTACGCGAAGGCGTGAGCCTCGGTGCAAAGGAAGCACAGGAGACGGGGGTCATCGAAATCGTCGCGCGCGACCTCGACGATCTTCTCGCCCAGATGGATGGGCGCGAGGTCGTGGCGGGAACCGGCACGAAGACACTGAGAACCGCGGATGCCCGCATTGAACATGTGGAGCCCGGCTTCATGACGCAGCTCCTCGCGGTAATCGGCAATCCGAATGTCGCCTTTCTGCTCATGATGATCGGCGTTTACGGCATCATTTTCGAACTGTCGAATCCCGGCAGCTTTGGCCCCGGCATTCTCGGTGCGATCTGTCTGTTGCTCGGGCTTTACGCGCTGAACCAGTTGCCACTCGACTATGCAGGCGTCGCGCTCATCGTGCTCGGACTTGTTCTCATGGCCGTGGAAGCATTCACCCCGACCTTCGGTGTGGCCGGCTTCGGTGGGCTCGTCTCCTTTGTTTTCGGTGCAGCCATGCTGATCGACAGCGACAATCCCGAGTTCCAGATATCATGGGTGACGATCGCCGGCACGGCGACAGCAAGCGCTGCACTGTTGATATTTCTCATCGGCTATACGCTGCGCGCGATGCGCAGACCCGTCGCGACGGGCGCCGAGGAAATGGAGGGAGCGGAAGCGCGCGTTCTCGAATGGGCGAACGGTGAAGGCTATGTCCATATTCATGGTGAACGCTGGCGGGCGCGCGGCCCCGCCGAGCTTGCACCTCAATCGACCGTTCGCGTCGAACGAATGGATGGGCTGACGCTTGTCGTGAGCTGAGCCCGTCCCTCTGACATCACATATCAGGAAGGAAGGCCCATAATGGGTGGTTTGGCGATTTACATTCTTCTGGCGGTTCTGCTGATCGCCTTCTTCGTTTCGGCGATCAACATCCTGCGCGAATATGAGCGTGGCGTCGTCTTCACACTCGGCCGTTTCACGCGTGTGACCGGACCCGGCTTCATCCTCATCATCCCCGTGATCCAGCAGATGGTGCGCGTGGACCTGCGGACCTTCGTGGAGGATGTGCCGACACAGGACGTGATTTCGCGCGACAACGTCTCGGTGAAGGTGAACGCGGTGCTCTATTTCCGCATCGTCGATCCGGAAAAGGCGATCCTGAATGTCGAGAACTACATGGAAGCGACGAGCCAGCTCGCCCAGACGACGCTCCGCTCCGTTCTCGGCAAGCACGAACTCGACGAGATGCTGGCGGAGCGCGACAAGCTCAATGCGGACATTCAAACAATCCTGGACGAGCAGACGGACGCCTGGGGCATCAAGGTCGCGAACGTCGAGATCAAGCATGTCGACATCGACGAGAGCATGGTGCGCGCCATCGCACGACAGGCGGAAGCCGAACGCTACCGGCGGGCGAAGATCATCAACGCCGAGGGAGAACAGCAGGCCGCCGAGAAGCTGGTGGAAGCGGGCCGCATCCTTTCGGGCGATCCGCGCGCGATGCAGCTGCGCTATTTCGCGGCGCTTCACGACATCGCCGGCGACAAGACCAACACCATCGTCTTCCCGCTGCCGATGGACCTGATCGAGGGATTGAAGCCCGCCAACAAGACTTGAGCTCTGACTTTGCTCCAGCGGGCCGTAGCGATGGAGCACAAGGGCAAGGAAGGCCTGCTGCCGGTCTTCCACGGCACAGTATCGAGGGGTTGCATTTCGCGTCGGGGGTGATAGTTTTTAATTGTAATAATTCTAAACTGAGGGCAGATGAGCAACACTGCCCCGGATAATCGACGCACAGGAGATCGGCAATGAACACGGCAACAAGCGGCAAATGTCCAGTGATGCATGGCTCGATGACCACCGCCGAACGCTCGGTGACGGAATGGTGGCCCAATGCGCTGAACCTCGACATCCTTCATCAGCATGACACCAAGCCCAACCCCATGGGCAAGGACTTCGACTATCGCGAGGAGCTGAAGAAGCTCGACGTCAAGGCCCTCAAGAAGGACCTGACGGACCTGATGACCGACAGCCAGGAGTGGTGGCCGGCCGACTGGGGCCATTACGGCGGCCTCATGATCCGCATGGCCTGGCACGCGGCGGGCTCCTACCGCCTGTTCGACGGCCGCGGCGGCGGCGGCACCGGCAACCAGCGTTTCGCACCCCTCAACTCCTGGCCGGACAACGGCAATCTCGACAAGGCGCGGCGCCTGCTCTGGCCGATCAAGAAGAAATACGGCAACAAGGTGAGCTGGGCCGACCTGTACATCCTGGCCGGCAACGTCGCCTATGAATCCATGGGCCTGAAGACCTTCGGCTTCGCCTTCGGGCGCGAGGATATCTGGCACCCGGAGAAGGACGTCTACTGGGGCTCCGAAAAGGAATGGCTGGCCGAAAGCGTGCTCCGCTACGCCAACGAAGAAGACCCGGAATCGCTCGAAGCGCCGCTTGGCGCGGTCCATATGGGCCTCATCTACGTCAACCCGCAGGGCCGCGACGGCAAGCCCGATCCGCTGAAGTCGGCGCATGACGTGCGCGTGACCTTCAAGCGCATGGCGATGAACGACGAGGAAACCGCCGCGCTGACCGCCGGCGGCCACACCGTCGGCAAGGCGCACGGCAACGGCCTCGAAGCCGATCTGAGCCCCCCGCCCGAGGCCGCCGAGATCGAGGAACAGGGTTTCGGCTGGATCAACCACAAGGGCCGGGGCATCGGCCGCGATACGGTCACGAGCGGCCTCGAAGGCGCCTGGACGAGCAAGCCCACCAAGTTCGACATGGGCTATTTCGACATGCTGTTCGGCCATGAATGGGAGCTCAAGAAGAGCCCCGCCGGCGCCTGGCAGTGGCAGCCCGTCGACATGAAGGAAGAGGACATGCCGGTCGATGTGGAGGATCCCTCGATCCGCTGCATGCCGATCATGACCGACGCCGACATGGCGATGAAGATGGACCCGATCTACCGCGAAATCTGCGAGCGGTTCCGCAAGGACCCCGAATACTTCAAGGACACGTTCGCGCGGGCCTGGTTCAAGCTCACCCATCGCGACATGGGCCCGAAGGCGCGCTACTTCGGACCGGAAGTGCCCAGGGAAGACCTGATCTGGCAGGACCCCATCCCCGCCGGAAAGACGGACTACGACGTCGGCGCGGTGAAGGCGAAGATTGCGGCATCGGGCCTCTCCGTTTCCGAGATGGTCTCGACCGCCTGGGACAGTGCGCGCACCTATCGCGGTTCCGACATGCGCGGCGGCGCGAACGGCGCCCGCATCCGGCTTGCACCCCAGAAGGACTGGGAAGGCAACGAACCGAAGCGCCTCCAGAAGGTGCTTTCGGTGCTGGAACCGATCGCCAAGGAAAGCGGTGCGAGCCTCGCCGACGTGATCGTACTTGCGGGCAATGTCGGCGTCGAGCAGGCGGCGAAGGCGGCGGGCACCGCCATCGAGGTGCCGTTCGCACCGGGCCGGGGCGACGCGACCGACGAGATGACGGACGCGGAGAGCTTCGAGGCGCTGGAGCCGCTTGCCGATGCCTATCGCAACTTCCTGAAGCGGGACTACGAGTTGCCCGCCGAAGAACTGATGCTCGACCGCACGCAGCTGATGGGGCTTACCGGTCCCGAGATGACTGTCCTCGTCGGCGGCATGCGCGTCATGGGCACGAACCATGGCGGCACCAAGCATGGCGTCTTCACCGACAGGGAAGGCGCGCTGACGAACGACTTCTTCGTCAACCTGACCGACATGGCGAACAGCTGGGTGAAGAACGGCGGCCACTACGAGGTGCGCGACCGCAAGACCGGCAAGACGAAGTGGACAGCGACCCGCGTCGACCTCGTCTTCGGCTCGAACTCGATCCTGCGCGCCTACGCGGAAGCCTATGCGCAGGACGACGCGAAGGAGAAGTTCGCGAAGGACTTCGTGGCGGCCTGGGTCAAGGTCATGGATGCCGACCGCTTCGACCTGAAGAAGTAACGCTCCGACTCAGGTGCGAAACAACATACGCCGCTCCCGGAGCAATCCGGGAGCGGCGTTTTTTTGTTTGGACCGGGGTATTGCAGAGGAGTGCGACAAGCGGCTAAGGCGCAGGAAACGTTCCTGCCGGAAGCGCTTCTTCCTCAATCCACGTAATGGATTTCGGCCTTTCGCCATCCGTCGCGATGAACTCCTTCACAGCCTCCCACCCATCCTCATAGGAAATGAACAAGCCGACCGGCAACAATGTGTCGTGGAGGCTGGGCACATGCTCGTCGAGACGTGAAGGATCCCCCATCGAGTAGAACGTCTCGTCGTGCCCGCCTCCCCTTTTCCGGTAAGTAAGCTGCACACCCAGTTCCGGATGCCCCCACATATCGAGGTGGATGGCGATACGGCGCCGGTCAACCGGCCCGAAATGGCCGGTGCCATCAACGCCTTCCAGCGTCAGACCGGCACTGTCGTTGCGCGTCTCGAAGAACCACCGCTTTCCGGGAGGTGCGAGAAAATAGGGTTCCATCTCAGCCACCCCGGGCCACCCCTCGCGAAAACGGGAGGCAAAATAGCTATGCTTTCTCATGGTCCCTACCACCCCCAAAAGCCATTATGCATAGTCCGCCTCGCACCGTTTGGCCCGACAAACGTAACGGCCGGATTGCCCAACTCCAATCCGAGCCGTGGAAGGACTGCTTCGCAACTTCTGCACATCGGACGGTCGGTATGCACTTCGAAGCGCTGCCCCGCCAGAGAACCACCGTTAATGCGCGACGCCCGTAAAAGGACCGTCGCCTCAGCATGGTACAAAGCATCATTGGGTCTGCCGCCGATGTTAACCCTATTCATAACATCCGGATGCCTGATCACAAGCGTATCGACTGCCCGCTGCGCTGCTATGCGGTCTCGCGCCGTATAGGGAGGAGCACCCGAACTGGGACCGACAACTGCAATGCGGCCGATCCGGGCAACTGCTACTGTGTTTTGATTGCGAGGCCACGTTTCGTATCCAAGCAAATCACGGGAATTGTGCGCATGACGATAGTTTTCTATCAGCTGCCTAGGCGCTAGCCTCGCAAGCTCCGCAAGCCGCGTTTGGGCGTCCGACGCTTCTGCTTGTCGCGCTCTAATTGCACCTTCCATGGTTTCATAGATGTTCGGCCTTGGGCTCCATCGAGGATCAATCTCACGAACCCTCGCCACCCAATCTCTCGCCCGCGCCTCAGCAAGCGCGTAACGCGCCGCTTGAGCTGGCGTAGATTCCAGAGTCCTCCCACCGATCCGGACAGAGGAAGGACCTCGACCCCCACTTGGCCCTGTCCGCGATACCGGCATCCACTGACCGCCATCTGGGTTGCCCGCTGGTACGCGGGGTTGCAGACGCCAATTGGGATTTGCCTTAGCTAACCGAATGAGGCGGCGGCCTGCAGCCGGAAAGCGCTCCGCCGCGATATCGTACTTCAGCCTAGCAAGACGGAGTTTCCAGTCGACTTCCACAACCGTCGCCCCACGAAAATTGCATCAGAGCAAATCTAGGCGCGTTCGTGGGACCGGGGATAAGATCATGGATGCCGACCGCTTCGACGTGAAGAAGTAACGCCGGAAGCCAGGTCCAAGACAAAGACACCTCTCCCGGATCATCCGTGGGCGGCTTTCTATCGAGAACTAATCAGTTCGCTGTTCTCTTTCCACTAGAATAGCGCATGATAACCTGATGCACATGCTATCGGCACACAACCGCTCGGAGTTTTTAGCTGTTCCGCAGCTAGTCCGCTTCGACTATGCGCAAGGCAGCGACGGGTTTGAGCCAACCCTTCTTATCAAGGGCAGTACGCTCTTATTGAAGTACATCGTGCGAGGCGCGCAGATGCAGCTTGCCTTCACTATGTGCGGCGGTCGTCTGCTGTACGCGCTGAAGATTTGCGACGATGGCAGCAACGGTTGCATCGTTTGGTCGATCGTGGAACGCGAAGAAGAGTTGAACGGTATTCGTGGCATGGCACGCGGCGAACGTTTGGTTGCATTCTTATTCAACGAACTTGCAGTGAACGTCACTTGGAACGACCTGTCTGTGCCGGGCAAGTTAGACCGTTTATCTATGTGGACAAGCATCGCGGCGCTGGGCCCGATTGACCACTCGGCTATCACAGTGACGGCCTTTCCTTTACTCGACCGCCTTCACCTTCATGGTGAAGGATGGTTGTTGCTGGAGGTCGGCGGAAGGACGGATTGGAAGATCCTCCAAAATCACTTTATCACTGCGGGGGCATCATCCAGCCTGATTAACCTCTTCGATGACGACGAAGGTAATCAGCAAGAGCAGTTGGGCATTTGGCTGACTGACAACCTTCAACTCTCTGGGGTCCATCACAGCCCACAAATACCGAAGGGCAA
Organism: uncultured Rhodobiaceae bacterium; assembly: GCA_913057645.1. Classification (GTDB taxonomy): domain Bacteria; phylum Pseudomonadota; class Alphaproteobacteria; order Parvibaculales; family Parvibaculaceae; genus Parvibaculum. Next base: position 34,665 of record CAJXOU010000007.1, on the reverse strand, counting down.
CGGCACAAGAGAACTGACCGACATCCTGTTGAGTCACGAGTTCGGCGCGATATTAATCGAATCCAAGACGCTTTCCGTTTTGGCGCGCGAAAAATTGCCGGACAGGACGAAGCTGAAGCGCGACATTTCCATTCATATCGATAAAGCATTCGCTCAACTGCGCGGAGCTATACGGGCTCTCAAATCCGGCGTCCCAGTGACAAGCCCGAAGGGCAATACGTTGTCAATCGAACGGGAGCGCCCTACCCACGCTGTCGTCTTAATTCCTGACTTGAATCTTGTAGACGACCACTCGGCCTACGGCATCGAATTCATGCACGATTTCATGGGCGCGACCGGTGGCTTCGTTCACCTGCTCGATATTTCGGAATTGCTCCGCATCGTGCAGGCCGCCGAAATGATAGTGGAGCGGAGCACGGCAGTTACACCGATGATGGCGTTTGACTACTACCTTATGGAACGCGCAGAAAAGGCGAGGGAGGTGGGCACTCTGCGCGTCGAAGTATTGTTGCGCTTTGTCGACGACGGAACGGCGACGAGCTAAGAATGAGTGGGGAGGGATTGGCGAAACATGCTTTGACCTGTTCTCATCCTTTGCCTAGCAGCCTGTAGTCAATCGCCCCCAACGTGGTACTCGGCCGGAATAGTCCCTCACACTCGCTTGAAAATCAGCGAGGTGTTGACGCCGCCGAAAGCGAAGTTGTTGGACATGGCGAATTCAGTGTCGAGGGCGCGGAAGGAACCGGTGACGTAGTCGAGCTCGCCGCATTTCTCGTCGACATTGACGAGGTTCACGTTCGGCGCGAAGCGCTTCTCACGCATCATCTCGATGGTGAGCCAGGCCTCGATGGCACCGCAGGCGCCGAGCGTGTGGCCGAAATAGCCTTTCAGCGAATGGATCGGCGCGGCGGGGCCGAGCACACGCGAGGTGGCGATGGTCTCCGCCGTGTCGCCTTGCAGCGTCGCCGTGCCGTGGCCAGAGACGAAGCCGATGGCTTGTGACGGCAACCCGGCATCGCCGAGCGCGAGATTGAGCGCTTCGCCCATCGTCTCCGATTTCGGATCGGTGACATGGGAGCCGTCCATGTTGGTGCCAAAGCCGACGATCTCCGCGTATATCGTCGCGCCGCGCGCCAGCGCGTGTTCGCGCTCCTCGAGGATGAGCGCCGCCCCACCCTCGCCGATCACGAGGCCGTCGCGATCGCGGTCATAGGGCTTGGGCGCCGTATGCGGCGCATCATTGCGGCAACTCGTCGCGAACAGCGTGTCGAAGACGATGGCCATGGTGGGGCAGAGTTCTTCCGCGCCGCCCGCGATCATCACATCCGCATGGCCATAGCGGATCGCCTCGCAGGAATACCCGACGGCCTGCGAACCGGACGTGCAGGCGGATGACGTGGTGATGACGCGGCCCTGCAGCCCGAAGAAGATGCCGATATTCACCGCCGCCGTGTGGCTCATCATCTTGATGTAGCTCATGGCGGAAAGGCCGGTCGCCTCGCCCGTATCCATGAAATGAACGAAGCCCTTGGTGGGTTCGGTGGAGCCATACGATGACCCGAAGGCGACGCCGGTTCGGCCGGACGTCAGGATCGGATCGTCGAGAAGGCCTGCATGCTCGAGCGCGCGTTCCGCCGAGCGCACGCCGAGGGCGGCGACGCGGCCCATGGAGCGCATCTTCTTGCGCGGATAGACCTTCTCATGCTCGAACTGCACGGACGGCGCGCCGAGACGCGTCTTCAGGTCGCCGAGCTTGTCCCATGCGTCGATGTAGCGGACGCCGGTGCGGCCCGCTTCCATCTCCGCGGAAATCTCGTCCCAGGTATCGCCGAGCGGCGTGACGCCCGCCATGCCCGTGACCACAACGCGGCGCATCAGCACATCCCCCCGTTCACTGAGATCACCTGTCTCGTCATGTAGGACGCTTCCTCCGACAGGATGAAGGCCACGATACCCGAAATCTCGTCCGGCTTGCCGAGGCGCTGCATCGGAACCATTTTCAGGATTTCCTCGACCGGCGCTTCCTCGATCATCGCGGTTTCGATGACACCGGGCGCGACGCAGTTGACGGTGATCTTCCGTGTCGCGAGTTCGACGGCGAGCGCCTTGGTCGCGCCGATGATGCCGGCCTTGGCCGCGCTGTAGTTCACCTGGCCCCGATTGCCGGTGATGCCGGAAACGGAGGAGATGGTGACGATGCGCCCGCCATCGCGCCGCCGGATCATCGGCATGACGAGCGGATGGACGACATTGAAGAAGCCGCCGAGATTGGTGTCGACGACGCCGTCCCAGTCTTCGCCCGTGAGCGCCGGGAAAGCATTGTCGCGCGCGATGCCGGCATTGAGGACGATGCCCCAATAGGGTCCGTTCGACTCCATGTCCGCTCCAAGCGCGGCAAGCGCGGCGTCGCGGTCCGACACGTCGAAGCCGAGAATGCGGGCGCTGCCGCCATCGCTCTCGATGAGACGGCGCGTTTCCTCCGCGCCCGCTTCGTCGCCGCCATAGTGAACGGTGACGGGGAAGCCGTCGCGCGCGATACGCACCGCGATCGCACGGCCGATGCCCTTGCTCGCGCCGGTGACGAGGACGGGGCGGGGTTTCGCTTCGCTCATCGCGCCGCCCCCGCGAGAGTGCCGAGGCCGCCGCTCTCGGGCCTGTAGACATTGATGGAGGCGCGGGCGCGTTCCTCCTCCGCGACGGTGATGACCGCGTCAAAGGCTGCCATACCATTGTCGTTGAATGTCATGTCGACACGGACACGCAGCGTCTCACCCGCCGCGAAATAGGGATGCGAGGCATCGAAGCGTCGCGTACCGAGCAGGAAACCGATCTCGGGCGGCTTGCCGCTCTGCCGCCGCTCGACGCCGTCATAGGCGGCAATGGTCTGCGCCATGTATTCGAGGCCGACATAAGCGGGCACGCCGCGCCCCTCGCGATAAAAGGTCGAGTTCTCCGTGATCGCGACTTCGGAAACGGCGTGCGTTTCCGACGCTTCCGTGAGGCGAGTGAGGAGCAGCATGGTACCGCTGTGGCGGACAAGGTCTGCGGCGGCGGGAAGCGGCCCGGTTGCATGGATTTCCGTCATGGGGGCTACTCCCGCGCCAGGATGAGCGCCATGTTGTTCCCGCCGAAAGCATAGGAACAGCTCATCATGTAACGGCCATCGACACGCTCGCCGATGCGGTCTGCGAGATGAAGCGCCGGGAGATCGGGATCGGCCTCGCCGTCCCAGACATGCGGCGGCGCGAGACGGCGCTGAAGCGCCATCGCGAGGAAGGCGGCTTCGCCCGAGCCGGCCGCGCCCAGCATGTGACCGGTGAGCGACTTGGTGGAACTGCAGGGCGTGTCGCTGCCGAAGAGGCGGTGCGTGACCTGCGCTTCCATCGCATCGTTGAGACGCGTCGCCGTGCCGTGAAGATTGATATAGGCGATGTCGCCGGCGCCGACGCCGGCATGGGAGAGCGCTTCGCCGATCGCGAGTTCGGCACCGCCGCCTTCCGGGTCCGGCGCGCTCAGGTGATGCGCGTCGGAGCTTTCGCCCCAACCCGCGATACGGATGTCGGATGTATCCCGCGTCAGCAGGAAGAGCGCGCCGCCATCGCCGATGTTGATGCCGTCGCGATTGACGCTGAAGGGATTGCAGCGCTCGGCGGAAACGGAGTCGAGAACGGAGAAGCCGTTAAGCGTGAGCCCGCACAATGTGTCGACGCCCCCCGTCACCACGGCGTCGCAGAGCCCTGTCTGGATGAGCCGCGCCGCGCTGACCATCGCCTTGACGCCGGAAGTGCAGGCGGTGGAAACCGAATAGCACGGACCGGAGATGCCCGTCGCCGCGGCAGCGAAGGCGGAAGGATCGCCGAGCTCATGACGGGGAAAGCGGAAATCGTTCGGCCAGACGCCGTCGGCGAGACGGCGCGGCAAGGCCTTTTCCCAGCTCTCTATGCCCGACGTGCTTGTTCCGATGACGACGCCGAGACGCGCCGCGCCGAAACGCGCACGGGCCTCCTCGATCGCGGGCAGAAGCGGCAGAAGACAATGGTAGACGAGCCTGTTGTTGCGGCTTTCCCATTCGCCGAGATGCGCGGGCAGCGCTTCCGGCTCGGCGCGCAAAAGACCCACCGGCGGTGTGCGGCCGTCGCTCAGCCTGGTCGTCTGCGCGAGGCCGGAAGGATCGCCCGCGAACAGCGCATCGGCCACACCGTTCCAGTCGGAACCGAGGGCATTGGCGGCGGAAGCGCCAGCGATGTAGATGGACGTGCCGGTCATTGCGGGCTTGCCGAATGGCTGGTGATGGAAAGCTCGTAACCGTAGACGAAATTGACGAGCCGCGCCTCCCCTTCCCAGGGGTTTCCATCTGGCTGAACCGCTTCGACAAGCAACTCGCCATTGCGGAAAATGCGGCGGGCACCGCTTCCCGACATGACGAGATCGCCGCCGGAAACGGCTTTGCGGAGCGCTTGCTCATTCGCATAGACAAACATGAAATCAGCGAGAATCCGCTCCGCGTCGAGAACTGCCGGAACGACACCCCTGCGAACGACCACCGCGCCTTCATGCCATTCCACCGTCATGAGCGGCGGACCCGAGAGAACGGTCATGGCAAGCACGAAGCGCTGGGACGAGGTTTCGATGTTCGCCTGGAAGCGATCCCGGCGGGTGCCATAATCCGCTTCGACAAGCTGGGTAGCCGCGACGCCCGGACCAAAGGGCTGCGTCTGCGGAAGCGTGAGGAACACGCCCGGCGCAAGTTCCTCGCGCACCGGCAAGGGGTCCGGCGTTCCGGCACAGCCGGAAAGGGCGAACAGGCCCAGAAGAACAATCAAACCTAACCGCACAACTCTTCCACCATACTGAGATACTTCTGCGGATTGCGGACGAAGGGATTTTCCTCGTCCCACGCATAGCCCGCCAGAACGGAGGTGATCATCGCCTTGACCTGGCGGGCATCGGCGGCCGGCCGGTTGAAGATGATTTTCTGCAGCGAGCCATCGTACCAGCCGCTGACATAGGCACGGAAGGTTTCGACGCCGCGGCTGAGCGGCGCGGAAAACTCCGCGTCCCAGTCAGGCGTCTCGCCGCGAAGATGACGGATCAGCGTATGCGCGGCGAGGGACGCGGACTTGAGCGCGATGGTGACGCCGGAGGAAAACACCGGGTCGAGAAATTCCCCGGCGTTTCCGAGCAGCGCATAACCGTCGCCGGTGAGCGAACTCACGCGCGCCGCATAGCCTGAAATTTCGCCGACATCGCGCACTCTTTTTGCGTTTGTCAGCAAGTCGGACATGAGGCCCGATTCCGCGATGAGCGCGGCGAGCTGCTCCTCCCGCGTGGCGCCATAGGGCGCGATCTGCTCCGGCGCGCCGACCGCACCGATGGAACATAACCCGTCCGCCAGCGGAATAAGCCAGTACCAGATCTGGCTATTGCGCGGATTGACGGTGATGAGGATCTTGTTGCGGTCATAGGCCGCGGGCGGAATGTTGTCTTCGACATGGGTGAAGATCGACATTCGGTTCGGAAAACTCGTCGGCGATTCGAGATCGAGAAGCCGCGCGAGAACCCGGCCGAAGCCGCTGGCATCGAGAACGAAGCGCGCCGTGATTTCGCGTTCCACGCCCGCTTCGTCCCTGACGGTGAGACTCGGCGTTTCGGGATGCGGACGCATGGCGACCACGGTCTGCCCGAACAGAATTTTCGCGCCCTTGCGTTCCGCGCCGCGTGCGAGCAGCTCGTCGAACTTGTCGCGCCGGACCTGATAGGTCGTGCCCCAGCCTTCCGCGCTCTTCGAGCGGAAATCGAACCGCTCTTCCTTTTCGCCGAGACGGAAGATTGCGCCGTTCTTGTGCTGGAAGCCCGCTTCGACGACATCGCGCAGGAGGTCCGCTTCGGCGAGCCACTCCATCGCCTGCGGCAGCAGGCTCTCGCCGATCGAAAAGCGCGGAAAATGCATGCGTTCGAGAACTTCGACCTCGAACCCGGCATTCGCCAGAAGCGCGGCCGCGACCGATCCCGCCGGACCGGCACCGATAATCACTACGTCAGGCATCACACCCCATCCCCAACATCAACTTCGCTGGTCCGCCCGCGCGCAAGCGGCGACAGGACCAGCGACAGAAAAATCCCCACGGCTACGGTGACGCCGAAACTTCTCACGGGCAAGACCGAACTGAAACCGAGCATTCCGACCGATATGCAGGTCATGAGCGCGGCAAGCACGATGCCCGCGCGGGTCCAGCGGCTCTCCGGATGCGAGGGCTCACGCTGGAAGATCGCATAGTCGACACCCGCGCCGACGACGAGGAAGAGGCCCATGGCCGAAAAGAACGAGAACGGGATGCCGAGCGCCATGACGAGGGGCGGGGTCGCGAGCGTGGCGAGCAGCGCGGGAAGAAGCGCACGAAGAACCGGGAGCCGCCTTTCGAGCAGCACGAGAAGAAGCCCCGTGGCAAGGAGCGCGCCTGCGACGGCCAGCGTTGCGAGACGGCGATACTCCGCGAAAAGGCCGGAATAGAGCGAGGCCGGCTCGACAATGATCCAGGGAGCACGCTCGCCCGCGGCCGCATCCGGCAGCTCGATGGCGCGCCTTACCGGCACGATCGACCAGGCGGTGCCGTCCGTTTCACCCCGGAGCGAGGCGGCGGTGGCGGGCAGGTCAACAGTCCCGTCCGAGCCGCTTTCATAGGTTCCTTCAGAGGCGACGCCGAGTTCACCGGCGAGGGCGTCAAGGTGAGGGTCGAGCAGCCGGGCGCGGATAAGCGCTTCCGTTTCCCGGCTACGAGTGGCGGACGGATCGATGCGGCTTGCGGCGAAGACGACGGCGTCCCGGTCTTCGGGCGGGAGGGCGGCGAGCAGGTTTTCCTCCTCCCGGACCACAGCATCGGCCGAAGTGCCGCGCACGAGAATAAAGGCGGTGGAGGGCGCAAAGCCCGTCAGGGCACGCAAATGCGCCTCTTCCGCGGCAAGAACCGGCGAGGGGTCCTGCAGCCCGCGCACATCGTCGAGCACCTCTCCGTAACGCCAGCCGAGAAACGCGGCCAGCAGTGCCACCCCCGCGACGGCCCAGATGACGGGCCCGCGCGGCGAGCGGGAAAGAAAGCCCTCCGCATGATGCGCGACGCGGATGGCGCCCGGCCCCGTCTCCGTGCGGCCGCCCTCGAGATGCGGCACAAGCCAGAGCGTACCCGCCCAGGCCATTGCGAGCCCAGACATGCCGAAAAGCGCAACCTGCTGGAAAGCGGGCACCGGAAAGACGAGAAGCGCCGCGAAGGCGCCCGCCGACGTGAGCATACCGAGCGTGAGCGGACGGAAGAGTCGGTCGCGGCGTTCGTCCGGCGTGCCGGGTGCCCCGCCGAGACCGGTGACGAGGTAATAGGTCGTGTAGTCGACGACCATGCCGATCAACGCCGCACCGAAGACGAGTGCCATGACGTGAATGGTGCCGAAGACGGCGAGCACGACGGCAAGGCCGGTCGCAAGCGCGGACGCGACCATGAAAAGCGCAAGCACCGGGGCGCGGAACGAACGAAATATCGTCCAGTAGAGGAAAAGAAGGACGCAGAGCGTGACGCCGCCGATAAGGGTCACCTCGAAACGCGCCTGCGCCGCGCCATAGGCCGCATGAAAAAGCGCGCCGCCCCGGGTGAGCGACAACCCGCGTTCTCCCCACGTATCGCGCCAGCCCTGAACGGCACCGGCGACATCGTCCTGAACGTCGAGCCGGTAGACCGAACCTTCGATTGTTCCCGACACTATCTCCGCGCCAGCTGCCGACGGCGCGGAAGCGCCGGGAAGCACACAGTTGAGCAGACGGTTAGTGAGAAGAAGCGGGTCCTGCGACACGAGCCCGCCAAACCCCACGCTGGCCGGTCCGTACCACTGGCGCAGCGCCTCTTGCGCAATTGTATCGCCGTGCCCGGCTTCGAGCGTTTCGCGGTCTGCCTCGCAGAGAAGCGAGGTACGGTGCGCGAAGAGCCATCGCCAGAGCGCTTCGCCTTCTTCATCCATGGGGTGGAATCGTTCGGTGGCGGCGAGCGCTTCGGAAAGCTCCATGCGCGCCGTTTGCCGCTCTGTGGCGGCACCCCCTTCGATGGCGAAGACCACGCGGTTGGAAGCGGCATCGCTGGCCCGGCGCACCGCATCGGCGAGAACGGGGTCATGCGTGTCGGCGGGCAGGAGAGAAAGAATATCGGTGTCGACCGACCCCGAAAGGCGCGAGAGGGAAAAACCCAGCGCGGCCAGAATGCTGAGAACGATAAGCAGTGCCGGCCAGCGGGAAAGCGTCATGGCGCGTCGTCGCCCGCCGGAAAGGTGACGATATGGCGATCTCCGCCCCCGCCGCCGATCTCGATGCGCTCCACGTCCCCGCAGCCCGTCACCTCGATAGAGCCGACCGCCTGTTTCATGCGTTCGTTGTGCGGCACGAGCAGAACCTGCCAGTCGCCATTGTCGAGCACCGCCGGCTCCGAAACCTCGAACAGCAACGTCAGCTCCTCCCATCTTCCGCGCATCAGGGCGGCGGCCGAACGCGCGATGGCGCTTCCGAGTTCTCCCGATGCCGAGGCGACCGGGCGCGGCGCTTCGCCATTGACGGATTCGGTGATGCCGTCGGGGGCGATGACCGTCTCGACGTCGAAGGGTTCGGTCATGTGCCAGACGATACGATCTTCATCGGCCGTAAGCCGGCCCTTTGAAAGAAGCGGTTTCGACATGCCTTCGATATGACGCTCCTGAGCGAAGGCGCGGTCGACCTCGCCGATCTTTATGTCTCGCGGCGAAGGGCAAGTGGCGGCCGACGCCGCGGAGGAAAGGGCGAAGGCGAACAGGACCGGCAGCGCGGCGAGCTTCACGATCCGAGCCACGGAGCAAGCTTCTCGCGCAGGATGGGCGGCGTTTCCCATTGCATTTCCTTTGTCTCTATGTCGAGCGCGACATGAACGGTATGTCCGCGCGTCACCTTGCGCCCCGTTGCAGGATCCACGATCAGATAGTCGATTTTGAGGCGGTTCTCCCATTCAACGACACTTGCCTGAACTTCCGCCCGCTGTCCGAGTTCCAGCGTCCTGTAGTAGCGGATATGCATGTCGATGACCGGCCAAGCATATCCCGACGCCTTCATGGCACCATAGCCGTAGCCAATTTTTCCGAGAAGCGCGACGCGGCCGAGTTCGAAATACTTCGAATAATTGCCGTGCCAGACGATGTTCATGGGATCGAGATCGTAGAACTGAACATCGAAGGGAACGGAGGCCGTGACGATGGCTTTCATGCCGCCCCCTCCTGCCAGTCGAGAGACCACATGCCGGTCTCCGTCCGGTGGCAAAGCTCGCCGAGCAGCGCGTCGAGCGGGCGGTCTTCCTCGATGAAGGGAATCGTCTCTTCAATCTCCATGAAGAAGGCGGAGGCCGACGGCCCGATATCGGCCTTGGAGAGCGCACCGCTTTCAATCCGGAGGCGGAGCGCCTGCCGCACGGCAACCGTCAGCGCGGCTGCCACCTGTTCGCTGAGTTCGAGCACACGCAGCGCGTCGCGCGCCGCAATCGTTCCCATCGAGACCTTGTCCTGATTGTGACACTCGGTCGAGCGCGAAAAGACACTTGCCGGCATGGTGAGCTTGAGCGCTTCCGCCGTCCATGCCGAAGCCGCGATCTGCAACGCCTTGAGGCCGTGATTGACGGCGGCGCGCGGCCCCGTCGCACCGGAAAGATTGGACGGTAGGCCGTTGTTGAAGCGCGTATCGACAAGAAGCGCCATCTGCCTGTCCATCAGGTCGGCGATGTTTGCGACGAGGTTCTTCAACGAATCCATCGCGAAGGCGACGTGACCGCCATAGAAGTGACCGCCATGGAGGATATCGCCGCTTTCGGGGTCGATCAGCGGATTGTCGTTCGCGCTGTTGATCTCTGTTTCGAGCATCGCCCGGAAGACGGGCGCCATGTCTTCGAAGACACCGATCACATGCGGTGCGCAGCGGATCGAGTAGCGGTCCTGAAGACGCGAAGGCGCATGGCGCGCGGCAAAGGCGGAAAGATCGTTGCGGATGCGGGCGGCAACCTTCGTCTGACCGGCGTGAGGCTTCGCCACGGAAAGGCGTTCGTCGAAATGCGACGGATTGCCGAGGAGCGCAAGCGAAGCGAGAGATGTCAGGCGCGTGGAGAGCGACGAAAGAATGGTGCCGCGCATGAAGGCCATAGCAGCGAGGCCGGACATGACGGCCGTGCCGTTCATCACGGCAAGGGCCTCCTTCGGGCGCAGGACGACGGGCTTCAGACCGGCTTCAGCGAAAGCCTCGGCCGACATCATTTCACGGTCCTTGAAAAGAACGCGCCGCTCGCCCGCAAGCGCGCCCGCAACATAACTGAGCGGTGTCAGATCGCCGCTAGCGCCGACCGAGCCCTCCGCCGGAATGAGCGGCAGGATATCCAGCCGGAGCATCTCGCACAGGAGCTCGACAAGCTCGAAGCTCGCACCCGACCAGCCCCGCACAAGCGAGGCAAGCCGCGACGCCATGACGGCGCGTGTTTCCTCCGGCGTGAGAAAGCGGCCCATGCCGACACCATGAAAGCGCGTGAGATGGAGCGGCAGCTCAGGCACCAGATCGAGCGGCACGGGTGTCGTGACGGAATCGCCATAGCCCGTCGTCACGCCATAGATGACGCCGTCGCGCGCGAGCGTCTCCGCGACATGCGCCGCCGAACGGACAATGCTTTCGCGAAAGTCCGAATTGTCGCTGAGCCGCGCCGAGGCCTTCCGCGTGGCCAGGGCGTAAACCTCCTCGATGGTGAGGTCCCGCCCGCCGAAAATCACTTCGCCTGTCACGAAACGCCTGTCCTGTCTCTCTGTGGCAGCGCGGCTGCGGGGGGTGGTCTCAGCCCCGCCGGGTGCCAGAAATCGAAAAAGTTGAACCATTGTAGCGGTGCCGCGCGCAAATGCCTTTCGAGACGGCCGGCATAATCGGCGACGGAGGCGGCAAGTGCTCCTTCCCTGTCCTTGCGCGGCAATTCGATCCGCTCCGCCATGCGCTCGAAATGAACGCGGTGGCGCGTCCCTTCGCGCAGGCAGAACAAGAGATAAACCGGGCATTTGAGGAGGGCAGCCAGAATGTGAGGTCCCTGCGGAAAGGGGGCCGGCTCGCCCAGAAAGGGCGCCCAGCTTATCCGTTCATTGCCGCTGACGGGCACACGGTCGCCCGCCATGACGACCCATTCGCCGCGCGCGACCGCCTCTTGCAGCAGGATCGCCGTGTCCGGGCCGACGGAGGTCACCTGCACGACGCGAACGATGGAGGAGGCGGAGAACTCGTTGATCAGGCGGTTGAAGCGCACCGCATGAACCGTGTGGACAAGGACCGTGACGCGGAAGCGCTCGCCAAGCGTCGCGATGGCGCGCAGAACTTCCGGATTGCCGAAATGCGCGGTGAGGACGAGTGCGCCCTTGCCGCTTTCCTTGGCGGCAGCGAAATCGCCTTCATCCACACCCTCGACATCGGACGCGGGAATGTTTCCCGTCCACGCAGCAAGCTTGTCGATTGCGGAAGACGCGAATGCCATGAAGTGACGGAAGGAAAGCCGCCAGCCCGGCCGTTCGGCGATCAGGCCCGCTTCATGAGCGTGAGCAAGATAGGAAAGCGAACCGCGTCGTTGCTCACCACCCGTGAGAAAGAAGAAGAGAACGACCGGAGAAACGGCGGCGATGCAGGCCCGGCGGCCGAACAGGCGATAGACCGCACCGAGAATCCACAATCCGGCATAGCTGCCGCGCTCCGAAATACGCGCCCAGTGCCGGGATGAATTTTCCTTCGGCTGCCGCAGGCGCGTCCAGACGAGAAACGGCAACCGTCCAAGCATGATGAAGAAGAGCTTCGCATGCATGCCTGAAATACGAAGATTGTCGTCCCAGAGCGCGAAATTGGAATGGTTTCCCGGCGGATAGATCACGGCGACGGGGAATGTGACGACTTTCGTTCCTCGCCAGACGAGGCGCACCAGTATTTCCGTGTCGAAGGCCATGCGTTGCGCGAGGCGGTGTGCACGCGCCACCTGCAGCACCGTCGCGACCGGGTAGACGCGAAACCCGCACATGCTGTCGATGTAGCGGAAGGTGAGCGTGTTGACCGCCACCCAGAAATGCGTGATCCAGCGCGCGAAGCGGCGGCTGCGCGGGATGGTTGCGTCGTAAACGGGTTCACCGGTAATGAGGGCTTCGGGTTGCGCCTCGGCAAGCTTCAAAAGATCGCCGACGCGGGAGATGTCGTGCTGGCCATCCGCATCCACCTGGAGCGCATGGGTGAAACCACGCGCGTTCGCCCAGGCGATGCCATCGAGAACGGCGGCACCCTTGCCGCCATTGGTATCGCGCCGCAGGAGTTCAACCCCTTCGAAATCCGCGCATATCTCCGAAATCTGTCCGGCGATCTCCGGCACGTTGCCATCGTCCACGACAACGACGGGCAGACCTTCCTCCACAAGTCTCCGCACGACGCCGCGCAAGGCACCGGCATGCTTGTAGGTCGGCACGATGGCGCAGGGATCGACGGTCACTCAAGACCCCTGACCGTGCCGCTCGCGACGATTTCGCCGCCACTCACATACTGGAAGTCCAGCCGCCGTTCGCGGCGAACAAGCGAGAGCGACACGCGCTCTCCCGGCTGCATCACACGCCGGAACTTGACGCGGGACATGTCGTGGCCCGGAAACTCGATGCCCCAGACCCTTTCGGCGAGAACAGACGCGATGTGGAGTTGCGCAACGCCGGGAAGAATCGGCTGATCCGGAAAGTGCCCTTCGAACCAGCGCAGGTCCGGCTGGAGCAGGAGATCGAACTCCACCTTGTCGCCCTCCCGATTTTCCGACTCGATCTGCGGCAGTTCCGGTGATCGAAACAGGGAACGCATCACGGAAGCAATTCTCTTGCCCTGACTGTTCTGCGGAACCTCGTCGACGAAACGCCAGAAACGGGGAAGTTCCATCGGTTCGAGCCGACGGCGAAGCGCGGCGCGAAAATCCCGCGAATATCTGAACGATCCACACGCCGACAGGGCGGCCTGCCCCTCACCGGTCAGCACAACGATGGCGCCGAGCGCGCCGCCGCGATCCGGCAGATCGGTTACCGCCACGTCCTCGACCTGAGGCAGTGCGCGCAAAGCCTCCTCGACCCGCGGCAGGGAGACGCGCTTGCCCTCGACCTTGACGATACGATCGAGCCGGCCCTTGAGGCGGAAGCGGCCGTCTTCGAGGAATTCGACGGCGTCCCCCATCGGCACCGGAACGGACGCCCCGGTAAAGGGCGACAGGACGGTGAGCGCACCATCCGCATCCGCGGACACCTCGACGCGCGGAAGCGGTGTCCATGCCTCTCCGGGCTCCACCTGCCGGCGCCACGCGACACCACCGGTTTCGGTGCTGCCGAGGACTTCCGTCGGCAGGCACCCGAATTGCGCCAGCGCACCTTGCGCCGCTTGGGGCGTGAGCGGCCCGCCGGAAGAGAAGATGAAGGCGGGCTTGTGCCGCAACCTTACCTCGGGCGGAATCCGCCCGAGGTGGGCGGGGCTGGAAATGACGGTGCCATGTTCGCCGATACTTTCGGCAACACTCTCCCAGGTTTCGTGAATGCGGGAGAAAAACACCGACCCCGAGGCGAGCGGCCAGAGGACGCGAAACAGCAGCCCGTAGATATGCTGGTGCGAGACGGTGCCGACGACCGCACCCGCCGGAGTACCCCACAGGTTCCCCAGGACCGCGACTTCCGCCGAAAGCTGCGTCATCGCCTTCATGCAGAGTTTTGGATCGCCGGAGGTCCCGGACGTGAAGAAACCGATGCGGCCATCGGGAATGGCGGGCAAGGCCCCGGCATCGCCGTCTTCCGCGACGGAGACGTGCATGCCGTCGAGCGTGGAAAGGTCACTCACGAGGTTCTGCCGCTTGGCACCGATCTCGGCGAGATAGGCCGGCGCGGAATGCGCGGGAAGAAGAATGTCGCGCCCGCAGATCAGCGCGCCAATGAGGCCAGCGGTGAAATTCGCGGCATCCTCGCAATAGAGAAAGACAGCGCCCTCGTCCTTTCGCAAATCTTCTGCAAGCGAAAGCGCCGCGGCGCGAAGCGCACCGGCGGAAAGATCACGGGAACCGCGGCACGCGACCGGCGTGGAATTTTCCGCGCCTGAAAGGAAGGACCAGAGCGCCTCCATCATGCCGGATCGCTCCTGCTGCGAACGCGCTGGCGCACAAGGAATTCGACCGCAAAGAGGCTGCCCGCGAGGAGATAACTGATGAGGCCGTTATAGAGGCCCCACCAGAAAAGGTCGCCTTCGAGTACCGTCCATAGGGCGATGAGCCCGTTCAAGGCGAAGAAGGCAACCCAGACCATCGTAACGTGCCGCGTATAGGCGACACCGCGCGCGTCGAGATCCGGTTCGGCGATGCGCGCGAAACGCTCGATCATGCTGGGCGGCTTCCAGAGAGTGGCGGCGAAGGCAACAAGCATGGTGGCGCTCATGAAGACCGGGTAGAGCCGCGCGGCAAGGTCCGGCGAAACGGAACTGACCGCAAGCACGGCAAGCGCCACGGCGATGAGACAAACGGTCATCGTCACCGGCACCGGCATCGCGCGCGGCACGAGAAGACGCGCCGCAATACAGACAAGGAGAAGAACGACAACCGGCCAGGGGCCCACGAAGCGAAGCCCAAGCACCGCTGCGACCGGAACAAGCAACATCACGCCGGTGACGGCGGTGCCCCAGAAATCAGGCCGCCTGTTCGAGAAGCTCATTAACCTGGTCGATGACATCACGTACCGTCCGCACCGACCGGAACTGCTCGGCCGAAACCTTGCGGCCGATGAACTCCTGCAACTTGAGAATGAGATCGACCGCGTCTATGCTGTCGAGATCGAGATCGTCGGCGAGATTTGCGTCGAGCGAAATCTGCTCCTCGGGAATTTCGAAGAGCTCGACGAGAAAGCCTTTCAGCGTTTCATAGATTTCGTCCCGGGTCATACCGCCTGCTCCTGCTGCTGCCGGGACACGAAACGCGCCAGTTCCCTGACGCTTGAAAAATAGCTGGCAAGATTCTCGTCCTTGGAGTCGATCTTCACTCCGAAGGTCTTCTGGATTTCGATGCCGATTTCGAGCGCATCGATCGAATCCAGCCCAAGCCCTTCTCCGAAGAGTTGTTCGTCTTCGCCGATATCGTCTGCCGAAATGTCTTCCAGATTCAGCGTTTCAACAATGAGCCGCCGAATACGATCCTCGAGCCGATCCATGCCCCACTTCCCCCGTCAGCCACTCGGCAAGGTCCCCGTTCAGGCGCCTCGCGGCAATCGATGGTGCAGATTCACCTATATAAGGTTCGGTTTCAACCAATCCCTGCACCCTGATCGTGAAATGCATGCGCCGGGGCGGAATCTCATACCATTTCTGGCCCTTCATGAGGGTCGGCGGCTCGCATTTTATGGTTACGAGACGAATGGGAACCCGGCCCCGGATCGCGATATTGGCAACGCCGCGCTGCAGCCTGACCGGCGCGCCGGGAACCGTCCGGGATCCCTCCGGGAAAACGATGAGATTGTTCCCGGCCTCCAGCGCACCGACGCAATCCGTCACCAGTTTCTCCGGGTCGTCGTCGTTGCGGATATAGCCGGTGGCCGCCACGACGCCGCGCATGAAGGGGTTGCGCGCCACGCCTCCCTTGACGATGCATTGCGAGCGGTTCATGAGCGACATGAGAAGCACGACGTCGAGCAGCGTCGGATGGTTCGCGACGACGAGGACACCCTCGTCACCCGCCAACACTTCGGCATTGTGCGTCTCCCACTCGATGACACCCATGACGATCATGAAATTGCGGTGCAACCTGAACGCACCATGCACAAGCCGCTGCGCGTATGCGGAGCGCTTCTTGCGATCTCGCACGAAGAGATTGATAAGGGGGAAAACCGTCAGCGAGAGAACAAGACCGCCGATGCCGAAGGCGGCGAAAGAGAGACCGGTTCCGAACAGACGCCAGGCGTAGTCAAGACGTTGCATCGGCGGCACTCCCCAGCGACCAGAGGAAACCCTGCGACCGCCACTGGAGTTCTGCGCGGGAAGCAGGGCCGCGTAACATTTCGATGATTGTACGCGCAAGAAACTCCGCATGCGGCGCATCGAGAGGCTGAACATCCGATGGCGTTTCGCCACGGTCCGAACCGAGAGAAAAGCAGACACCCTCGCCCTTGTGCGCCGAGAGACGAAGCGCGAACGCCGTCCCGCCAAGATCGCCGTCGGTGAACTGGTCGTAGAATTCGGGCAAGGGTGTTTCCGCGTATACCAGGACGACATCGAGATGGGGTCTCGCGGCAAGGCGGAGCCAGGCTTCGACGAGACCGGCCGAGAGCGTCTGCGCACCGGCCGCAATTGCGGTGTGACCGATCCGAGCCTTGCGCGCAAGATCAAGCACCCCCGGCACCGCGTTGTGCACAGACATGGAAAAACCCGCTGGCGACATGGGCTCGCCTTCGACCAGCGCCGTCAGCAACTGATGCGCGAGCGAAATGTCGCCATGGCGTGAACAGAAAACGATGTCGGCATCGCCTTGCGGCGCGACCCCGAGACCGCAGGCAACGCCCATGCGGCCAAGCGTTCCGAGGCGACGGCGAAGCCCCGCGGGGATCTCCTTTTCCTCAGCACAGGAACCAAGCCGTTCCTCCGTGCCGCCGGGCCCGCATAGAATTGCAGCCCACGAGCCGACATGAATGGCTTCGGGCGCGCCGTGCGATACTGCAACGCTTTGCGTTTGCATCTTCCTCCGCCTTGCCGCGAGGATGCCTCGCGTTCTACTCGGCGAGCTTCACCACCTCGCCCTTCAGCGCCACGCCGGACATGAGGAAGCCCACATGGCATTCGTAGCGGCTGTCGTCCTTCACTTCATTGCGCCGGAAATAGCTCTTGATGTTGATGACCGCGTTGCCACCGAGAGACTGCGCGCGCTCCTGGAATTCGATGAAGTTGGAAAGAACGACATGCTGGCAGGTCTCTGCGTCGGACTTGGCAAAGGCATTCGTTTTCTTGTTGGAGACGAACTCGCCATAGTTTTCGAGCACCTTCGGATGCGGCGTGTCGCCGAAGTAGAAGGAGACCGAGCCGTCGAGCTTTTCCTTCGCGTTTGGCGTTTCGAGAGCGGGCTTGACCGGCATCATGAAAACGTCGTCTGCCGCCCGCGCCGGCACGCTGCCGAGAACCGCCATCGAGAGAACGGCGGACAGAACGAATTTTACTGGATTGACGCTCTTGAACATCTTCGGGCACCCCCATGCCATTCCGTCACGATCGGGGGCCAAAGTCCGGTATTGAGCCGAAACATGTCAAGCGATTATGGCGGAGAGGGTGGGACACTCGAAGGGACCACCCAAACTCGCAGAAAATCTGGACTTTTTGCCTTCCCTAGGTAGCTCTGGTGTAACAGCTTGGGGTAACGGCGACAAGCGAAGACAGGACTGCACGTGGTCAATGCGCGAAGAGTGCCCGCTGCACGTCGATGAATGCCTCCCGGATGCCCTTTGCCGAATTTGAAGCCTGATAAGATCGTTCTGTACCATGATGCTATACCCAACGCTGTGGGGTCGCAGGGCAGCGCCTGCACAATAGCGTCACCTTGTCTTCCAACTCGCAGTAAGCGCATCGATGTCCGGTGTTTGTCCTAACTCCAACACTTTGGTGAAGCACGCTTGAGCGAGACGGAAGGCAGCTGCCACATCCGCGACGTCTGGAACCTCTGCCGCATGGGTGACCTGCCCGCGAGCTTCATACAGCCTCTTTACACGGTCGTACTCTCGGTCCCGGTCACTGCGGTTAGCTACTAGATAGGTGGCTATGGCTGCTGACAAACGGTGCGTGGTCCGGTGGCGGCCGGGCCGGAACAGTGCTTCAAGCGCGGCCCAGAGGAGCAGCTTAGAGGAGCCGAGATGGCTCACGAACAAGCTCGCATCCAACGCCTGAAACGCTAGTGAGAACGCACTATCCCGCATCAGCCGCTCACCGCCCACGTAGTGCTTCGCCACCCATTCCAACACCTCGACAGGCAGTTCGGCAGACGGCTGCAACTGAAGACCGCGCCCGGTCATTTCAACCGGCCAGAACTTTGGCTCGCTGTCCGCCCCCACCACAGCTGCGAAAGACATGTTAGCGACTACCGGCACTCTCAAACCCGAGGGATGAAGCATGCGGAGGAGGGCGGCAAGCCACCAGATGGTGTTTAGTCGGTCAAATCCTGTAGGCTGAGAGCTTCTAGGGACTACAATCTCAAGCTCCACATCGAAAGCTATTCCTCCGCCTACCGCCTTCAACGGGCCGGGATGATAGCTGCCGGGACGCGCACGTTCAAAAGCTGCCAAGAACGGTGCCATTACATGTGCATATGTCTTCCGCGCAACGACACCGCCGCCAAAATCGAACTCATCAGACTGGATCGATGCGTTGGCGATGCCGCCAAACAAATCGCCGTCATCCGGCAAGGTGGTAGCCAACCGCCGCTTCAGTGCGACCTGCTGCGCAATATACTCTTCGGCAAACCGCAACCGCTCCAGATTGGCTAACCTGCCCTTCTCATCTCCCAATTTCTCGCACTTTGCGATCTCCGCGCGAAAATGCGAGACCGCATCGGTGCCCTCAGCGCGCACCCTAATCTCTACAAGTTCACGCTCGGACAGGAGTGCCATCTGTTGTTCCAATGTGCTTCGGGTACGCCGGGTTCACGATGAGGCCAGCAAGTCACCCCTGCAACTCCCTGTGCTCAACCCTGCTCAACTGTAAAGTGAAGCACCTGTCCCAGCCGCCTTCTAAACCGTTGAGACTAAAAGCGTTTCACGCTTCACCCCCTAGAGAAGAGAGTGAAGCGTGAAATCCTCTGTCTATGAGGCAGGGGTTAACCCCCCTGCCGATACCCCTGAAGGTGCCTAGAAGTCGGGCGCTAAGTCTTGCCCTTCAACGTCTTCATCACGAAGCGTGCGGGCAGCCTTCAAGCACTCATCCCAGTCGGCCTCCGTAACGAGCCGCAGCGTGTGAATGGCCCGAGCTTTGAGCTTGGATAATTTGCCTGTGGAGCAGCCGAGAGCCTTGGCCAACTCTTCTTGTGTAGCGTACCGGAGCGACTTCACCGCTTCCACGAGGTCGTCGCATTCCTCCTCAGTAGAAAGTTCATGGTTCCATCGGAGGTGACCCCGAGAGCACTCTTCAAGTGCCGCACGCCGTCCCCTCACGCCATCGTCTCGCTTGCCCCGGTACTTGTCCCAAACAATGTTGAAAGCGGTCCCGTGACGCGCCGCCTGTCCGGGGATGCGGTGCAAGCCGATGATGACCTCGAACGTCGTAGCGAGCTTGGAGCTGCCCCGGAAGGATGCTTCAGACTTCCCTGAATGATGCACCAAGAGGCACGCGATATTGGCCTGCTTCATGCGCATGAGAAAGGCGAGCACGGGGTTCATGGCCGCCGCCGCGTTCTCATCATCGACGGTGGCAAGGGTGGAGAAGTTATCGAGGATCACAAGGTCGTACCGGCCCGTCCGCGCCCTCTCGAAAACCTCATCGCGGCCTTCGGGGGTAGCGAGGTCGGGGAATTCCGCGTCGGGGTCTTGGTACTGCCGTGCCATCACGGTGATGTTCCGTGCGGCCTCTTCCGCATTGATGCCCTCAACGGTCTGCAAGAGCATCTTGGAGCGGTCCACGAGGTCCGCCGTGTTCATCTCGCCATCGACAATCAACACGCGCTGAGGGCGTGGAAAGGTCCACCCGAAGACGCTGCCCCCTCCGGCCACCCCAAGAGCGAGCGTAAGGGAGAACATGGTTTTGCCGACACCGGTTGGTGCCCATACCATCGCGCTCTCCCCGGCACGAAGCCAAGGAGCGATGATGTGTTCACGAGGGGGGAAAGGCGTTTCAAAGAGAGTTGAGAGCGACGGCGCGCGCAGCGCCACGCTCTGCTTGCCCCGAAGGGCCGAGACAGTGTTCATGAAAGTGTTCCTGGAGGTGATTGTGAGGTGTCTGGAGGCGGAACGGCTGGGGCGGAACTCGCCTTGAGCCTGCGCCGGTGCCAGATAGCGGGAGGAGGAGGAAATAGATTTCTCCCCCACGCACAAAGCAGCGCCAACTGTTGCCGCTCGGCGGCACAAGTAGGGCCGTTCCATATAGCTAGAGAGCAACCTAAATCAGGCGGTGCTGGAATTGAGCACTGGTAGCAAGGAAATTGACCGGCTACCGCCGTCGGATTACTCCTGCTGGCTCTTCCAAGTTTCCACCAAGAACGTCGCCATTGATCCGGCTAGGTTGACGGCCAACGTCGCGTGACGTGGCGCCGGTCGTACCGGGTTCCGCCCTTGCCCATGAGCATCGCCAAGCCTGTTTCGGAGCGTACCAAGGTTCTGCACAACGGTATGACAGCCGCCTAGGATCGCCCTGAACACTTCCTCAGTATGTTGAGAGGGGGAAAGGTTCAGAACCTTGGCCGTCTTGCCATAGAGCTTCGGAAGATCATCGTCCCCGTATGTCTGCTTAGCTTCATCCAAGATGCGCTTGCAGACAGTCTCCAGCAGCGTGCGCGCTGCGGTGATGGCACTCTCTGGGTCTTCATCTCGCCTACTGAGCGCCCGTTCCCACGCCCGGTGAACGCCCTCAAGATCGAAGGAGGATAGAACTTCGGAGATGGCGGCATCGGCCGGAGCTTTGTTGCGCCCCTCCAGATGATCGAGAAGCGGCTGGAATGCTTCGTATATATGGGCGCGTCGAACTCCCCACGATCCTGAACCGGTAGCGACGTTCTTGAGGTGTGCCCACAAGGCCCCGTGATCGCGAGAAGTGCGGACGAAGGAGGGCAACAGGCTACGCGTTTCGCCCTCCATGAACTCGTTTCGGAGCTGAAGATACACAGCCTCATCCCAGCCGCCGTTTTGCGACAAGGCGATTATCATGTTCTGGAGCATTACAGCACGCTCCAGCGGGGCATCCGGCAGATTTGAAGCATCGAAGCTCAAAGACATTGTGCCTGCATCTCCTTTGGCCCGCGCGAAGCCTATGCTCCTCTTGGCAAGACTGAGGTGCAACTAGAACCGGCCGTGCCATTTCGTTACGCGGGAAAGGCTCGCCGTTCCGGCCAAATAGCGCAACGCACTCGGACGCGGTGCTCAAGCGCCCCTCAAAACACCTTGGACCGTCCCCACCGACGCTCCCACTTGGGTAGCGATTTTTCTAACGCTCAGCCCCTCCGCACGCGCGCTTGCAATCGTCTGGCGAAGACGATCATCGACAATGCGCGGGCGGCCCAGCGTCTTTCCCTGCGCTCTAGCGCGCGCCAGACCGGCCTTCACACGCTCTTGGATCATCGACCGCTCGAACTCCGAGAACACGCCGAGCATCTGAAACATGGCCTTGCCAGCGGGCGTCGTCGTATCGATGCCCTGTTGATGCAGGAAGAGGTCCGCGCGCATTCCATGAAGCTCGCTCAGGAAGCCGACAAGGTCCTGTAGGCTGCGCCCTAGCCGGTCCACTGACCACGCCATGACGACATCGAACTGGCGACGCGCCGCGTCTTTGCACAGACGGTCAAACGCCGGGCGCTTGTCGCGTCCCTTCGCTCCCGAGACCCCAGCGTCCTCATATACCTCGACCACGTCCCACCCTGCTTGGGTTGCGACTCGCACTAGCTCAAGGCGCTGGTTGTCCGTGGTCTGGCCGTCCGTGGATACCCGAAGATAGATCGCAGCCCGCTTGCTCATTGGTTCATCCCGATTTGTATGCGTCTGCGGCAGATACTTCGACAGGAACGTTCAAAAATCAAATGTTTTTTGAACGATCTCGATACCGCTCTGCCGCCTGCGGATTTCCTCAACTTTCGTCCTTGTCGCAAGCGGGGGTTTCCTGAACACTGCTTCACACGAACAAACAAGGCCGGATCGAAACATGTGTGACAACGAAGTTCCATCCGGTCTGCCGTTCTCTCGCGTCTATATCAAGCGAGAAGAACGCCAAGCCGATAGCGCGCGTATGAGGCGGCGCATCTACCATCTATTCTCAGACTTTTTGGATGACGATTACGCTGGTCTGGTGCAAAGGGAGCAAGGTGTCGAACTTCCCTACATGGGCTACGGCATATCGTGGGACAGGTTCTTCAATACAGCCGAACTACGAGACGTCCTCGATGCAATAACGCATATGTCCATGTATCTCGATGCGCGCACCAGAGATGGACACGTCCGGCACGACCCAAGACGGGTGGAGCAACTGCGACAGGACGTGGCCCGCATCTTTCGCGAAGAACACGTTCACTATCGGCTAGACGAGCTAGGCGGCGTTCACTATGCGGTCGATGACGAATTCCAACGCAACTATGTATCCGCCATCGGAGCCTTAGAAGACGACCGCTACGGCGCTGTCCGCCACGCATTCGAAGGCGCACAAGAGGCACTTGACCGCGACAACCCCAACTCAAAGGAAGCCCTACGAAACGTTTTCGAAGCCCTCGAAATCCTGTTCAAGCTCATGTTTAACGCACAACGGTTGGGGAGCGCTGAGATCAGGCAACACCTCTTGCCTACAATCGCACAAATGCATGGCGACGACGCAACCGCCCGTCAAGCAGCCAACAAGCTTGCACAAAGCCTGTGTGATTGGGTGGACGGCGTACACTTCTACCGACACGGACAGGCAGTTGAGGAAGCACAGCAACCTCCCATCGGCCTGACGGTTGCTCTCGTGAGCGGAGCCGCCTCCTACCTTCGATGGTTAGCTGAACTTGATGCGACGCGCCCAGCTGCGTGACCACCCACGGGGGAAGCGCGCTCAATCACCCTTCTGTATGACCTCTCAAATTTTTGCGTCAGTTTTCGAACGCTCGTCCCGGATAGAGATGCGTCAAATCAAGTCGCGGATAGCGCAGTTTGCTAAGGGCTTCGTAGAGCGTTCGCATCGAGACGCCGAGACCATCCTCGTCCAATCCATACTCGTCAGCTTCGTCGTCATATGCGTGCCCCATCAGCGCATCGCGTAAGGGCTTCTCTATGCCAGCCTCGCGCATGGCGCGTTTTGCGCTATGCCTGAACGAATGAAAGACCTTCCCTTTCTCGGTGATCCCGCATCTTTTCCTATATCGCCCGAACCATTTCGACCACGCCGCAGAAATCTTCTCCTCCTTCGACACCACCTCCGGGAACAGGCGCGCTTCCCCGGCGCTCTTCACGCTCGCCACGTACTCAAGAAAGCCTAGCGCCTTAAGCTCCGGGTGAAGTGGTGTCTTGCGGCGCGACTGCTCGTTCTTCACTCGCTGCAAGTCTGGGTCTGCGCCGATGAAGATGTACTGAACACCTTCCTCAACCCGGACGTCGCTGACCTCAAGTTGCGCAAGCTCCTCAAGACGCGCACCCGTGAAGAGCGCAAGGAGGGGCAACCACCTAGCGGCCTCTCCACCGCATCCGGGCGTTCGCTGGCCCTGCGTGAACACAGGGGAAGTGAAGAACCTGTTTAGCTCGTCAATGGTGAAGGGATAGGTGGGCCGCCGCCGTCGCTCGCTCGACACAGGAACCCTAATCCCTGAGGCAGGATTGTCGGCTCGGTCTCCATCATCCACTGCACGGGCCAGAACGGCACGTATGGCCGCAACAGATTTCTCCCGGACAGTTCGCGGCGACAGCCTCACAATGTTTGCGTCTTTGGTGGCCTCCAAGATTTGGGGCACGCTCATCGCGCGCAGCCTCTTGTCCAGCCGCACGGGCATCAAGATCATGGCGTCTTTGAAATCGCGCACATGTGCTGGCGTGATTTCATGCACCTCCAAGTCACCGTTCACCTCAACGAAGCGCCGGACCTGCACTCCAAACTCGTCCTTGGTCTTTGTTGGTCCTTGATGTGACTTCTTCCACTTCTCGAACAACTCACTGAACCGGATTGCCTTGCCAGCCGAAGCACCGCCTTGATTACCGAATGGAGCTGGTGCACGCGGTGTATCGACCACCTCTCCTCGGTGGCGACGCGCCTGCATCCCGTGGGCTGTAACGCTGGCCTTCAAGATAGCAGAGGAAAGTTTTCGGTAGCTCTCAGAGAGCTTGTCGAGCCGGACACCGTTCCAAGCCAGAAGCTCGTCCACCTCCTCCTCGACAATCGTGGTGCGCCCGCGCGCCAATGCCGCTCTAAACTCTTCCCCTACTATATCGAGCGCTTCGCCCGCTTTCGCGTATTCGCGCTCCGACATGCCAACGTCGCTCTGCAAATCTGCCTCGTCAAAACCGGCGATGGCAGCTCCTTCAAGTTGATCCCTTGCCGCAACGTAGACAGCGTCCCCGCCTGTACCGTCACGGCGGACTTCCTCGTCCTCTTGCAAGAGCTGTTGCAGATAGATGGCCGACAGACGCTCGATTTCTATGTCGCTCAATGCTGTCTGGGGTTGCTCGGCTTGCTTACGGCGCGCCACCGCAAACTCCTGATCGAGTTTCACCGCCTCAACCCGCACCTTCTCAAGCGCGTCTTTCAGATCGCGCGTGCGAAGACTGAAGGTGATTTCCTGCTTGGGCGCGTAGTGCAGCCGAAGATCAGCGGGGACTTTTGCGCGAAACCAATAGACCTGCCCGCGACGTGCGAGCCTAGGGTGCTTACTCAACTCTTCCATGCTCCCGGTGTAACACTGCGGTGTAACAATCGGGAAGTCAGAAGCTCAGGATTTCTGCGAGTTTCAGCGCTACCAATGACTTAGGTAGAGCGTGGCGGAGAGGGTGGGATTCGAACCCACGGTACCCTTGCGAGTACGCCGCATTTCGAGTGCGGTACTTTCAACCACTCAGCCACCTCTCCGCAGAGGACGGACCGGACCGTCGAGGCCGTCCGTGAGGTTGAAACGGCGCGGAATGTAAACGCCACGCGGTCGCCGCACAAGACCGGATCGGGACGGAAAAAGGAAAGCCGGGCGAGGCTTAGGCATTGCCCCGCCCGCCTGCTAGACTGCGTCCCATGAATGGAGCACCGGCAAGGGATGAGGAGAAGGTGCGGCCCCCGAAAGCCCGGGTTGCCGCCGCCTGGGCCGTTCACGCCTTCACGGCATCTGGTGTGATTACCGCGCTGCTCGCCATTGCGGCGCTGATCGGGGGCGACCTCCGCCTGGCTCTGCTCTGGCTGGGGGCTGCCCTCATCATCGACGGCTTCGACGGGCCGATGGCCCGCAAGGTCCGCGTGACGGAATATGCACCGCGCTTCGACGGCGCCGTCCTCGACCATGTGATCGACTATCTGACCTATTCGGTGATCCCGGCGCTGCTGATCTACCGTTTCGGCCTCGTCCCCGACGGCTGGGGCATTCCGGCAGCGGCCTACATCATGACAACCTCCCTCTATTGCTACGGCAACCGGGAGATGAAGACCCATGACAACTACTTTTCGGGCTTTCCGGCCACCTGGAACATGATTGTGCTGTGTTTTTATGTGCTGGGAACCGGGCCCTGGGTGAACCTGGCGGTGATTGCGGCGCTGGGCATTCTGACCTTCGTGCCGCTCAAATTCATCCATCCCTTCCGGGTAACGACGCTGCGGCCGCTGACGCTCGCCGTGACCACGCTCTGGGCGCTGGCGACCTTCTGGCTGGTGGTGGCGAGCGGGCCGGACAGCGAACCCTCCGAGGCCGCCCCCGCCGCTTTCTGGGCTTTTGTGGCCTCCTCGCTCTATTTTCTGGGGCTCTGCGCCTGGCGCTCGGCAATGGATAGGAAAACGGTCGGAAATAGCTGAGAAAGCGCCGGTTTTAAAGGTTTTCGCGGCTTGACAGCGCAACCTCCCCCTGTATATTGCGCGCCAATTCGGCCCGTGCCGCTCACCGGCGGACGCTGGGCCTTTTTCGTTACATGGTGGTATCAACAATGTTCGCAGTCATCCGGACCGGCGGCAAGCAATACAGGGTCGCGAAAGACGACCTGCTCGAGATCGAGCGGATCGACGCGAAGGCCGGCGACAAGATCGACCTCGGCGAAGTCCTGATGGTTGGCGGCGAAGGCGGCGAGACGAAGCTCGGCGCGCCTCTCGTGGACGGCGCCAAGGTGAAGGCCGAAGTGGTGGAACTCACCCGCGGCCCGAAGCTCGAAATCTTCAAGAAGCGCCGCCGCCAGAATTACCGTCGCAGGAACGGCCATCGCCAGGATCTGATGCTCGTCAAGATCCTCGACATCGCCGGCTAAGCGGCACGCAGGAGTAGAAACATGGCTCACAAGAAGGCAGGCGGTTCCTCCCGCAACGGTCGCGACAGCGCCGGCCGGCGCCTCGGCGTGAAGAAGTTCGGTGGCGAAGCCGTCATTCCGGGCAACATCATCATCCGCCAGCGCGGTACGCAGTGGCACCCCGGCCGCAACGTCGGCATGGGCAAGGACCACACGATCTTC
The DNA here is from genome assembly GCA_913057645.1 of uncultured Rhodobiaceae bacterium. Classification (GTDB taxonomy): domain Bacteria; phylum Pseudomonadota; class Alphaproteobacteria; order Parvibaculales; family Parvibaculaceae; genus Parvibaculum. Next base: position 8,298 of record CAJXOU010000007.1, on the reverse strand, counting down.
GCGAAGTCGGAAGGCGTGGTGGAATTCCGCATCCGCAAGAACGGCCGCGCCTTCGTTTCGGTCGTCACGGCCGACATGCCGGAAGCGGCGGACTGAAACGCGAGGTGAAGCCGCCTCGCAAAGGTGGCAACCATCGGGATTTAAGAGGGAGATGGACCGCCATCTCCCTTTTTTCATGCCCTCATGCGAAGACGTGATGGGAAGGCCCGATGCGCGAAGAACTGAAAACCGAGAGACTGACCTTGCGACCGCTCTGCCGGGACGACGCCGAAAGACTGGCCCGCCTCGCCAACAACTGAAACGTGGCACGGATGCTGTCGCGCATGCCCTATCCCTATTCGCTCGACCTGGCGCATGACTGGATCGGCAAGCAGGAGGCCATGCGCGCGGAGGACGAGGAATTCACCTATGCGGTAGCGAATGGCGAAGGCTTCATCGGCACCTGCGGGCTTCAGGCCCATGCCGACGGAACGCATGAGATCGGCTACTGGATCGGCGAACCCTACTGGAACAAGGGCTATGCGAGCGAGGCAGCGCGGGCCGTGCTCGGCGAGGCGGTCGCCCGTTTCGGCGCCGAGACGCTGATTTCCGGCCATTTCTGGGAGAACCACGCTTCGGGCCGCGTGCTGACGAAACTCGGCTTCCGCTATACTGGCGAGGACCACCGCTGGTGCCTTGCGCGCCAGGAGAAAGTGCGCTGCCTCACCATGCGGCTGGCGCAGATGGAAACGTGACATGAAGTTCCTCGACCAGGCGAAAATCCATATCCGATCAGGCAACGGCGGCGCAGGCTCGGTGAGCTTCCGGCGCGAGAAGTTCATCGAATTCGGCGGACCGGACGGCGGCGACGGCGGCCGGGGCGGAAGCGTCATCGCCGAATGCGTCGAAGGGCTGAACACGCTGATCGACTACCGCTTCCAGCAGCATTTCAAGGCGAAGACCGGCATGCACGGCATGGGCAAGAACCGCGCCGGCGCGAACGGCGCAGACGTGGTGCTCAAAGTACCGGTCGGCACGCAGATCTTCGAGGAAGACGAGGAAACGTTGATCGCCGACATGACCACCGTCGGCGAGCGCGTGCTGCTTGCGAAGGGTGGCAATGGCGGCTTCGGCAATGCCTATTTCAAGAGCGCGACCAACCAGGCGCCGCGCCGCGCGAACCCAGGCCAGGAAGGCGAGGAAAGGACAATTGTCCTGCGCCTGAAACTGATCGCCGATGCCGGGCTCGTCGGCCTTCCCAATGCCGGCAAGTCGACTTTCCTTGCCGCCGTGAGCGCGGCGAAGCCGAAGATCGCGGACTATCCCTTCACGACGCTCGCCCCCGGACTCGGCGTCGTAACCGTCGACACGCGGACCTTCGTGCTCGCCGACATTCCGGGCCTGATCGAAGGCGCGCATGAAGGTGCGGGCCTCGGCGACCGGTTTCTCGGCCATGTCGAGCGCTGCAACATCCTGATCCATCTCGTTGACGGCACCGCGGACGACGTCGCCGACGCCTATCGCATCGTGCGCGGCGAGCTGGAAGCCTATGGCAGCGAGCTCGACCGGAAGCCCGAAATCCTCTGCCTCAACAAGGTGGACGCCCTCACCGAAGAAGAACGTGCGGAGAAACTCGGGGCATTGCGCGAGGAAAGCGGCGGCGATGTGCGCGTCATCTCCGGCGTATCGGGCGAAGGCGTGAAGGAAGTGCTGCGCCTCGTTGCTGACGAGATCGCCTTGCGGCGCGAGGAGGAAAAGGCCGAAGCGGCGGAAGAAGAAGAGGGTTGGCGTCCGTGAGCACGCATCTCGAAAACGCGCAGCGCGTCGTGGTGAAGATCGGTTCGGCACTGCTGACCGACGACGAGACCGGCAAGCTCAACCGCACCTGGCTGCAGGCGCTGGTTGAAGACGTCGCCCGCATGCGCGCGCGGGGACAGGAAATGATGATCGTTTCTTCCGGGGCGATTTCCCTCGGCCGCCGCGCGCTGAAGCTTGCGCCCGGGAAGCTGAAACTGGAGGAAAGTCAGGCAGCGGCCGCCGTCGGACAGATTGGTCTCGCACATGCGTTTCAGGAAATTCTCTCCGCTTATGGATTTTCCTGTGCTCAGGTGCTTCTGACACTGGAAGACACGGAAGAACGCCGCCGCTACCTCAACGCACGCTCGACCATCAACACGCTCCTGAAGCTTGGCGCCGTTCCCGTCATCAACGAAAACGACACTGTGGCGACGACGGAAATCCGCTATGGCGACAACGACCGGCTCGCGGCGCGCGTCGCAAGCATGGTCTCCGCCGACTGCCTCGTGCTGCTGTCGGATGTGGACGGGCTTTACACCGCGCCGCCCCATCTTCCCGGCGCGAAGCATCTCGCGGAAGTCGCCGAGATCACACCCGAAATCGAGGCGATGGCGGGCGACGCGGCGAGCATCTATTCACGCGGGGGCATGAAGACGAAGATCGCTGCAGCACGCATCGCGACCGAAGGCGGCGCCCGCATGGCGATCGCGAACGGCCGCGCGCTTCATCCACTGCAGGCGGTGGAGGAAGGCGCACGCTGTACCTGGTTCGCGGCGCATTCGACGCCGTTTGCCTCCCGGAAGCGCTGGATATCGGGTTCGTTGAAAAGCCTCGGCACCATAACCATCGATCAGGGTGCGGTGAAGGCTCTGATGGGCGGGCGGAGCCTCCTCCCCGCCGGCGTCACCGCTGTCGAGGGCGATTTCGGCCGTGGCGATGCGGTGACGGTACGCGACGCCGAAGGCCACGAGATCGCCCGCGGCCTCAGCGCCTATGCGAGCGAGGATGCCCGCATCATCAAGGGCCATTCCAGCCACGAAATCGAGGAACTCCTCGGCTTTTCAGGCCGCGCGGAGATGATCCATCGTGACGATCTCGTGCTGAAAAAGCCGTGAAATTCCGAGGAGCCGTCCCCAGATAGGGAAACCGGCGCCATTGAACCCGGACAGGCTGCCTGAGATACTTGGCGGCAGCCCATCGACAGAGAGACAGGTGAGCCCCGTGAGCATCGTGAAACTCAACGCCGGACGCGAAGATGTCCCCGCGCTGATGGCCGAAATCGGCATCAGGGCGCGTGAAGCCGCGACAGCGCTCGCCCAGGCCTCCACGAAGCAGAAGGACGCGGCGCTGCTCGCCGCCGCGATGTGCGTGCGCGCGAATGTGGACGACATTTTGACCGCCAACGCCGATGATGTGGCGGATGCGGTGAAGAACGGCCTCGCACCTTCGATGGTCGACCGGCTGACGCTCGACACGAAGCGCGTGGAGGCGATTGCCCGCGCGCTGGAGGAGATCGCCGCGCTTCCAGATCCCGTCGGTTCCATCATCACCGAATGGGACCGCCCGAACGGACTCCACATCGAACGCGTGCGCGTGCCGCTCGGCGTCATCGGCATCATCTACGAGAGCCGTCCCAATGTGACGGCGGATGCGGGCGCGCTCTGCCTCAAGGCGGGCAATGCCGCCGTGCTGCGCGGCGGCTCGGAAGCGTCCCGCTCCAACAAGGCGATCCATGCCTCACTTGTCGAAGGCATCTTCGCTTCGAACCTGCCCGAAGCCTCGATCCAGCTCGTGCCGACGACGGACCGGGCTGCGGTCGGCGAAATGCTGAAGGGCTTGGGCGGCAATCTCGACGTCATCGTGCCGCGCGGCGGCAAGAGCCTCGTCGCGCGCGTTCAGGAAGAGGCGCGTGTGCCCGTCTTCGCGCATCTCGAGGGCGTGTGCCACGTCTATGTCGACGGCGAAGCCGATCTCGACATGGCGCGCAACATTGTCCTGAACGCGAAGCTCCGCCGCACCGGCATCTGCGGGGCTGCGGAGACGCTGCTCGTCGACGAAGCCTGCGCGGCAACGCATCTCGAACCGCTCGTCTCGGCGCTTATCGCGGAGGGCTGCGAGGTGCGGGGCGACGAGGCGGCGCAAAAGGCGGACACCCGCGTGAAGCCCGCAACGGAAGAGGACTGGTACACCGAGTATCTTGACGCGATCATTGCGGTGCGCGTGGTAAAGGGCGTCGGCGGCGCCATCGCGCATATTGCACAATATGGTTCCAACCACACCGACTGCATCGTGACCGGCAACCAGAAGACCGCCGAGCGCTTCTTTGCGGAAATCGACAGCGCGATCCTGCTGCACAACGCCTCGACACAATTCGCCGACGGGGGCGAGTTCGGCATGGGCGCGGAAATCGGCATCGCGACCGGCAAGTTCCATGCACGCGGACCTGTCGGCGTCGAACAGCTGACCAGCTTCAAATACCTGGTGCGCGGCAGCGGCCAGGTGCGCCCGTAAGCGGCAGATGGCGCGGCGCGAACTCCTGACACCGGGGCTGAAGGTCGGACTGCTCGGCGGCTCCTTCAATCCCGCGCATGAAGGCCACCTCCACATAACGAAGATGTGCCTCAAGGCGCTCGGGCTCGACCGCGTGTGGTGGCTCGTCTCACCCGGCAATCCGCTGAAGCCCGTGAAGGGTATGGCGCCTTTCGCCGAGCGTCTTGCATCCGCAGAAGCGATGGCACGGGACCCGCGCATCGTGGTCAGCGACATCGAGACGCGGCTCGGTACGCGTTACACAGCGGACACGCTCGCCGCGCTGACAGGCCGCTTTCCCGAAATCCGCTTCGTCTGGCTGATGGGCGCCGACAACATGCTGCAGTTCCCCAAATGGCGGAACTGGCGGGAAATCGCGGAAACGGTGCCGATCGCGGTCTATCCCCGCCCCGGCTATACGCTGAAGGCGCGGCTTTCGCCCGCCGCGACCGCGCTGCGCGAGGCAACGCTCGACGCCAGTGACGCGGCCCTCCTGCCCCATCTCGTGCCGCCAGCCCTCGCATTCCTGACGGGTCCGGAAAGTACGTATTCCGCGACGGAAATCCGGGCACAGGCAAAACACCCTGCCTGAGCGCTTCTGTCACGCAAGCGTCTGAATCCGGTCATTGAACTGATGCCCTCTCGGTCTTATTCTTTTCTTTGTGGCGGCCGTTCGATGGGCCACCACAGGTAGATGTGCAGTACGCGAAACCAAGGAGCTTGTTCCTGAGCAGACAATCACAGGACCTCAAGGTCCAGCAGAAGCCCGGCCGGGCAAAGCCCGCCGGAGCAGTCAAGGAGGCCGCGGCGTCCCGAGAAGGGCAGGCGGCCGGTACCGGCGAGTCTTCGAAGATGCTCGCTCTCGTGCTCGAGAGCCTGGAGGAAGACAAGGCCGAAGATGTGGTTTCCATCGATCTGACCGGAAAGACCCCCATCGCCGATCATATGGTCGTCGCGAGCGGACGGTCACAGCGCCATGTCGGCGCCGTGGCCGATCATCTCGTGCGCCGCATGAAGGAAGCGGGGTTCGGTACGTCGCAGGTCGAGGGAATGAAACAGGGCGACTGGGTGCTCATCGATGGCGGCGACGTGGTGATCCATGTATTCCGCCCCGAAGTGCGCGAGTTCTACAGGCTGGAGAAGATGTGGTCTGCCGATATACCGGCCGACCAGCTGGCTGTCTGAGGCTATAGCTCCCTCAGGCGAAGCCCGCGGCTTCTCCCCGTCTCCGCTGAAGGGTGGCCGGCCTAGCCGGACGGGGGATTTATGCGCGTCCAGATCTGCGCCGTGGGGCGGTTGAAACCGGGCCCCGAAAAACTTCTTGTCGACGATTATATTTCGCGCCTCGACGCTGCCGGACGGGGCATCGGCATTTCCGCAGGCCCCGTGAACGAGGTCGAGGAAAAGCGGAAACTCGATGCGCCCGCGCTGATGGCACGCGAGGCGGAACTTCTGCTCGGTGCGACGGCGAAGGGTGCAACGCTCGTTGCGCTCGATGAGCGCGGCAAAACCGAAAGCAGCGACGCCTTCGCAAGAAGACTGGGAACCTGGCGCGACACCGGCATTGCCGACATAGCCTTCGTCATCGGCGGCGCAAACGGCCTCGCACCAGATATCCGCGAGAAAGCCGCCCATGTCATGGCTTTCGGCGCCATGACATGGCCGCACATGCTCGCCCGTGCCATGCTCGCCGAACAGCTCTATCGTGCCATTACGATACTTTCCGGCCATCCCTATCACCGCGCGTGAGAAGCGCGTACCTGGGCAAGTGGACACTTTGTGACGCTTGCACTAGGTTCCGATTTCGTGCGCGGAGGGCGCGCCGATTCGAGCCTCGAATTGCTCGCGGAATTTCAAGATCATCATGACTGCAATGACTGGCGTTCGACCTCTTGTCCTTGCTTTGCTGGACGGCTGGGGTGCGCGCGGCGAACGCGACGGAAACGCGCTCGCGCTGGCGCGGACGCCGATCTATGACCGGCTGGCGGCGACATGGCCGACAACGCAGCTCGAAGCCGCCGGCGAAGCCGTGGGTCTGGCTTCCGGCAAGCCCGGACATCCGCAGGCAGCTTATGCGACGATTGGCGCCGGCCGCCCGGTCGAACCGCCATCCGCCCGCATCGCCCGCGCCTTTGCAAGCGACGGACCGAATGGCATTGCGGCACATCCGCTCCTCCGGGAAATCGTCTCCCGCGTACGCCCGCTGGGCGGCGCAGTTCACCTGATCGGCGCGGTGACGCCATCGGGCATCGCCGGCAACCAGCACTACATGGCGGTTCTCGCCGCGCTTTTGAGCCATGAGGGCGTAAAGGTCTGGGTTCACGCCGTCATGGACGGACAGGACACGCGTCCACAGGGCGGCATCGATCATTTGAGCGAGTTCCTCGACGACATCGCAGGCGCGGAACATGCGGATCTCGGCAGCGTGCTCGGCCGCGCCTATGGTTTCGATGACGGCTGCGACCCGGCGGCGACCGCGACCGCGTGGCGCGCGCTCGCCAATGCGGAGGCGCCCTACACCGAATATCCGACCGCCTATCTGGACGAATGCTATCGCAAGGGTCTCGATGACGACCGGGTGATGCCCGCGCTTGCGTCGTCGTTCCGCGGTATCAGGCAAGACGATGCGCTGCTCCTCGTGAACCTGCAGCCGGACCACGGGCAGAGCCTCCTTGCCGCATTGTCGGACCCGTTGGCCGCGGGGCTCGCGCAGAAATCCCCGGTGCTGTCCGGCGTCTATTCGCTGGTGAAGCTCGGTGCCCCGCTCGGAAACGGTGTCGCATCGCTCTACGATGCGATCTCCTTTGCGCCGGGCCTTGCTGCAACGCTTGCGGCAGCGGGACTGAAACAGCTGACGCTGACCGAAAGTATCGCAGAAACGAACCTTTCGACCTTCGCGCGCGGCGGCGCGGCATCGTTGTTTACAGGCGAGACCGTTCTCGTGACGGACTCGCCCGCACAGATCGAACGCAAGCCGGACCTCGCTTCTGCCAGCATCACCAGCGAACTGCTGGCGGCTCTGAAAAAAGGCGAGCACGACGTCATCACCGCCGCCTTCGCAAACCCGGCCGTGCTTGGCCGAACCGGCAATCTGAAGGCGACAATCGCGGCCATTGAAGCGGTCGACAAGTGCCTCGGAAAGATCGCCGCGCAGATCGACAAGCGTGGCGGCACGCTGATTCTCTGCGGCACCTACGGCAAGGCGGAGACGATGCTGGATCCGGAGACCGGCGGACCCTGCCGCCGCACCACGGCATCGCCCGTCCCCTTCGTCATGATTGGCGGCCGCAAGGACGTCTCGCTCGAACGCGGCACGCTCGCCGACGTTGCCCCGACGCTTCTTCATCTCTGCGGCGTGGACGCTCCGGCGACGATGACCGGCCGTTCGCTGACCGCGGCACAGACCGCTGACCGGGTCAGTGCGTGAGCGCCGCTACATAAGGCTCGGACCGCTCCTGCTGGCGGCGATGTTCGGGGCCGCCGCTCCCGTCATGGCACAGACGGCGGAGCCCGGCGAGCTTGAAGCCCTGCAAAAGGAAATCGACACCACGCTGGAGCGCCAGAAGGAGCTGCAGGCACAGGCCGACGCCGTCCGCGCGGAAGCCGAAGAGGTCCGCCGCAAGCTGATCGACGCCGCCGCCCGCGTACAGACCCAGGAAGCCGACGTTTCGGCCTCGGAAGACAGGTTGCAGGGACTGAAGGGCGCGGAAGCCGTGCTGACCGCCCAGCTCGAAAAGCGCCGGGCCGAGATGGCCGACCTTCTGGCGGCCCTGACGCGGCTCGACAGGCACCCGCCGCCCGCCCTCGCCGTCCGCCCCGACGACGCGCTGTCCCCGCTCAGGAGCCCGCCCCTGCTCGGCGCACCCGTCCCTGAGCTCCACGCCGATGCGGCACCCCGCCGTCACCCGCCGGCACCCCGCCCCGCCCCCCCCCGCCCACTCCCCGCTCCTCGCCCACAGCGAGAACCCGCACCCGCAGCGCCACGCGCTGACC
>CAJXOU010000006.1 GCA_913057645.1 uncultured Rhodobiaceae bacterium | reverse complement strand
GGACCGTAGTATCCACCAACCGACGGGATCCCCCGGGACGCGGGGTCTGGACTTCCCGCGCCGCAGGCATCGCCACCCTCTCCACGCATTCGGCCAGTCCGGACGCGCCCTTCGGTGGAGCGAGATGGATTTAATATGGGTACGGAGGAAGGGAGGGGGATAAGTTTATTTCACGGTCATGGCTCACCTCCGGAGTGTCACCCCGGCGAAAGCCGGAGTCCATCTGACTCAGGAATATTGAGGGCGACCCATGGATTCCGGCTTTCGCCGGAATGACATTTCATTTTTGGAAACGCTCAGCCCACATCCTGTTTGCCGCGGACACCGAGCGGGTCGCGCTTGAGGATGCGGCCTTCGAGGGCGCCGAGCCAGTCGAGGCCTTCGCGGAGCTTCACGACATCGCCGATGACGATGATGGCGGGGGCCTTGAACTCCGCGCGGGCGACATCTTCGGCCGCCGTGCCGAGCGTCGTTTCGAGAACCGACTGGTCCTTCAGCGTCGCGTTGCGGACGAGCGCCACCGGCTCGTTCGCGTTGCGGCCATTCTCGATCAGCAGCTTCGAGATTTCGCCGAGATGCGAGATCGCCATGTAGAGGACGATGACGGGCGAGCCCCTGGCGATGGAGGGCCAGTCGAGATTTTCCGGCACGTCGCCGCCCGCCATGTGGCCGGTGACGAAGGTGACGGCGTGGTTCACGTCGCGATGCGTGACCGGGATGCCGGCATAGCCGAGGCCGCCGATGCCGGCGGTGACGCCGGGGACGATGCGGAAGGGAATGCCTGCATCGACAAGCGCCAAGGCCTCCTCGCCGCCGCGGCCGAAGACGAAGGGGTCGCCGCCCTTGAGGCGCAGCACGCGGCGCCCCGCGCGGGCGAACTCCACGAGTTTCGCGGAGATGTCGCGCTGCTTCGGCCCCGGCTTGCCGCCGCGCTTGCCGGAATATTCGAGCTTCGCGCCGGGCTTCGCGAACTGGAGGACCGTCTCGTCCACCAGCGCGTCGTAGACCACGACATCGGCCTGGCGGAGCGCGTTCAGCGCGTGGAGCGTCAGCAGGCCCGGATCGCCGGGCCCCGCGCCGACGAGCCAGACCCAGCCGGGCTCGAACTCGGGCAGACCGAGCGTGGTCGCCGCCTCGCCCGCGCTTTCCGGCACGGGAGACGCCTTGCGGCCGCCTGTCAGCGATATGACCTTTTTTTCGTCCATTTCACTCATTACAAAAGTGAATTAAGATCAAACTCGATCATAGCATGTAAATAAGGGCCTGTCCTGCGTCTTCCAAGGGGGCCGATAACCACAAGAGAGAAAGACGTGGATGACCCGGACAAGCCGGGTCATGACGATTTTGGAGGAAGCGGGCCGGTTGCTTCAATTACGCTTTTATCACCCTCCCGCGTTAGACTCCCGCACATGAGACAGAACAACTGGACATGGGCCGCCCTCTTCCTGCTCGGCGTCGCGGCGCTGGTGCTCTTGCTGGTGAACCGCTTTCCCGGCGCGCTGGACGGCGAGGAGGCGCAGATGCGCCTCGTCCACAGCGTGCTGCTGCTGGCACTGGTGGGCGGGAGCGTGGCGCTCGGCTGGCGCGAACGCGCGGGGCTGGCGCTGAAGCAGGCGGTGGCCTGGATCGCGATCGGGCTCGTGCTGGTGATCGGCTATTCCTACCGCGACGTCTTCTCCGACATGGGGACACGGGTGCGCTCGGAGATCGCCCCCTCTGCGCCCGTCGTCAGCGAGCCGGGCACGGCCTATCTGTCGCGCGACATGACCGGGCATTTCCATGCCGATGCAACGGTGAACGGCACGCATGTGCGCTTCCTCGTGGATACGGGCGCGAGCGACGTGGCGCTCACCGAAGAAGACGCGCGGCGCGCCGGCATCGACCTTTCGACGCTCAGCTATACGGTTGCCTACCAGACGGCGAACGGCATCATCCATGCGGCGCGGGTCAAGCTCGACAAGGTGACCGTGGGCGGGATCACGCTCAGGGACGTCGATGCTTCGGTTTCGCGCGGCAACGGGCTCGGCACGTCGCTTCTCGGCATGAGTTTTCTCGGACGTCTCGGTTCCGTCGAGGTCAGGGGCGAGCGGCTGGTGCTGCGGCAGTAAACGCCGCGGCGGATTGCCATTCTCCCGCCTCATTCCCGGCTTCAATAGCGCAGGGAACCCTCCCCGCTGCGGCGCATTTTCCGCTATAAGACCGCCAACGACACATCACCCTCCCCGGAGACATCATGACGCCGAAGCCGCGCGCCGACCTGAAGCCCAACACGCCCGAATTCGAGAACCTGCCGCTCGTCTCGCCGAACGGGTTTCGCGAATACGATGCGCGCTGGCTGTTCGAGAAGGAAATCAATCTCGTCGGTGTGCAGGCGCTGGGACTGGGGCTCGGGACGCTGATCCACGAGATGGGCGTCGCCCCGCGCATCGCCGTCGGCCACGATTTCCGCTCCTATTCGGCCTCGATCAAGCAGGCGCTGATCATCGGGCTCATGGAAGCGGGCTGCGAGGTCCATGACATCGGGCTCGCGCTTTCGCCGGTCGCCTATTTCTCGCAGTTCGAGCTCGACGTGCCGTGCGTCGCCATGGTGACGGCAAGCCACAACGAAAACGGCTGGACGGGCGTGAAGATGGGCGCGCAGCGGCCGCTCACCTTCGGGCCGGACGAGATGAGCCGGCTGAAGGAGATCGTGCTCGGCGGCGACGGCAAGGCGCGCGACGGCGGACGCTATATCCGCGTTGCCGATATGGCCGAGCGTTACATCGCCGACCTGACGGACCGGCCGAAGGTGAAGCGGAAGCTCCGCGTGGTCGCGGCCTGCGGCAACGGCACGGCGGGCGCGTTCGCGCCGAAGGTTCTCGAAGGGATCGGCGTCGAGGTGATCCCGCTCGATTGCGAGCTCGACTGGACGTTCCCGCGCTACAATCCGAACCCGGAAGACATGGAAATGCTCCATGCGCTGCGCGACAAGGTTCTCGAAACGGGCGCGGATGTCGGCCTCGGCTTCGACGGCGACGGCGACCGCTGCGGCGTGGTGGACGACACGGGCGAGGAAATCTTCGCGGACAAGGTGGGCGTGATGCTCGCGCGCGATCTCTCCGCGCGGCATGCCAATGCGCAGTTCGTGGTCGACGTGAAGTCGACCGGCCTTTTTCTCACTGACCCGGTGCTGATCGCGAACGGCGCCAAGACCGACTACTGGAAGACCGGGCACTCCTACATCAAGCGGCGTGCGCATGAACTGAACGCGCTGGTCGGCTTCGAGAAGTCGGGGCACTACTTCTTCAATCCGCCGATCGGACGCGGATACGATGACGGGCTCGTTTCGGCCATCGCGATCTGCGACATGCTGGACCGGAACCCGACGAAGAAGATGTCGGAGCTGCGCGAGGACCTGCCGAAGACATGGGGCTCGCCGACCATGTCGCCGCATTGCCCGGACGAGAAGAAATACGAAGTCGTGGAGCGGATGGTGAAGCTGTTCTCGGAGATGGCGGAGAAGAAGGAAAAGCTGCTCGGCCAGAACATTCGCGACGTGGTGACGGTCAACGGCGTGCGCGTGACGGTGGAAGACGGGACCTGGGGGCTGGTGCGCGCGTCGTCGAACAAACCGGGGCTCGTGGTCGTGGTCGAAAGCCCGGCATCGGAAGCGAACATGCGCGCCATGTTCGCGGAGGTCGACAAGCACCTCTCGGCGCAGCCGGAAGTTGGCGAGTACGACCAGAGGATCTAGGGTGTCGACGATTCCCCAAGGTACCGCTTGTGCAAGGCTGACAAGAGATGGAACTCAAGCCTGTTCTGGTCCATGCGCTGGGCCGCTCCGGAACCACCTTTCTCATGCGGCTTCTCGCGAGTCATCCCAGCATTGTCGCGCATGAGCGCTACCCGCTCGAGTTTCCTCCCTTTCGTTCGCTGGCCTTTCCCTCCGATACCGAAGCACTACGCATTCTGGAAGCGAAGCGCTGGCGTTTCGATAGCGACGAGGAACTGCTCTATCGCCCGCTGGCGGAACAGCGCTACCCGACCGAAACCGGCATCCAACGCATCTACGCGAAAATCGCCGAAGAGCAGGGAAAGTCGTCGCCCCGCTACTTCGCGGAAAAATGCTTGCCTGACGCGGATATCCCAGGCGCGATGAAGCGCTTTCCGGACCTGCACGTCATCACGCTGCTGCGCGACCCCCGGGACATTTTCGTATCGGCGCGGGCCTTCAACGAAAAGCGCGGCGTGAAAGCCTTCGCGGAAAAGTTTGCCGAAACGGACGAAGACATCGTGCTGTATAACAGGCAGCGCTATGTGGCGCTGCTGAGAAATTACGCGGGCTCTCCAAACAGAACGATCGTCAAATACGAAGATCTGATTGCCGAAAGCGGCGAGGTGCTGCGGCGGCTGTTCGGCTGGCTGGATATCGACGCATCTGCGGAAACGTCGAGACATGCCTTGACGAGGGTACGCCAGCTGGAAGATGGGCGACATATCACGTCGCAGTCCATGGCCGCCTCGGTCGGTCGCTGGCGCACGGAGATGCCAGAGCCCGTCCTCGAGCTGCACAGACGGCATTTCGGCGACATCCTGACGGATCTGGGTTATCCCTCCGCCTGAGTATGACTGCCTGTCGGCATCAAGCTCGAACGCATGATAGAATAAGCGCGACCCAAAGAGCGGAGAGGAAGCCTTGGACCGCATCAGCAGCATGATCGCAGAAATTTCCCACCGGAAGGAATTCATCGACATGGCCTTCAAGGCCCTGTCGTTCAACGAAATCGCCGGGGACTATGCGGAATTCGGCTGTGCTTCCGCACAGACTTTCAGGTGCGCCTACTCTGCGGCTACGAGCTTCGGACACAAGGCCCATTTCTGGGCTTTCGATTCCTTCGAAGGCCTTCCTCCCCGAGCCGATGCGCGGGACAGTCATCCCAGATGGGAACCCGGGAAAATGCGCCAACCGCTGCCGGGATTTCTCGCCCTGCTGAAAGAACACGGCATGGCGGAGGATTCCTATTCGGTGGTCAAAGGCTTTTACGACACCACGCTGCGCGAACCCTTCGATGGTGCCCGGCCAGACGACATCTGTTTTGCCTATGTCGATTGCGATCTTCATTCGTCGACCGTCGCCGTCCTCGACTTCCTGCGTCCACGCCTCAAACACGGCATGATCATCGCGCTGGATGACTACTATTGTTATTCGGCCGATCAACTTTCCGGCGAGCGGGCGGCATTTGTCGAATTCGCCGCAGACGTCTCCGGTTTCCGTTTTCTTCCCTACCGGCCATTCGGTTGGCACGGCATGTCCTTCATCGTGGAATCCGCTTCGCTGATACCTAGTGCCTCTGCGAAGATCAGCCATGTGTAACCACGCCATTTCTGTCCACGCGGGTTGTCGGCGTGGGTGAGGCGGATCTCTATATCGCGGCCATGGGACGCTCCGGCAGCACCTTTCTCTGCAACGCGTTCACCGTGCCGCCAGACCAGATCGTGATCGCGGAACCCCGCTTCCACGCGCGCAGCATCGATCATACCTGGCAGGAACTAACGCATCTGGTTCCCGGCGTTACGAGGGCCGAGGTCGAAAAAGCCGTCGACGGTTGCACGACGACCGCCGAGTACATTGAGCGCATTCAGAATCGCTTCTTGCGCGAGCTGAAGTTCTGGGGCGTCAAAGAAGTCGAAGCAGCGGCCCACATGGAAATGATCGACCTGCTGCGTCCCCGTCTCGTGGTCGTCCTGGTTCGCGATATCGAAGAAGTGGCGCTGAGTCTGGTCGAGAAAATCAATCGGCAGCAGTGGCAAGAGAAATATGACTGGAGATGGATCGAGGAATATGTGCGAACGTCTGCAGCTGCGCTTGTCGAAGTTGCCGGTCGGGTCGAAAGCAGCATCGTGATCAAGTACGATCAACTGCTCGATCCGGAAACCATTCCGAGCCTCGCCTGCAGGATTGGCGTGCCCGCAACCGGAGATCCCAGCTTGCGGCTCATGGAAGCAAAGCGGGAATGGGAAATCGAGAGAAACGCCTGCAGAACGGCCGCAAGCATCTCACCGCAAGACCGGGGGGTTGGCGCCGAAGACATCAAGAAGGCACGCGAGCTTCGGCGCCGTGCCGAGGCCTATAATGAATGCTTCTTTCGCCGGGGCTAGCTCTTCGACGTCTTGCCTTCGAGCAGGAAGGTTTCGAAACTCTCGCCGCGCAGCGAACGGCCCAGTAGCGCGGTCAATTCGGCTGGCGACAGGTTCTGCCAAGCCGCCCTGCTCCACCGAGGGGTATGCCACATGGCCTGGCGAAGATCGGCGAAATTCCCAATGCGCTTCACCATGATGTCTTCGCCCAAACCGTTCGCTGCCAGCTTTTCGTAAAGGCCCGGGCGACCGCCGGCGAGCGCGGCTTCGTAGGCCTGAGGAAACGGCTTTTCAGGCGAGCTGCGAAAGCTGTTCTTTCGAAAGACCGGAAAGGCGACATATACGGGCGAAAGCCCTGCCCAATTCATGAATTCCAGGATCTTCGCGACTCCAGCCGTCTCATTGCATTCAGCCCATACGAGAGGCTTATTGTCCCTGATCCACACCGCATCGCTCCTGAGAGCGTCGAACTCACCACCTTCCACATCAAGTTTCAGCAGATCGTAGCTGCCATGCGCTCGACGCAAGTCAGCAACCGTGACCTGCTCAACCGGCTCGCCGAGATCTTCGCCGTCATTTGCCGAATATGCCGTTCCGCCCAGATTTTCCTCGAGGGATCGGGTGACAACCGCCCTGCCTGGACGCAACCCAACAGCCGCCTGGACGACCTCGTAAGGGACGGTGCAATTGCGCTTCATATTCCGCTTCAGGAGGGAGGCCGAGACGGGGTTTGGCTCGACGGAGACAACGCGCCCTACGCCGAAGCCGGCCAGAGCGAGGCTGAACGTACCCAGGAATGCTCCGAGATCGAATGCGACCGAATCCCGATCAAGCAATGGCTTCAGAAGCGATGCCTCAAGATAAGCCCACTCTCCTTCGCTCTCCAGTACGCGCCGGATCAGGTCGCGCGGATTGGCGGGCAGACACAGCGGCCCATACAAGGTTTCGACAACCGGCGTTGGATCATCGCCGACCATGAGATCTCCCGAGGGGCATGTCCTATTTCCTGAAGATCAGAATCTGGTGAGGCGTTTCGGTCTGGTCCGCGAAGAAATACAGATACTTGTCCTGGAACTCTTCAAACAGGAACGAAAATTCCGCCACACGATCATGCAACCCAACGACCCGTAACGTATTTTCGGCGAACTTCCGGTATCCGTCGGTCACCGCCGATGTATTGCGAGACTGAAAGCCGGCATAACCGAGATCCGCCGCCATCTCCGCGAGCTTACCGGTCATGAAAATATGCTTGTCTTCCATTTTCAGTTTCAGTTCCGGACGGCTCGCCACGTTCCGCTCCCTCATCAAGACCGATATCGCCCCCTCAATTCGCTTCCGCTCTCCTTCATCAAGCACAGGCTTTGCGCTTCTCCGGTCATGCTGCACCATCAAGCCGAGAAAGAAGGCCACCAGCGACTTGCCTTGCTGACAAGGCTCGCTGAACAACGCCACGCCACCATCTTTAAGTATGAAGCGCAGACGAGAAAGAAGAGCGCCATAGTCCATTATGTGATGGAGAATCGAATTGCCGACCACAACGTCGAACACGCTTTCGCCGAATGGCAGGTCATTGAGATCGGCGCACGCCAAAACGGTCTTTCGCGGATTGGCCGAGTGCTCCATCACGCGCTGGTGCGCGGTCCGGAGAAATGCAAGCGAGATGTCCAACGCCACGCTCTGGCCGACACGTGGCAGGTCGCCCAAGCTCGCCGTCAGCAAACCCGTGCCGCTTCCTATTTCAACGACATCCAGGTCATTCCCGAGTTCTTCAGGGATGTGGTTCGCATAAAGCCTTGAAAGGCTCCGGCTGGTGGCAATGTCCACACCATGCGCCGCATCGTAGTCAGCCTTCTCGAGGACGTTGAAGGCGTTTTCCGGCGGAATAAAGACAATCACGCCATCGCGCACGGATACGGTCCGTCCGCAACGATCGCACGCCCGATCACCGTTCCCGGCCAACGCTGCGGCATTCCCGGCGAAGCAGCGACAACCGAGCTTGGCGACAAACCGCCCGACATCGAACGGCTCGCCGGCAGTCTTCTCTTCGGTATCAGCGTTCGCCAACAGTCCCCCGATTCCGCTCAAGCGAGCGACGTTTTCCCGTAGGAACGCATGAGCCAATTGTCATATCGCTGGGCAATCTCCGCGTAGTTGCTGACGAAGCGCGCCGCATAGTCCGGATCCGTCATCTTCTGCTTCTGCGGATCGATGAAATGCATGGCCTTCTGAAACACCAATGGTCTCTCGCTGTCGGGCAGCTTGCCGAACCGGGGAATCCCCAGCACGTCAAAGATGATCTGGAAACGCGCCAGACGGCGAGCGGCATCACCCGAGAACATTGCCTCATATTCACACAGGATCACACGATCCGCATCGGGTTTGAGCGCCGACCACAGGGATCGCCTCGCCTCGAGCAACAGCTCAATCCAGGCAAAGAAATGAGCTGGGGGTATTTCAAAAGGATCTGGCTTATCCCCATCGGATTCATGCTTCTCATCGGCATGCCATCTCATGTTGTGTGCGGCAATGAAGTTCGACATCGCCTGCTCAAACAGATTGCGTCTCACCGTCAAGACAACCGTGCACTCGAAATCCCTGACCACCCGCGCGATGAACTCGGCCGGAACATGCTGGCTGTGAATCTTAAACCCGTTGAAGCGCTCAAATAAGGTCTGGCATACCTCATCCTGCTGCGGAGGCTGAAGGGACGCTATCCAGTGGTAAGCTTCCGACGAAGACTTCACCTCTTCCTTCAAATGCGGAAACTCGTCGATCTTCACACCATTTCTCTGGTGCAATAGTTCGTTCCCGACCTCGATCTGCGGATGCGCTCCAAGCACATATGAGACGTTGTTGCTGCCCGTTCGGGGCTCCGACAAGATCAGGAAACGCGGCGATCGCAAGGCCATATCTTTCTGTGCCAGTTTCTATTCCGTATGAACTACTTTTCGGGCCTTATCGAGCGCGACACAGATACAACCCAAAATCCGAATTCAGAACACCCCTGGAGATGAGGTCGTGTTCGAAATACAGAACCGTCTTCAACAATGCCTGAACCGACCGGTCAGCGACATCAAAATTGTGAGCAATCGTGCGGTACAATTCGTAGCTAATGGTGCCACCCATCGGATAGAAGTCCACTACATCGAATGTTTCCCTTATTGCCCGGTCTATATCGGCACTTCTGACGGCTTCGCTCGGGTCGACCCTTTCAAATGTCTCCAGGGAAATGCGCTTCACGCTCGTTTTGGGTGAAGGCGCATCCGACCCGTCCGGATTGATCTGTGCGCGGAGCTCTTCCGGCATGAGCGCCAGAAGATCGTTCATGTATTTCAATTGAGCATCTGTCCATTGCATCCTGGTTGGACCGATGTAGTCCGAGACATAGAACAGACCGCCCGGCTTCAAAGCACGGCGAACTTCCCCGAGAATGTGTTCCAGCGCGAATATGTGGTGGAGCGACTGACTGAAGGTGACAAGATCATACTTTTCGCCGATCCGCAGATCGTTCACATCTCCGGTCTCGACGACAAAACCCGATATTCCCTGGCTGTCAGCCTTCTCGCGCGCGATCTTCGCCGCCGATTCGGAAAGATCCACCATTCGGACGTTTCTTGCCAAACCCGATGTAAGCAGGGCCAGCGAAAAGTCGCCTCTACCCCCGGCAAGTTCGAGAGCATCATCAACCGGAGTGCTCCCAAGCTCTCGTTTCAAGATCGAGAACGGCGTTTCATTGTTGAGGTAGAGGAAGTGAATGTAGTTACGAACCCAGGGAATGTGGTTCACGAATCTCCGACGGAAGTTCGGCACTACATGCGCCTTGTTCCACTTTTCGGCAGCGGCACTCGCCCCATGATCGGTTTCGCTCATCTTTCGTTACCTAGTTATGCGTACCGACCGGCACCCCGTTTTCGGACAGCCACTGATAAAGGCACACACCTTCGGCGTTGAAGGGATCGTCAAAGGCCTGCTGCAGGTCCTGTCTCTCGCGATAGAGCACCCTTGCCGCCTTCGGTACGGGCGCTCCGTTGGAAAACCGTCCGTACCGCCACCAGTCCGCGGGGATTCCGGCCTCGGAATATTTCCCGATCTGACGCCGATACCACGACCATAGTTCGTAAACCTCGAAATTCTCGCGCGCATAGCGCTGCGTCATCACATCACCCAGCGGACCCAGCTTGGTGAAGTGGAAAAACTTGATCGACGACCCATTGGCCGTAATGCTTCCGTCTCGCCCGATCGACACGTGCCGCCGGCTGAGGTTCCAACTGGCCACATTGCAGCCCGGGTCTCTTACAATTTTCAGATTCTCGAAGAACGCGGGCGCCAGGTCGCACCACTTCTGATCGACGAACAAGCCCGAAGCAGGGTCATCGTAGCAAAATTCCGACAACCGATCTGCCCACCATGAGGCGAAACGCAATCCCTCCTTGTCCGCCCGAACGCCAACGAATCCGAGATTGTATGTTCCCAGCCTGAGGGAGCAGATTTCATTGTCGAAGATCGCCTGCTGGTTGTCGTCGGGCTCGAGTTGATGAGGTGTCAGCAGAATCGATGCGCTGTCGAGCATATCCGCAAGACATTGAAGATCGTCCAAGATCGCGACATCGGGGTCGAAGTAGAAGACTTTCTCGGCATCCGTTCTTTCCAAGAGCCGCTTCAATACCGGCCCCTTAACAGCCGTGCACAGCTCTACCACATCGTGCTTGAACACCCAGGGGCGCGTATTCCGTCCGAATATCTCGTCTCCCCAGATGACTTCGTCGAAATTCTCCTGTTCGATCTCGAAGCGGAATCCGTCCGGTTCACGATCGTTGATCACGGCGCAAAGAACCCAGTCAGGATGGTGCTTCTTCAACGTCGCGGCCAGGACGCGCGCCTTCGCAAGGTAGCTGAACGAGAAGCTCGTATAACAATAGATCGTCACCTCAGCCTACCTCGTATTGCCGCTGCAAGATGTCGGCGCTCATCCGGCCAAACACCAGGTCGCCCGTCATGATTTTCTCTCTTCTTTCTGCAGCAAGCCGCTGGGCATCGCCGCTCCGAAGAAAGGAGAGCAGGGCGTTCTCGGATTCGAAAACCCGCCCAGCTCCAGATGCAAGACGTGCGATGTTTCCCGAATCCGGTCCCGTCAGGATGTATGCACCCGCGGCCAGGCTTTCATGCGCAGTGAAGCTGAATGTTTCCGGCCACAACGACCACAATACAACGAAATCGATCCGGGCAGCAGTGACGGCAGCCACCATGGCGTGGATGTTCTGCATGGACACGTCCACCGGAATCTCCGTTATGTCGCCGGAGTTCAAGCACTCGTTTCCAAAATAGTAGAACTCGAAACTGCTCCCAGCTTCGCTATCGGCCCGTATTTCCCGAACCAGTTTCTCAAAGAAATTCCAGCCCTTTCGCATTGTCGGGATGCCAAGAAACGCAACCCGCACCGGAGCATTGTCGACAATGTTGATTTCGTCATCTGCGGTTTTCCTCATCTCCAGACGGCAGTGCGCCGAAACAATTTCGGACTGGCAGCGCAACGCAGAACCGGAACGCCAAACATCGAGGGCGAGCGCCGACGGCGCGACAACCTTGAAGGACACGTCTTCGAACAGCTTCTGCATGCGCGCAACATGCTCGGCGCGCGCCTCTCCGTAAACACACACTGCGCAGGCCTGCGATTCAACGCGCGGGGCACCGCAAAAACTCACATCGTTCCGCAACAAGGTGTAGCCGGGACAAATGGAGAAATAGTCGTGCAACCAGTAAAGAGAGTCGGATGATCGCGAAGCGAAGACGATGTCCCGAACAAACTCCGTCGTATGACCGTGCAAGGCATGGACCGTGGTGGAGAAAGAGACGTCTCGCGCCGCCAGCTCGGCAACGACCTCGACAATGTCTTCAGCCCGCGCCACGCCGACACGTTCACCGTCAACGATCATCACCACAAGTTGCCGATAACGTTCTGTCGCGTCAGCAAGTACCGGCAATGGTTCTGCGGGGTGCAGATTCACATAAACAGTCCCCAAATCCCTGAAGGCGTTCTCCTCAATTTCGATGCAGAGCTGAACGCCGCCCGTATGCGCCCGGTAGTCGTCGTGCCCGATACTGATAACCGCCTGCCGACTTCCGACGCCAAATATGCCGAACAGTTTTTCCCGCAGCTCCGCCACGTCGCATATTTCGATCGACTTCCGTGCCGAGCGCCATCTCCGAACCGTTTCCGACAAAGGAACAATCTCTCTCAAATGCTGCGCACGGAATCCACCCGGCGGTTGGGGCAACCGCCCCTCGCGTCGGCCCTCCACGAGAAAGTGCAGAAATGGATTCATGCCCGAGCTGGCAACATCAGGATTGCTCTCGAGATAGTAGGCCGTTGAAAATTCCCGCGAAGGGTCCCTCAATTCCGCAGCACCCTGTTCGAGATAGTGCCGCAGGGGATCGACATTCAGCATTTCAACGTCGGCATAGCGGGAAAGATAGAAATCCGGATCGAAATCGTTTTGTATCGTTTCGATCCGTTCATCGAACTCGTCTACCGTCTGGATGCCGGGCTTAAGCGGCGCCTCACATGGCGCCGTCCCAGGCGGGACTCCCGCCCGTCCCTCTGCGCGCCCCCACAAAACGAAGTGAACGAACGGGTCTATGCCGGAGGAATGTACGTCAGGGTTGTTTTCAAGATAGAATTTCGCCGAAAAACCGGCGTTCGGGTTGCGAAGCTCCTTCGCGCCATACCGAAGGTAGTGCAGCAGCGGGTGAATGCCCGAAGCAGCGACGTCCGGATATCTCGACAGATAGAACTTGCTGTCAAAATGGAATGAAACGCGGACGTGGCGCAGCAAAACCCGCAATTTCGCCATCTGCCGCCCTGAACCAAATTCGAACATACGCTTGCGGCTACCTCCCAGTACTCCGCCCCCCTCAGACGAAGGAACCCCACCCAGGATCGATGGCCTCCAGTGCCGAGACAAACCATCTTTTCCGGGCCATTCAGAAATATCTTCCTGCTTTCGCTCGTCGCCGAAAACTGGCCGTCTTTCCCAGTCCCTAAGCGACGGAATTTACCCTGTTTTTGTCAAGGAGAAATCCGCTGCACATCGGTCCACAGCCCCAATTACATGAACATTTGTATAATTTGATTAGGAGTTAGCGCCATGACCACCAGGTCAGACGACGGCCTGATCGACGCCGTCGACTTGCTTCTGCCCGCGTTGCTGCAGGGGATGGATGCGGTGTCGTTCATCGGGAGGCACCTCCACCCGCCGCTGCTGGAGAGCCTGGTCGAGCAGATGGAGCCGGTGGCGGCGAAGCTGAAAGAGGCACGCGGGCCCTTCGATGCCGTGGCGTGGCCCGAACATCTCGTCGCCTTCGCTGCCCAGGTGAACAAGGCGGCGGACGAGACGGAGGCCGTGTTCGACGGGTTGCGCGGCGCGGTGGGCGACATGTCGTCGCCGGGCGGCCCGGTCTTCGCGGCCTATCGCGGGATGCGGCACGGGCCGCGCGCGATGGAGGCGCTCTATCCCGTGACCGCGATGCTGCCGCCGGTGAGCCGCTTCTTCCTCGAGGAACGCGCACGGGACGACGAGGCGCTGGTCACCGCGCTTGCCGAGGGAGCGACCAAGGAGGGAACGGGCGTTCATCACTTCGGCAACGAGAAGGGCCAGCGCGGCGGCTTCTCCCTTTATGTGCCCGAGACCTATGATGCCGCCCGCCCCCACCCACTCATCGTCGCCTGCCACGGCGGCAGCGGACACGGGCGCGGCTTCCTCTGGACATGGCTCGTCGCGGCGCGGTCTCGCGGGGCCATTCTTCTCAGCCCGACATCGCTCGATGCGACGTGGTCGCTGATGGAACCGGAACAGGACCGGGCGAGCCTTGCGCGTATGATCGCGCATGTGAACGAGCGCTGGAACATCGATGCGGGCCGCATCCTGCTCACCGGTATGAGCGACGGCGGCACCTTCACCTATCTCGCGGGGCTGGCGGGCGGACCCTATACGCATCTCGCGCCCGTCTCGTCGGCCTGGCATCCGATGCTGATCGGCGGGGCGGACCCGGCGCGGCTGCAGGGCCTGCCCGTCTACATCACGCATGGCGCGCTCGACTGGATGTTCAACGCCGACATGGCGCGGCTCGCTTCGTCCGAACTTTCGGCAGCGGGCGCCGACGTCACCTATCGCGAGATCGCGGATCTCTCGCACACCTATCCGGTGGAAGAGAATGCGCGGATCATGGACTGGTTTCTCGGCTGACGGTCAGCCGGTAAAGAGCCGGTAGAACATCTGCACCGAGGTGATCGCCAGGAAGAAGGCGAAGGCGCGAATGAGCGCCTTGTGGCTGATCGCATGCGCGATGGCAGCGCCCCAGGGCGCGGCGAGGACGGAAAGCGGCGCGATGAGGGCGATGCCGATCAGGTTCACATAGCCCAGGCTGAAAGGCGGCAGCAGCGGATCGTTCCAGCCGGCCCAGACGAAACCGATAACGGCCGGGACGGCAATCAGAACGCCGAGGCCCGACGACGTCGCGACCGCCTCTCGGGGATTTTTGCCATAAAGCGTCATGAAGCTGACGGCGAAGGTGCCGCCGCCTATCCCCATGAGCGCGGAGAGCGCGCCGATGACGCCCGCCACGGAATATTGCGCCGGCTTTCCGGGAAGTTCTGTGCCGAGGCGCCAGCTCTCCTTGCCGAACGCGAGATTGGCGGCGACGGCGAGCGCGATTGTGGCGAAGACGCCGGTCAGCGCATCGCCGCTGACCCAGGCCGCGATCAGCGTGCCTGAAGCGACGCCGACCAGGATAGGCGCTGCCCAGCTTCGCAGCATCGGCCAGTCGACGGCGCCCTTTTTCGCATGGGCGCGGACGGAGCGGATCGAGGTCAGCACGATGGTACCGAGCGAGGTGCCAACGGCGAGATGCATGCGTACCGCCTCGTCGATCCCGAGAAGCGTGAAGACGTGATAGAGCACCGGCACGATGACGATACCGCCGCCGACACCGAGCAAGCCCGCAAGGATGCCGGCGACGAGGCCAGTGACGACAAGGCCCGCCGCAAAGGGGGCGAGCTCGATGAGCGACATCGCTTCAATGTTCATGGAGAAGGGACTTTCGGCAGGCGGCTCCGGTGTGGCTCAAGCTAGATCAAGCGGCGCAAGATTGCCATCCGCCGCGGCCCGGCGGCGGGCCCATGTCCGATCCGCGACTTCGAGCGCTTCGGTGCAACGCGCAAGGCAACGGGCCCAGGAGTAGTTCTCCTCGACGAAGGCAATGCCTTCCTCTCGCATATCCGCCCAGAGCGCATCGTCCACGAAAAGGCCCAGAACCCTTTCAGCGAAGGTGCCGGGATCATCCGCGATGAAGACCTGCCGTCCGTCGGTGAGCCCCATTCCTTCGGCGGCGACGGGCGTGACGACGCCAGGCACGCCATGCGCCATGGCGTGAATGACCTTTCCCTTGATGCCTGCGCCATAGCGTATGGGCGCGACACAGACACGGGCGCGTTCGAAGACAGGCAGAAGGTCGGGCACGAAACCGGTCACCTCGACGCGGCCGTCCGCAAGCGCGATCACCTCTTCCGGCGGGCCGGCACCGACGATGAGGAGCTTCGCGGATTCCGGCAGAGCATCGCGCAACAGCGGCCAGATTTCCTGTTTGAGATGGAGGGCGGCATCGATGTTGGGCGGGTGTCCAAACCCACCCAGGAACACGACATGCCTGCGCCTGTCGGTCCCATCGCTCGTCGCCGGAACGTCCATGAAATAGGGAAAGACAATAGAGTTGCGATACACATCCGGACCGCATGCTTCCGCCACCGTCGCGCTCCGTCTCGCTGAGATAGATCGTGCAGTCGCATGCCGACGCGAGCGCAAGCTCCCTATCGCGCGTCACTTCCGAGCGGGCGAACATCTCGGGATCGTTCGCAAGCGTCGCCTGCCGCGCTTCGCGCCGGTGGTGCAGATCGACGGTATTGTAGACAATGCGGGCATCGGGCCAGCAGCGGCGAATATCGTCATAGACAGGCGAAAGCCCGCTGACGCGGAAGGCGAGGACATACTCCAGATCCGGAATGTGAGCCTGCACATCCGCAAGGCTCTGGAAGCGCGGTCCGTAGAGACATTCGACACCGAGACGCTGCAGGCCACGCGTATAGCCGGGAACAGAGGCATAGCCGACAGGAACGAATACCACGTGCCAGCCGAGCTCCACATAGGCCCGGATCATCGCCATTGCGAGAAACGATCCCGCGTCCCGGTCGGGTGTGGGGGTGAAGACATCGAGAACGAAAAGCGGCCTCGGAGTGTATCTCTTCGCTCCAGCGCAACCGCCCGGGGTGCGCGCGCCATAGCCGGCGAGAACGTGGCGCCATCTGTGACGGAATTTCTCGAGGTTGATCGCCTGATACGCCTTCACGCCGGAGAGAATGCTTCTGCCGTGCGTCACGCCTTCATAGTGGATGAGCTGGGAAGCAGGCTGATACCAGACCTCAAAGCCGGCTTCCCGGGCGCGGAAAGCGAAATCGGCATCCTCGCAATAGGCGGGCGCGTAGCTCTCGTCAAAACCGCCAAGCCGGTTCCATACCTCGCGGCGGACGGCGAGCGAGGCCCCCGAGACGTAATCCGCCTGGCGGGCGAATGAATAGAGCGGGCTATCGGGATCGTCGCCACGACCGTAGAGATCCACCGAGCCGTCGTCGAAGAAGACACCACCGGCGTCCTGAAGGCGCAGATCGTCGAAGAGAAGTTTCGAGCCCACGACACCCGCCCGTGGAAAGTTATCGAATGTTCCGACCAGTTCGTCGAGCCATCCCGTGATCACGCGGGTATCGGTGTTCAGGAAGACGAGGTAGTCGCCCTCGCATTTCGGAACGATGCCGTTGCAGCTTCGGAGGAAGCCGAGGTTCTTCACGTTCCGTTCGAACCTGATCCACGGGATTTCCTCGAGAAGCGACATGCAGGCCGAAGCGGGGGATGCGTCATCGACAACAACGATCTCGCAGCGCTGCTGCGTTTCGTGGAAGGCAAGCGACTCGAGAAGAGACAGCAGATAGTGAAGCTGGCCATAGGCAGGCACGACAATGGACACGTCCGGCTTCCCGCCTGAGACCGGACGAACGGGCTCCAGAGACGCGAGATAGTCGACGGCCCGTTGGAGTTTCGGACGGTCGCCTGCTTCTGTCGTCGTGAAATAGAGGCCGAACCGGCGAAAAAATGCGTGCGCGGCAAGCTGCGCGCGTTCGCGTGCAACGGCGTCGCGTTCCCCCGTCGCGGACACGCAGGAGATATCCCGGGAGACGCCACTCGTCAGATAGTGCGCGAGAGCATTTTCTCCGCTTTCGCGCAGAGATGGCTCCCGCTCCCCATAGAGGGCGGCCGAGAAATCCGGACCCGGATCATATGACAGGCCGGCGCCGCATTCGATGTAGTGTTCCAGCGGATTGGCGCCGGCCGCGGCCGCTTCGGGGTACTGGCGCAAGTACCAACGGCTGTCGAACAGGTTGCTGACAACCATTCCCTCGGCTGCACCATGGTCGAGATAGTGAATGAGCGCGTTCATGCGCTCCACTTCAACGTCGGGCCGCAGCCGAAGATAGCCGGGGAGATTGAAGAGAGGACCCGGATCACGCCCTTCGAAAGCACCGAAACGGCAGAAATGTTCGGCGGGATCCATACCGGATGCCGCAACGTCCAGGTTCGTGGCGAGATACCAGGCACCGTCGAAGATGGCGCTACCGCGCACCAGCCGCAATTCCCGGCGCAGACGCGAAGGCACCGCAGCCGCCCGCCACCATGCCTGTATGCCGCCCCTCATCAACCCCATTCAACCAGCCCCTGCAACGGCAGCCCCGCAATGCGGAAGCCGCGCTGCCATCAGCCCACTTCTGCGAGGGTCTCTCCCTGCATTTCGGGTACAAGCTTCATCGCCTGCCGCACGACATTAGCATCCGCGCCCGGGCGAGGGGCGTTTTCCGAAATATGACGGCGAAACGCCCGCGCTCCCGGACAGCCCTGAAATATTCCGAGAATGTGACGGGTCATGGCGTGGAGATGCGTCCCCTTCGCCAGTTCACGTTCGATATAGGGCAGGAAACGCGCGAGGACCTCGTGCCGCGACGGCAAGGGCGTTTCGTCGCCGAAATACAGGCGGTCAATACCGGAGAGCAACCATGGCGTCTGATAGGCAGCGCGGCCAAGCATCACACCGTCCACATGGACGAAATGGGCGTCGATGGCGGCAAGTGACTCTATGCCGCCGTTGATGACGATTTCCATTTCCGGCATGGCCTGCTTCAACCGGTAGACAAGCGGATAGTCGAGCGGCGGCACGTCGCGATTTTCCTTCGGCGACAGTCCTTCGAGCCAGGCCTTGCGTGCGTGAACGATCAGGGTTTCGCAGCCTTCCTCCCGGACGGCACGCGCCATGCGCGGGAGAGCCACTTCGGGGTCCTGCTCATCGACGCCGATGCGGCATTTCACGGTGACGGGGACGGAGACCGCCTTGCGCATCGCCGCGATGCAGCGCGCAACAAGATCTGACTCACGCATCAGACAGGCGCCGAAGCGGCCGGACTGCACGCGATCCGACGGACAGCCGACATTGAGATTGATTTCGTCATAGCCGAACCCCTCGCCGATGCGCGCGGCTTCGGCGAGATCGGCCGGATCGGAGCCGCCAAGCTGCAGCGCCACCGGATGCTCGGCCGGATCGAAGCCGAGGAGACGCTCGCGATCCCCATGCAACACCGCGCCCGTCGTCACCATCTCGGTATAGAGCAGCGCATGGCGCGTGATTAGGCGCAGGAAGTACCGGTCGTGCCGGTCCGTCCAGTCCATCATGGGGGCGATGGCGATTTTATTTGTCAGTGCAGTCAATAGCTTACCGGGCCTTGGTGAGCGTTCAAGAGCTTCATTTGTGCTGTTGTACCTCCCCATGTGGCCGGCCGCACATAAAATTCAATGTGCCGGTTCAAGGTCGGCATCAACCCGGCCGACCTGCGTCAGCGCGGGGCATTTGCATCTTGCGCCACTGGAGCGGCGTTGCGCCGAATTCGCGGCTGAAGGCGCGAATGAAAGCAGCGGAGGAGCTGTAGCCCGCCATATCGGCCGCCTCCTCGACCGAGAGTTCGTCGACAAGCATCTTCCGCATCACGAGCGTCAGGCGCAGACGTGCGAGCGTCTGCATCGGCGTACTGCCGACGACGCGCCGGAAGTCCTCGGCGAATTTCGTTCGCGACATGCCTGCATGTTTTGCCAGCCTGTCGATGCTCCAGTCCTTCAGCGGGTCATCCAGGAATGCGCGAATAGCCGAGATTACGCCTCTGTTCCTGATGGGCCCCGGCTCGCGCTCTCCGGCCTCTCCCTGCGCGGCCAGCAGGGAACGGGTCATGTTGATGAGAATGATTTCGGCGATCCGCCGGACGATGATCGCCTGGCCATATTCCAGACCCGCACCGATAAACTCCTCATCGAGAAGTTCGGCCGCCTTCCAGATGCGACGCGTGAATTCGGGCGAGGTCTCGGGGCTGAGATAGAGCGGACCGATGATCAGGTTCGTCAGGGCGATGTTTTCCGAAGGGACCACGCCGAGCAGAAGTTCGACGTCCTTCCCGGGCCCGATCTCTTCAGTAATCGGTATCCGCTCGAAGCCATCCGCAGGGGTGGCCACCATGTCCGGCAGCGAATGAAACCGGTGCGGCGCGAGCCCACTCACGCCGACGATCGCGCCCGGCTTCAGGTCGATCACCCGCGGCTCGGGAAAGTCGATGGTGAGGCGGAGTTCCCCGCGGCGCACCATGAAGCAATAGGAGAAGTCGCCGGCATCGAGCGTCTTGTTGAACGGATAGTCCGCCGAGGAACGGAAAAAATAAACGCCGTCCATCCGCACATCGGCGCGAACTTCGCTGGCACCGAAAATGGCGGCCGGATGCAGGCTTGCCGCTTCGGCCTTTTCTCTCCCGGTCATGACCGATCGGCTCCCTCCCAAGAGCTCAATCCGAGCGCGCTGCGTCCTGCCGCGCGAGATCGAGGGCGATATCCACGATCATATCCTCCTGCCCGCCAACCATAGCGCGTTTGCCGGCTTCCAGCAGAATTTTGCGTACATCGACGCCGTAGCGTTCCGACGCGGTTTCCGCATGACGCAGGAAGCTCGAATAAACGCCCGCATAGCCGAGGCTGAGGGTTTCGCGGTCCACGCGCACCGGCCTGTCCTGCAGAGGCCGCACAATGTCTTCCGCTGCATCCATGAGCGCGAGCAGATCGCAGCCATGCGCCCAGCCGTATCGGTCGGCGGCGGCGATGAAGACTTCCAGCGGCGTGTTGCCTGCCCCTGCGCCCATGCCCGTGAGCGACGCATCGACGCGGACAGCGCCGTTCTGAACGGCAGCGATGGAATTTGCGACGCCGAGCGACAGATTGTGATGCGCATGGATGCCGCGCTGCGTTTCCGGTTTCAGCACCTCGTCATAGGCGCGAAGCCGCGCGGCGACGTCATCCATCGTCATCGCGCCACCGCTGTCGGTCACGTAGACGCAATGGGCGCCGTAGCTCTCCATCAGCTTCGCCTGGCGTGCCAGGGCATCGGGCGGCGACATATGGCTCATCATCAGGAAGCCGGAGACATCCATGCCGAGATTGCGCGCCGACTCGATATGCTGCCGCGCGACATCCGCTTCGGTGCAATGCGTCGCGACACGGACCGACCGGACGCCCATTCCTTGCGCCCGGCGCAGATCCTCGATGGTTCCGATGCCCGGCAGGAGCAGCGTCGTGACGACGGCCGATTTGACGGTCTCGCAGACCGCTTCGATCCATGCCCAGTCGGTGCAGGCACCGAAACCGTAATTGAGGCTGGAGCCGGAGAGGCCGTCGCCATGCGCGATCTCGATCGCATCGACGCCGGCCTTGTCCAGCGCGCGGGCGATGGCGCGCACATGATCTAGGGAATATTGATGCCGGATCGCATGCATGCCGTCGCGCAGCGTCACGTCCTGGATGTAGAGACGGCCCGGACCGGTCATGCCGCCACCTGCCATTGCTGAACGAGCGCTTCGGCGGTGCGGAGCGCCGCCGAGGTCATGATGTCGAGATTGCCCGCATAGGACGGCAGGTAATGCCCCGCCCCTTCGACTTCGAGAAAGGTGCTGACCTTGAGGCCGGTGAAGGAGCGGTCCATGTCCGGCAGGTAAAGCGGGTTGTTGCCGCCTACTTTCTCGATCTGTACGGCCTGCTTCAGGCGGTAGCCCGGCACATAGGCCTGAACCTCGGCAACTTTCGTCTCGATGGCGGCGACGATCTTCGCCGGGTCCGCGTCGTCGCACAGGCAATGCACCGTGTCGCGCATGATGAGCGGCGGCTCGGCTGGATTGAGGATGATGATCGCCTTGCCGCGCGTGGCGCCACCGACGCTTTCGATGGCGTGTGCCGTCGTCTGCGTGAACTCGTCGATATTCGCGCGCGTGCCGGGGCCGGCCGATTTCGAGGCGATGGAGGCGACGATCTCGCCATAAAGCACTGGCGATACGCTGCTGACAGCGGCAACCATGGGGATCGTCGCCTGGCCGCCGCAGGTGACCATGTTCAGGTTCCGCTCGTTTGCGAGCCTGTCGAGATTGACGCTCGGCACCACATAAGGACCGATGGCGGCGGGCGTCAGGTCGATCACCTGCTTGCCATGCGCCTGCAGGATTTCATTGTGATGGCGGTGCGCGCCCGCCGAGGTCGCATCGAAGACGATGCCGATGCCCGCGAATTCCGGCAGCGCCACAAGTCCCTCGATGCCGCCCGCCGTCGTGGTGACGCCGAGCCTCGTCGCCCGCGCCAGCCCGTCGGACACCGGATCGATACCCACCATCGCCGCCATCTCCAGAACTTTGGAGAGGCGCATGATCTTGATCATCAGGTCGGTGCCGATATTGCCCGAGCCGATGATCGCGGCGCGCACCCTCCCCTTCGCTCCGGTCATGCGCTTCTCCTATTCGAAGGCGACATGCAGCGGCTTGAAGCCCTGCACGTAAACGGTGAACGCGCTGCCCGCGACCGCATTGCACATCGGGCCGAGGGCGCCGGAGAGAACGATGTCGCCGGCTTCGAGCGGACGACCGACCTCCGCCATCTTCTTCGCAAGCCAGCGCGTTGCATTCAGCGGATTGCCGAGGCAGGCCGCCGCGACGCCGACCGATACCTGGCGGCCGTCGAGACACATTTCCATGCCGCCCAGATGCAGGTCGATGTCCGACAATTTGCGGCGGTCGCTTCCCAGCGCGAATTTCGCGCCCGAGGCATTATCCGCGACCGTATCGGCAAGCGTGATCCGCCAGTCGGCAATGGCGCTGTCGACGATTTCCACCGCCGCCACCGCGTAGTCGATGGCGGAAGCGATTTCCTCCAGGCTCGGATCGGGCCGGCTTATGGATTTGCCGAGCACGAAGGCGATCTCGGCTTCCACCTTGGGCTGCATCAGCTCCGACATGGCGACGGATGCCCTGCCGCTCACATCGTCGACATCGAACAACATGCCGTAATCGGGCTCGCTCACGCCAAGCTGCGCCTGCACGGCGGGTGACGTGAGCCCGATCTTCCGGCCCACAATACGCTCACCCGCCGCGAGACGCCTCTGCGTATTGATCTCCTGAACGGCATAGGCCGAGGCAACGTCGAAACCGGAGGAGGTTTCGGTGACCGGGGGTATGGGGGTCCGGCCATGTCGTGCCTCGGCCAGGGCAGCCGCTATCGCATTCAGATCATGCGGCATCGGCCGCCCCGAAGAAATCGCCCGTCACGCGGTTGAATTCATCCGCGTGTTCCCATTGCGCCCAGTGTCCGCATTGCGGCAGCACGAAGAGACGCGCCCGCGGAATCTGCTTGAGCAGCGGGAAGGCCATGTCGATGGGCATCACCCTGTCCTCGCGGCCCCAGATGATCATCGTCTCATGCTTCAGCGAGGCGAGGCGCGGATCGTTCCAGACCGGCTCCATCAGCGCCTTGGGATCGGGACGCATGGGCGGCGTCTCGACGATATGCGGCTGCAAGGCCGTCTTCATCCGACCTTCAAGCAGCTCTTCCGTGATCTGAGAGGGGTCGTAGACGAAGTCCTTCACGAAGCCGCGCAAGCGCTCGATCGAGGGGCCCGGACCGTCGTAGAAAAACAGAAGCGTCTTGATCGCTTCGGTCGGAAACTGACTGAACATCGGAATGCTGCCGCCCGGGCCCATCAGCACCATGCGATCGACCTTCTCCGGCCGGTCCAGCGCCAGACGCAAGGTCACCATGCCGCCCAGCGAGTTGCCGACGAAATGCGCCTTGTCGATGCCAAGCTCGTCGAGGAACTCGCCCATCTTCGTCGCATACCAGGCCGGCATGGCGCTGCCCTTCGGCTTGATGTCCGACTTGCCGAAGCCCGGCAGGTCGGGAACGATCACACGGAAGCTCCGCGCCAGCACCTCGATGTTGCGGTTGTAGTTCGACCAGCCGCTGGCGCCCGGTCCGCCGCCGTGAATGAGAACGAGCACCGGGCCCGTGCCCGCTTCGTTGTAGTGAATCCTGACGCCCTTGACCGTGACGAACCGGCTGGTGCCTTCTTCCGTGATGCTCATGAAACTTTTCCCCGTTTGCTATTCTTCTAGACGCGCTTGTGGCCCCACATGCTGATGGCCTCGTGATGGGTCACGCGCCAGACATCGTCATGAACCTCGATACCGGCGGTGCCGACCTCGACCTCGAAGCCCGACGGCGTTGCGGCATAGAACGAGACCATCCGGTCGTTTGAATGCTTGCCCAGTGTCATGGTTTGCTTCACGCCGCATGCACCGATGCGGTCCATCGCAAATCCGACATCGTCCAGCGTCGCCATTTCCACCATGAAGTGGTGCAGCCGCTTCGGCGCGGGCATCGGCGCCAGCGCCAGCGTGTGGTGACGCGGATTGCAGTGGTAGAATTCGAGCACCAGCGTGAAGTCGGGTGAAATCGCCATGCCCATCGTGTCGGAAAGCCGGAAGCCGAGGAGCCGCGTGTAGAAATCGCGGTTCTCGTCGATCTTCTCGGAAGCCAGAACGACATGGCCGGCGCCCTGGCCACCCGTCATGAAGCCGGACACACCCGCCGGAGAATGGAACGGCATATTGGTGAGCGCCGTCGCGCCGACATAGACCTCGACCTGAAGTCCTGCCGGATCGGTGAGGACGAGAAGGTCGCGCACACCGCGCTCCTTCTTCAGATTGTCGGATGCAGGCGCGCATGGGACGCCCGCCTTTTCAAGACGCTCGCGGAGGGCCTGCAATCCTTCCGGCGTTTCGACTTCGAGCCCGATGAAGGAAATGTCGTCCGCCGCCCCCTTGTCGAGATGGATACGGAAGGCGCGATCGTCCATCCGGTAGCGGGCCGAGGCGCCGTTGCCGTGTCCCGGCATCAGACCCAGAAAGCCCGTCAGGTAATCATCCCATGCCTTGAGGTCGCTGACCTCGAAGCCGATATATCCAAGCGATGCAACGCCCATCGGTTTCTCTCCTCTATGTACTGTATTTGCCGGCAAGGCCCGCGCCCGCCGCGACGACGCCGATGCCCCGGACGCCAATGCCCGTCTCGCAGATCAGGACGCCGCCGGTTGCGGGCGCGCTGTCCCGCCGCGACGCGAAATAGACATAGGAGCCGGCATATTCCGCAGCCGCCGGCACACGGCCGAGCGGCACGCCAGGGGCCGCGACCGCCGGCAGATCGATGCTGCTGATCGCCTTGTCGGCAAGGCCGAGCGCAGCCGGCCCGCGCAGGTCGGTATCGATCGGCCCCGGCGCAACGCCATTGACGCGGACGGTGGGGGCGAATTCGAAAGCGAGCTGGCGGATCAATCCGACAACCGCATGTTTCGACGCGGTGTAGAGCGCGCCGCCGCCCGCCGGATCGAAGCCGGCATTGGAAACCGTATAGACGAGCGAGCCGCCGGAGCGGACCAGCGCCGGCAGCGCCGCCTTTGCGAGATGCAGGTAGCCCTTCACATTGACGCCGAACAATTCGTCGAAGGCGCCGTCGATCTGCTCTTCCGGCATGTCGTCGAGCGTGACGCTGTAGTCCCAGATGCCGGCATTGCCGATGGCGCAGTCGAGCTTGCCGAAACGCTCGACCGCCAGTGCAACGGCCGCCTTGTTGTCCGGCCCGGAGCGCACGTCGCCCGCATGGATCGCGACGGCGTCGCCATGGCTGCGCTTCACGTCCTGAAGCTTCGCCTCCGAGCGGTCGAAGACGACCACGCGCGCGCCTTCCTCCACGAACCTGTCGACGATGGCGCGGCCGAGGCCCGATGCGCCTCCCGTCACAAGCGCGACTTCTCCTTCCATTCTTCCCATGAGCCTCCCCGCTCCTTGAAAGTTACAAGCCCTGTGCTAGAGACGTTCATCGTTTCACGGAGACGATGAACGTCTCCAAGTCTTTGTTTTGTCGCGTTTCCGGACGGCCAACCGGCTTCCACTTGGCCTGGAAACGCTCTAGAACAAGGTGCTCATGTTCGTTGCCCGGATCAGCGTCTGGTCGAGATAAATTTCCCGTCCGCAGAGCTTGAGCGCGGCATCGACGCGGCGAAGCGTATCGACGCGCCGTCCGACCCACATGCTCTCCTCCGTATTGAGACGGCTGCGGTAGAGGATGAAGGCAACGTCGACCGTCGTCTCCGCGCCGTTCACGGCAGTGATACGGACATTGTCGACGATATGGCGCGTGCGGGATGGCGGGTCTTCGGACCAGGACGATCCGGACTCCATCTTGGCGACGCGCATCGCCAGCGCCTGCTTGTCATCGTCGTAAAAGGACATGTCGCCGCGCTTCGTGAATTCCCGGTCGATGTCGGACAGCGTCACCGTCCGCCGGATCGGCATCCAGTAGCTGCAATCCTCGGTCCAGAGATCGAGCCAGGCGCGATATTCGCGCCCGTCGAGCATCGCCGCCTCCGCATAGAGGAACTGCTCGATCTCGTATTGCAGCTCCATCCGCTGCTGGAGAGAAAGTGCGTCGAGACCGGATGTTTCGGCTTCCACCGCCCTTGCCTGCGACATCAGACCCTCCCCTTCGGAAAGGATGGATGGTTCGCCTTCAGTTCGGCCCAGCTGTCGGCCGTCAGCCAGTTCATCCAGTTGGTATAGAGCCAGCGCTGCGCGTGTTCACTGATGGTCGTTTCCACGCGGCTTGTGCCAGTGGCGTCTGTCAGCACCTCGTCCTGGCCGAGCCCCATCGCCATGTGGTGGCGATAGGTCCGCGCCTTGACACCGCGCGAGGCGCGCGTGCTCTGGCTCCAGTTCTCGCCGTCATCCTGCTCAAGCAGGCCGGCTGGGCCGAACAGATGCGTGATGAAGGCGACCTGTTTCTTCTTCATCTCCTCCGGCATCGCCTTCGGAAGGACCGTGAACCACCAGATCTCCGTTTCAAAGGGACCCCGTGGCAGTCGCAACGAAAGCTGTGTGCCGCCAGTCGAGACCCAGAGGTTTGGGAAGATGTTGGGATGCCCCATACAGCGAACACCCGTAGGTCCGAGCATGTCTTTCGCAAAACTCATCCGAAGCGGCTGCGGGAGCCTGTTCGGATCCTCGGTCATTTTCGCGACGGTAACAGCGAACCTTTCCTCATCGCTCATGGCGTCGATTTCCGCCTGCCGCTCCGGGGGAATGACCGGACCGCTGATTGCGTGCCCATACTCTCCAAACATCACCATCTGGTTGTTCGGATGCAGGATCGCGGCAATGTCCAGGATTCCTGAATTGCCGGCCGAGGCATGGCTGTATTGCACATGGTACCAGTCGAAGAGATTGTCGACGGCAATCTTCCAGTTGCAGTCGATGACGTTCTTCTGGACGCCGTCCACGACCTCGACGGGGCCGTTCGCCACGAGAAGGCCGAGGCCGATGCGGCCGACCTCGCCCAGATAATCGGGGAGCGGGGGCGTATCGGGATCGAGCGTCGCGAAATAGAAGCCGTGCAGATGATCCACCTGCGCCGCCTTGGCGAGGCCCCATTGCGACTTGTCGAAGTCCTTGCGGTAATAGGCCGTCATGCCGGGAACGCCGATCAGGTCGCCGTTCAGGTCGTAGTTCCAGCCGTGATAGGAGCAGACAAAGGACTTGGCATTGCCCTGCTCGGCGCGGCAGAGCGCATTGCCGCGATGCCGGCAGGTGTTGAGCAGGACCTGCACCTCGCCCTGCCTGTCGCGGACGACGATGACCTGATCCTCACCGATATAATTGATGAAGTAGTCGCCGGGATTGGGTATCTGGCTTTCGTGGCACATGAAGTTCCAGGCACGCGCAAAGATGTTGCGCATCTCCAGATCGTAGATTTCCCGGTCGGCGAAAACCCGGCGATCGAGCGTTCCCTCGGCGGGATCGAAACAGGAACGGATTTCAGATTTGCTCGGGGCGCTCCCCGGCTCTTGAACCAAGTCCATGGCTTTCCTCCTTGTTCCGCTGCTTTCGCAATTCCGCGTGCGGCGGTTGTTGCGAAAAGCATGCAGCGTGTCGGAGGAAATCACGTAATCCGGACGTTCATAAAAATTGATAATTCGTCCGGGAATGCGCCGTTCAGCGGGCTCAGACCAAGCCGTGAGCGGCTGCGACAGACCGGCGGTATCCATTTCTCAGATTCTCGGCACAAGCTCCGCGCTTTGCTTTTTCAAGCCGTGCGGACACCTTTCCTGCAATACGAACTCATGCGGAAACACCAATCAGAAGAAGGACGCTGGAAACTATTGAGTTCGTCGCTTCCACAAATCGCGCGATAATCGGAACCCGAGTGGATTCATCCTGCCGACTGCCCGGTCATCCGGGTCGGCAAAAAGTTCCGCATTCCGCGCCCCGCCGATGTCGACGGTGGCCGCTTTCATGTCTTCCACAAACCGGCGCCGAAAAGCTTCGTTGATTTCGTTTCGCTGCACGCGAAGATTGATCTTTTCGTCATCCATCGTCGTGACGGGCAGCGAAAGCCAGCGGCAGAGGCGATCGGTATGGGCCGCAGGGTCCGCTACGAAATCTTCGTAGACGATCTCGAAATAGGGCGTGCCCGTAACGGCGAAGAATTCCATGAAAATCCCGTTCGACGTCGTGATCGAGCGGATCGTAGCGGCGATGTCTCTGAAATCGTATTTCGGTTCAATACCCTTGTCGGGATGCGAGGACTTGAACCTTCTCGTTTGAACGGCAATGGATTTGGATACGGCCTGGGCGACGAGATCGCGCCGTCTGACCAGAACATAGCGAGGGTCTGCGAAAATCGAGTCCAGCATTCCAATGCGGCGCAGGAAGAAAAGCTGATTCCAGCTCAGCTTGGCGGCAAAGGCTTCCCCCTGTCCCGCCTTTTTCCGTTTCACGACGGCGCAATATTCGGGGAATGACGTGCAGCCCAGCTTCCGGCTCTGGTTGACGACAATCGGTGCGTTGAAACACTCCGATATGTCGCCAAAATTGCCTGTGCTCATAAGGCAGTTCGCTACAAAGTTGGAGCCGCTGCGATTGGTAAAACACAGGAACGTGGATGGTCCGGTGGGAATACTGCCGTCATAACCATCCGCACTGCAGGATTTCTCGCCAAAGTGTCGCAAGACATCCTTTTCATGCCTTCCTGGCCGATAGCGCAGAACAACCATAAAAACTCCGGAGCCAATGCGGACAGCCGACCCGGTTCGAGTCGCGGCCTCACAATGCCCACATGGCCAGCCCAACTCAAGCCGCGACGCAGCGGGCTCATCCCCTCACCCGAAGGGGTGAGCAGAAGGCCACCTTGTCCTTCCGCTACCCGATTTCATTGCAGAATCCGGCGACAGAGAGCCGTTATGGGGGCTATGAGAGCTAGCTGCCCCGGGCAGGTTGGGTTAGGGTTTCCCGTTCCTCCCCGCGAGGGGGCCCGAGGGGGAGGAGCCGGGTCCGGAAGGGCGATATGTGTTTGTGTATGGTCGTTGCGAGCGGGGAAATACGGTTTTCATGAGGGTTCCCGGCATCAAGCGAACCGACATGGCCATCGTCGGAATGGCCTGCCGGTTCCCCGGAGGTTGCAATACTCCTGAGGCCTACTGGACTCTACTGGCCGGGGGCCGGAACGCCGTGACCGAAATTCCTGCCGACAGGTGGGAAAAGGAACTCTTCAGGCATCCCAGCAAACGCGTTCCCGGCCGTTCCAATACTTTCGCTGCAGGCGTACTCGACGACATACGGGGCTTCGATGCGGCCTTCTTCGGCATCTCGCGCCGGGAGGCCGATGCGATGGACCCGCAGCAGCGTCTGCTGCTCGAAATGGCGTGGGAGGCGATCGAATCGGGCGGACAAATTCCGAGTCGCCTCGAAGGCCGTAATTGCGCGGTCTATGTCGGCATCTCGTCAACAGAATACGGGTCTGCCCAGCAGGGTGACCCGGATAGCGCAAACGCCTATCTGATGCTGGGCGCCACGCTGTCCATCGCCGCAAATCGTCTCTCCTATCAGTTCGATCTACGCGGTCCGAGCATGGCGGTCGACACGGCATGCTCTTCTGCCATGGTCGCCCTCGATGAAGCGCTGAACGCGCTCTGGGCTGGCCGCTGCGACATGGCGCTGGTGGGAGGCATCAGCCTGCTGCTTACCCCCTTCCCGTTTGTGGGGTTCGCCAAGGCCACGATGTTGTCGGATTACGGACTATGCCGCGCCTTTGGCGCCGAGCCCGGCGGGTATGTGCGTGGCGAAGGAGGTGGTGTCGTTGTCATCAAACCGCTGGCGGACGCAATGCGTGATGGCGATCCGATTCACGCGGTCATCTGCGGATCCGGCACGAATGCAGACGGACGCACGAATGGCATAGCGCTCCCCTCATCGACCGCGCAACGTTCGCTTATCGAAGAAACGATGGCGAAATTCGAAATCGATCCCGCGGATATCGATTTCTTCGAAGCTCATGGCACAGGGACCACAGTTGGCGATCCAGCAGAATGCCGGGCCGTGGGCGAAGCGATCGGCCAGCACCGAAAGCCCGGAACCGGTCCGTTGCCGATCGGCTCAGCCAAATCCAATATCGGGCATCTGGAACCTGCGTCCGGAATGGCGGGACTCATCAAGACAGTCATGGCGATCAAACACCGCGCCGTGCCGGCCACACTGCACGCGACGCCACTCAACCCCAATATCGACTTTCAGGGGTTGAACATCGCGCCAGTTCAAACACTGACGCGGCTGCCTCCAAAGCAGGGCCCGATCATGGCGGGCGTTAACTCCTTCGGTTTCGGCGGCGCCAATGCAACCGTCATTTTGCGCGAACATATCGGCACAGAGATTCCGCTGCAGGCGCAAACGCCCCCCGCGCCGCCTCTCATCCTCTCCGCGCGTTCTCCCGCCGCACTTCACGATGCAGCGGAGAACTGGGTGTCGTTCCTTGATGGGATGAACGAGCGGGACTATTACGATGCCGCCCATACCGCCGCCTATCGGAGAGAACGCCTACCCTTCCGCGTCGTCTTTCGCGGCAAAGACACTTCGTCCATTGTCCGTGAACTGAGCGCTTTTGCCGCGAGTGGCGGCAATGCCGTGTCGGGCGAAGCGAAGACGAAAGCAGCGAAAACAGGCTTCGTTTTCAGCGGCAACGGGGCCCAGTGGGCCGGAATGGGGCGCCAACTCTACGAAGAGAGTGAGATATTCAGAGCGGAGGTCGACCGTCTTGACACCGAAATCACAGCGATTACAGGCCAGTCGGTCGTCAAAGCACTGTTTTCGGAGAGCGCCGAAGAACAGTTCCAGCACACGGATATCGCGCAACCGGCCTTACTGGCCGTTCAGATCGGGATTGCAGCCTGTCTGACCAGAGCGGGTCTGGCGCCAGACGCCGTGGCCGGGCACAGCGTGGGCGAAGTCGCCGCCGCATATGTTTCAGGCGCTATCGACCTATCCCAGACCGCCCGGCTCATCGCTGCGCGATCGCGCGCGCAGGAACTCACGCACGGACGGGGACGCATGGCTGCGGCCGGCGTGTCCCCCGAGAGAGCACGACGTATCGAGGAAGAATCGGCCGGCAGGATCGAACTAGCGGCCATCAATGCCGCCAATTCCGTGACTTTCTCTGGCGACGAAAACTCTCTGAAAACGCTCGGAATGAAACTTGAGGAAGAACGCGTCTTCTTCCGACTTCTCGACCTCGACTATGCGTTTCACAGCCAGGCGATGGATTCCATACGAGACGATTTCCAGCGGCTGCTCGGAGAATTCGATTCAGCCGCCCCGAAAATTCCATTCTATTCTTCGGCGCGAGGGGCAATCGCGCATCCCTTCTTTCTCGACGCCGAGTACTGGTGGGAAAACATCAGAAATCCAGTGCTCTTCAGCGACGCCATCACCGCGATGGTCAATGACGGCATCGAGCTGTTGATCGAGATCGGGCCTCATCCAGTCCTCACTTCCTATCTGAGGCAGATTCTACGCGACGGAAACAGCGACTTCACGCCGCTTGGCACCATGTCCCGGGGCGAAGCTGGCGCAAGTCTTGTGCAGCGAACTGCCGACACCGCTCTCTGCAGAGGGGCAGATGTCGACCTATCCGCATCATTCCCCGTTCGCGGGCGATGTGCCGAGCTGCCGCGGTACGCCTGGCAACGCAAACCCCACTGGTTCAAGACGGGTCCCGAAGCGACCGGCGCGATGTATCGGCGCAGCGACGGG
The DNA here is from genome assembly GCA_913057645.1 of uncultured Rhodobiaceae bacterium. Lineage (GTDB taxonomy): Bacteria > Pseudomonadota > Alphaproteobacteria > Parvibaculales > Parvibaculaceae > Parvibaculum. The sequence goes on along the minus strand of CAJXOU010000006.1, from coordinate 39,042 downwards.
CCCTTTATCGGAGTCCGGCCCCAATCAGCGCATTCGACATGGGAAAGCCAGATCGACGTCGAGCGATTTCGTTTCCTGAATGACCACAATGTCGGCGATACAATCGTGTTTCCGGCAGCCGGGTACGCGGAATGTGCGCTTGAAGCTTCCGCTGCTCTTTTTGGAGACGCCGCCTTCGACATCGAGACGCTCGAAATCCGCCGCCCCATCGTCCTGGCTCGAAATCAGATCATCAACTTCCGTTTCATCTACGACGAGGAAGACAAGGCGTTTCGCATCGAGACGCGGAGGCGTGCGAGCGACGACCGGTGGACGCTCAATGCAGTTGGGCGTCTCAACGTCCCGAACTCCGTCAAGACGCATACACCGGACGCGCCGAAGAAGCCGGAAAATGCCACTGTGCTCATACACGGCGAACACTACGAAATTGCCAGCGCACTCGGCCTCGACTATGGGCCCTCTTTCAGGACCGTTGAATCCATCCATGCAGACGGCAACCTTGCCGTTGCTACATTCCGGACACCGGAAGGCGTGCAGGACGACCTGCACAAATTTGTCCTTCATCCGAGCTTCATGGATGGGTGCCTCCAGTCGCTCTTCTCCCTTCTCTATTTGAAGGGAGAACGAGCGGCAGACGCCTATTTGCCCTATCAGATCAATCGCCTCAAAGTGTTTCGCGCCCGATCCGAGGTCTCGAGCTGCCGTACGGTCTTGCGCAAGCGCAAGGAAAAATCCCTGGTTGCCGACTTCGAACTTTTTGACCACAGCGGAAACTGTATCGCGGAAATGACGGGTGTGCGTTTCATGCTTGCCGGACTGCAGGCAGGCCGTGAAGCCGGGCGCCGGTTCCGCTTCGAGACCATTCCCCTGGATTATTCCGATGCAGACGATGTAACGCCCGGCGCAGCGCAGATCGCGAATGCGCTTGGATTCTCCGACCGCACGGATCGGAAACCCGCAGCGGACGCACCTAACCTGGATGCCATTACCGCCTCTCTATTGTTCGAAGCGCAACAGCGTACAGAAGGCTCTCCGCCCCTTCCTGCCGCGCTATGCTGTGACCTGTCCTCGAAATTGCCGGAAGCCGCCAATGGAACGATCGCAGATGACGCCAGAAGCATTTGGAACAATGCGTTCATCAGACACCCTGCATACCTTTCGGAGCTCACCGCAATTCTCTGTCAGGCAGAAGCTTTTCGCCAAGGAACTATGAGCGGCGCAAGCAATCTGTCGTCGTCGACAACCGAACACATCCTCGCTTCGTCTCCCAGCTATGGGAAGGCCAGAACGATGCTGTGTGATGCGATCAAGACATTCGTCGAACGCTGGCCGGAAAGGCGCAGGCTACGTATTCTTGAAATCGGCTGCGCAAATGCGCTGGTCAGGGATATTCGCGACATTTCCTCCAAATCCGAGATCGAAGTTACCGTTGCCTGCGCCGACGGGACACGGATGTCTGCTCTGGAGCGCGATGTCGATTCTCCCGACGTACGATTTATGGAGGCAGATCTCGCCAGCATTCTCTCCGATACCGATCTGGCAAGGTTGGGTTCGTTTGATTTGATCCTCGCGCCAATGGTCTCGGTGGAGTGCGGGCTGACGAGCCCACTACTCAACAACATTCGCAGCTTGCTCGTCCCGGGCGGACTTCTCATGGCCTCCGATCCGCTACCATCCTTGTGGGCAGATACGGTTTTCGGATCGCGCAGTCATTGGTGGCGCCCTGACGGCACTTCTCCGCTGCTGACCTCCGAGCTGTTCGGCGAACGATTTGCCCAGGCAGGATATCGCAATGTCCAGTTTGCCCTTTGCCGTGACACCACGGTTGTGATCGCGGATGGCGATGAACGTCGTGGACACATATCCGGTGCCTTGAAAGGGAGACCAATACCGGACGCCGAGGATACAGGTTGGATCGTGGTCCTCGATCCGGCGAAGCCGGATGCTGCCATTGCCGATAGACTCTGCGAATTGCTGGAGCAGCGCGGCGCAATCGTTGTCCGTCTGCATGCCAATGGCACGGAAACGGAAGACGGCATAGATTCTTTGCCTTTCGATCCCGACGACGAGAGCCAATGGCTCGAGTCGTATGAAATGGTGCACGCTGCAGGCATATCGCTGAAGGGGGTTGTGCTCGTCGGCGATATCTCCTCAGACAGCAGGCCTGGCTGGAGCACCCTGCTCGCTGCCCGTGCCATGACCAAGATCAATTTTACGGAAACGCCCCAACTCAGCATCGTCACCTGCAACGCGACCAGCTTTCAGCCGAACAAACGCACGAATCTTGTGCAGGCTCCTCTTTGGGGAATCGGCCGTGTTGTTGCCAACGAGATTCCTCGCGCCCGTATTCGGATGATCGACATAGAGACAGACGGGGCTTTGCCTGATGCTGCCGTTCTCGACGTGGCGCACGCCTTACTCCGAGACGGACCGGAGGCGGAGCTGATTGTTCGCTCCGATGGCATCTTCGCACCACGCCTGCGCCCTGCAGCAGCGAACAACGATGTCGACGATGCAACCATGCAGAAATTGCATTTCACGAGCGGGCGGCTTGGTACGCTCGCCTGGAAAAAGGCGCCATTGCCACAACCGGGACCAGACGAGCTCGTGATCGCGCCGCGGGCGACTGCGCTCAATTTCCGCGACGTGATGTTTGCACTGGGAGCGCTACCGGCAGAAGCTCTCGAAGACGGTTTCGCCGGCGCCTGCCTCGGCATGGAAGCGTCAGGCGTCGTCGTGGCGGCGGGAGCAGATTCCGGGGATTTCAAGGCCGGAGATGAAGTGTTCTTTTTCGCACCCAACTGTTTCGACAGCCACGTGCTGGCCAAAGCAGGTTCTGCCATCCACAAACCCGCCAGTTTGAGCTTCGATGAAGCAGCAACCATTCCGACGGCCTTCTTTACCGCGCAGTACGCTCTGGATCATCTCGCCCGAGTGCGGCGCGGCGAACGGCTGCTCATTCATGGAGCGGCCGGCGGTGTCGGCCTTGCTGCCTTGCAAGTGGCCCGGCAGGCTGGCGCCGAAATATTCGTGACCGTTGGCAGCCTCGAGAAGCGAACACTCATGATGGCGCTCGGTGTTCCTGAGCAGCGAATATTCGATTCGCGTTCTCAGCAATTTGCCGATGACATTCTCGCGGCCACGAACGGAGAGGGCGTCGATGTCATTCTCAATTCGCTCGCGGGTGACGCCATTCACCGCAACCTCGCCATTCTGCGCCCGTTTGGACGTTTTCTCGAACTCGGCAAACGCGACTTCTACGAAAACAGCCGGATTGGACTCAAGTTCTTCCGCAATAATCTGAGCTATTTCGGCATTGATGCAGACCAGCTCATGGAAGAAAAGCCCGAGCTTGCACGGGAGATATTCGCCGATCTGGTCGAACGTTTCGAGCAGGGTGTCTATACGCCACTTCCCTATCGTGTGTTCGAGGCTCCCAGGATATCCGACGCTTTCCGCCTCATGCAGAAATCCGGACATATCGGCAAGATACTTGTCCGCCCGCCGCAGAGAGCATTCATCCCGATCGACAAGCGCCACACCGTGTTCAGCCCGCGACCGGAAGCGTCTTATCTCGTGACAGGGGGGTGTTCGGGCTTCGGTCTTGCGACCGCACAATGGCTGGCATCCGTAGGAGCCCGAAATCTCATACTTGTTAGCCGGTCCGGGCCTGCGAGCGAAGCCGCGCGCAAAGCCGTCGACAGTCTTGAGAGCAGCGGCGTGAACGTAGTTGCCAGAGCTTGCGACGTCACCGAGGAAGCAGCAATCGAAACCCTGTTCAGAGAAGCGGAGACTGCAGGTGCGCCCATTCGCGGCGTGATCCATGCTGCCGCCATATTCGACGATGCAACAATCGACCGCATGAACGAGGAGCAGTATCGTCGCGTCGTCGAACCGAAGGTTTACGGAGCGATGGCACTGCACAGAGCTACGGTGGCACGCACTCTCGATTTCTTTGTGCTTTATTCTTCGATCAGCACGGCTTTGGGAAATCCGGGACAGGCAAACTACGTTGCGGCCAACGCGTTCCTCGAAACGCTATCGCAACATCGGCGGGCGATCGGCCTCCCCTCGCAAACCATCGGCTGGGGCGCGATTTCGGACACCGGTTTTCTTGCCCGCAACAAAGAACTGCGCGACCAATTGAGCAATCGTATGGGAAGCACACTCATGACGACCGCCGAAGCCATGCAGGAGCTTGAAGCGGTATTGACGGACGGCAACACAAACTTCTATGTGGGAGATGTAAACTGGCAACGCCTTCGTGCGGGGCTGCCGATCCTGCAACAACCCGTCTATCGGGATGTTGCGCCAGGTACAGCTCGAGGTGCGGGAGCATCGAGCGATGAAAATATTCTTGCCCGGCTCGCGGAAATGTCTCTCGAGGAGGGCGTGGCGCATGTCTCTCAAATACTCGCCGAAGAAATCGGAGCTGTTCTGCGCCTCACCCCGGACAAGGTCGATACGGGAAAATCGATATTCGACCTCGGCATGGACTCCTTGATGGCGCTGGAACTCAAGCTCGGCATCGAAGACAGGTTCGGAATCGAAATTCCTGTCATGGCCCTGTCCGAAGGTGGAAGCCTGAATACCCTTGCGGAACAAATCGTCGCGCAACTCAAGGGCGAGGAAGCGGCCTCGCCGGATGAACTCCTGCAAAATGTGGACACGATCATCTCTCGTCATGTAAACGACATGGATATCGAGAATGCCAGGCGCACGGACCTGGCAGACGAGAAATCCAATATTGCAACGCAGTTTGGCACGTGACAGACGACGATCCCGCCAAGACCCGCAAGCTCTCCAGGGAATCCAAGGAAGAGGCTCTGCGACGAATACTGGAAAAGCGCAAAGACATCGCCGGTGAGGCGACGTCCAATGGCGCCTTGCGTGATATTCCCGAGTCTCACTACCGCTTCGAGAAGTTCGCCGAATACCAGACGCTTGAGTTACAGCAAATGCTGGCCAAGAAAATCGATCTGGAAAGTCCCTATTTCGTCGAGCACGATTCCATATCCAACGATACGGCCCTTATCGGAAGCCGGAAGGTCATCAATTTCGGGACATACAATTATCTGAACCTGAACGGACATCCGCGGGTAGTCGAAGCCGCCTACGAAGCCATGAAGATTTTCGGAACATCCGCTTCGGCGAGCCGTCTGGTTTCTGGCGAGCGACGACCGCATCGTGAACTCGAAGCAAAGATTGCCGAAGTTCACGGAACACCGGCAGCGATCACATTCGTCTCCGGGCACGCAACCAATGTAACCACCATCGGAACGCTACTTGGAAAGCGCGATCTCATTCTGCACGACCGTCTGATCCACAACTCTGTGATGCAGGGCGCGCTTCTTTCCGGAGCACAGCGCCAGCCGTTCGATCACAATGACTGGCGCGGACTCGATGAACTCCTTGGCCGGTCGCGACGAAAATTCGAAAAGGTGCTCATCTGTGTCGAAGGCGTCTATTCAATGGATGGCGACATCCCGCCAATGCCCGAGATCATCGAGGTTGCAAGAAGGCACAAGGCCCTCGTCATGGTCGACGAAGCACACTCGTTCGGCGCTCTCGGCAAGAGGGGGAGAGGTGTCGGCGAGCATTTTGGCCTAGCACCAAACGACGTTGATATCTGGATGGGTACTCTTTCAAAGACGCTCGCCGGATGCGGCGGTTATATAGCTGGCTCCGAAGCCCTCGTTTCTCTCCTGAAGCATACCGCTTCCGGCTTCCTATACTCTGTCGGCATGCCGCCGCCGATCGCCGCGGCTTCACTTGAAGCTCTTCTGCTGATGGAAGATGAGCCAGATCGCGTGCGTAAGTTGCAGGAGAATGGACAGTTGATGCTTCGACTGGCACAGGAAGCCGGACTCGACACGGGATATGCGGTGGGTACGACCGTGCTACCTGTGATAACTGGCAGCTCTCTGCTTGCCGTGCGCTTGTCGAAGGCATTGTTCGAGGACGGCATCAACGTGCCGCCCATCATCTATCCGGCAGTGGAGGAACGAATCGCCCGCCTGCGGTTCTTTATCTCAAGCGCCCACACTGAAGAACAGATCAGGCATACGGTTTCCCGCGTCGAAGCCCATATGACGCGCCTGAAGAACGCGCCGATTCACGAGGGCCCGGCGGCGTAGACGAAAAACTAGAGACCGACAACCGTCGTCCAGCCAGCATCCACCAAGCAGACCGCGCTGACCTGCGACCTGCCAAATCCATCCGACAGAACGACGCGCCGGCAACGCTCTCCGAGAGCCGATGTATAGTATGAGCCCACCTGAACAGTGACGCTCGATCCAGTCCCGGACATTACGGGCGCGGAAGCTCCCGGCGAGGCGCCGACGGCGTATCGCGCAACAGCATCAGTCGCCGCGGGCGCCGCAGCAGGCGAAAGAGGATCAACCGTTTCGTCCGAAGGTACCGTCTCGCAAGCGGCCAGCCCGATGCTCAACGTCAATAAGAGAACCAGCCGGTGCATCGGTCACCTACCCCCTGAAACGAATATGGACAACAGCCCCCGAGACGATACGTCCCTGCCGCCGCCGATAGCGACTTTAACACATAAAGAGCGCCTGTCATGCCTGCGCCTCGAGCATTGACGAGAGAACAGGCGGTACCGGAGAGGAGGATGGCCAGTCCACCTGAGCGATCAGCCGATTGCGGCGCGACGTGTCGCGTATCAGGTCCGTGAGTACCCGTATCCAAGCATCCGGGTCATCGCGCGAGCACAGAAGGCCATTGTTTCCGTCCCGCACTACTTCATCGTAGGGCACGCAATCGGCAAAAATTCCCACCGCACCGAAGCGGGCGATATCCAGATACTTGACCCAGGACCGGGCAGCGTTGAAGGGCGTCGGGACCAGGGGGGCGAGGCCGATATCGAAACGCTCCTGGGTACTTCGCTGCAGATAGTCGGGCCAGAGTGCCAAGGGGCGCACCCGGACGCGCTCCAGATGCCGATACCAGCGTTGCGTTTCCGCACCTCCGACGATTTCAAAGCTGCACTGCTCCATCGTCTCATGTACCACCGCCACAACGTCTCTCAACCAACGCCGCTCAGGCAGATGCGTCTTCTGTCCGTGATAGAATATTCTGACTTTATCGGTCGCCGATGGTGGCCGCTCCCGCGGCAAGGGGAATCGGGCGGGCTCCGGGCCGATACGGAATACGGGACCGGCCTTGCGGTATCTCTGCTCGAGTATCCCGGAGGCAACCCAAAGTTCACTCACCGTCCGTCTAAGCCACGATTGGTAGCGCATCCAGAATTGCAGCATGAAGAAACTGTAGTGGAGCGGCAGGCTTCGGTCGTTGATTGCGGCGACCAGATCGTCATCGAGGAGATAGGCTACCCCCGCCAGTTGGGAGCGCGCCCTATCGATTGCAGAACTGGAAACCCTGTCGACGTAGCGAACGACAACGACATAAGCCCCCTCCAGCGGGACGGGAGGCTCATCGCCGAGTTTCCAGTAGTGTACCGGCAGCGTCGCGCGCTTGAGCCGGGCGCGCAGATAGACATCGCATGTCGGAGATATCTCCTGAGCCAACACGACAATGCGCTCGGCTGACCGAGTGTAGGCCCCCTCGCACCTGAACGAGGCGGACCGGAGAGGCAGCCCAAACAAGATCATCCTCCAGAAGCGCTAGTCGCCGGCCCGGATGACGACTGCTGCAGAGAGAGCGACACGATATATGATTTCAATGATGTCGCTGAAGACGGCAAAAGACTTGTCCGTCGGCGCGGGGAGCACCATGATATGGTCCCCCTTGCGAATGCGCACGCTGCCCTCCTCGACGGAACCGTCGTTTCGGAGGACAAGAACGCGGCCAGCGTCTCCGCGATTGCTGACGCCGCCGGCCGCTTCGATATACGAGCTGATCGAACGGCCCTCCTTCCAGAGCACAGTCTGCGGTACCTTGACTTCCCCTGATATCAGCACGACGTCGCTTTTCTTCGGGATGACAACCTCGTCGCCGTCCTCAAGCAGCATATCGCGCCAGTTGCTGCCTGCCAGAACGACACGTCCCTCAGGCGCCACCGTCCTGACCTGGCTGACGAAGCGTTCGACGAGTGCGGCTTCCTGAACACGCATCTCCGCTTCGGTCGCGCTTATCGAATTGCCGGTGAGAACTGATCTCTGCAGTTCGTAGAGCGCACGATCTATCGCCTGCTGCTGCCGAGCAGCGACCGATTCACGCCGAATATATATCGCGTCGATATCGGCGATTTCCGGATCCACCTCGATCAGCTGCGCAACAGCTCCCAGCCTCGTGGCTCGCGGGACGGCGAAAGCGGACGGACCGGCGTCGTTACCCTCGACGTTCACGACAATTGTTTCAGCTTCCCGGTCGGCCTGAACGGAAATTGCGTCGCCATCGGCAAGGGAGAACGCCGCTAGCTGGGGGAGGGGGACATAAGTATTGAATTGCTTGCCGTCCCGAATGCCCTGCAGCAAACCGTGACTGGCCGCGGGAATCGGTTGAGCCAGAGCCAAAACGCCGGCCGCCAGCGTTCCTTCGGACGGATCGAATTCGAACCGATATTCATTACGGACATCTCCCGATACCGCAACCGTGGGCTTCTGCGGATTTACGACGATAGCGTCGTTGTCGGAGAACCTTACGGAAGGCATGTCACCCTTCGTCAGGAAGCGGTACAGATCTATCTTGGCCACTACCCTGCCGCTTCTTACGATCTCAATATCCCGGTAGCTGCCACTGTCCGGATCAATGCCGCCCGCGCGGGCCAGGTAGTAGAGGACGCTGTCATCCTTCGATCCAGGGTAGCGGCCCGGAAACGGAACGGCACCGGTGACAAACACCCCCAAGGGTTGCGTGCCAAGCAGGTTCGTATACACCTTCACATTGTCCGTGAAGACGTTCGCCACGCTGGATCGCACGCGGTTCGACAACTGGCTGTTGTTGATGCCTTCGACGCGAATCGGACCGATCTCCGGGAGAAAGATATTTCCCTGAATATCGACGACGAGGACGCTGTCAAATGTCCGTGCACCCCACATCCGAACAGCAATGCGATCACCTTGCGCAATGCGGTAATCGGGATTGACCCCTACACTTCTGTCTACAAGCGACGAATTCGTGAAAATCTGGGCCCCATACGGCTCGAGCGTATCACGACCGGGCTCCGGTATCGAATTGGGGATATCGACTCGGGTGCTGCTCTGCTCGCGAAGCAGAATGTCCCCACCAACGGGCGCCGACTCGATAGCCTTCGGCTGTTCATATCCACTCGGGTCCCCGAAGACTTCCGGCATATCGCTGGTGGAGCGCCTCTCGATGCCGCCGGTCGGCAAACGGCGTTCCTGCGGAGTCTCCGCCTGTGCGAAAGCCATATCAGCGCCGAACGCCATCCCGAGCAGCGTGATGGCAAATACCCCCCAAACCTTCATATCCGCGCATGCTCCTTAATGGCTGCCCCGATTAACATTAGCAGGCCGAATGCCAGCAGGCCACACGCTACTACAGATACAACGATTAGCAGCCTGTCGGGTTTGGATGCGGCGTCCGGCATGGAAGGCTCGACGAATGCCACCAGGTAGGCCTGTTTACGGGCCGCATCGGCTCGCGCCACCTCAAGAGCCGACACCGCTGATGTGTAGGCGGACCTGGCGAACTCCTCCTCAATCAGAAGGCGTTCATAGTCGGCCAATAGATCCGAATAGGTCGTTGCAGGATCGTCCGGGCTGCTGGTGAGGCGCCCGCGTTCGGCCCTGAGCTGTTGTTCAATCGCGCCTATGCGCGCCTTGACACCAGCAATCTGCGCACTCTCTTCACGCATGTAGCTGCGCAGCGACGCGAGCTCGGTCTTGTATCTCGCCAGTTCCTCTTCGAGCTTCGAGACGATGCCGCCAATCGCCTCCGCCGAGCGGACAGGATCGAGTTCGCCATGCTCCTCGCGAAATCGATAGAGCGTCAAGCGGTTGTCGCGGAGCCTGTTTTCGGCAAGCGTCACTTCCTCCGCAGCGAACTCGACGGCATCGGTCCTCGATTGTTCGGAGATGCGGTTCACCATGTCGTCGCTCAGCCTGACGATCTCGGCCGCAATTCGTTGCGCATCTGCCGGCCTGTAGGCCTGGACGTCCAGATGAACAACGTTTGCCTCGGAATCGAAATAAACATCGATGCGACTGAGGTAGTAGCTGAAGAAGTCTTCGAATGTGACATCGGGATCGAGCCGCGACCAGTAGTCCGCCTCGTCCGCCGAGTAGATTGATCTGAGGTCGACCGACTCCTGGAGCTTTCTCGCTATCTCGTGCGACTGGATGTATTCCTCAACGACATATCCGTCGACCAGACCTGTCTGCCCGCCAAGAGAACCCAGCAATCCATCGAACGTCGATACAAGCTGTGAATCCGACGTTCTCACAGTCATCAATGACGTGGAAACATACCGATCGGATGCCCAGAACCCGTAGTAGATGATCGCCAGAACCGAAGGGACAATCACAATGCCGACGAACAGAAGTCTGGATACACCGAGTTGCAGAATGGGCAGCAATCTCTCCTGAAGAACCGGGACAATCCGCTCCTTCAGGAAGAGGAGCGCCCTACCTGCCGGCCCGTCATCCCGCATCATTCTCGTCAAATGGTCTTTGCCAAATCTCGGACTCATGGAGCGCATTTCCGCATGTAAAAGTCGATCGCATCATCTATGTCACCAAAGGGCACCAGCACCCCCTCGTATATGACGAGAGCAATTTCGCAGTATTCCCTCACCGTGGTCTCATTGTGTGAAACCAGAAGCATACCCGCCCCTTTCGATTGCTCGAGGAAGACCTTGCGGGATTTCTGCCTGAAAAAGCGATCCCCGGCACCGATCGTTTCGTCGATAAGATAACAGTCGAAATTGATAGCCAGACTGAGCCCAAATGCCAGTCGGGATTTCATGCCCTGGCTGTACGTCCGGACCGGCATATCGACATATGCACCGATTTCGGCGAATTCCTCCGTACGGGCGAATGTCTCCTCATAGTCAACGCGATAAAGTTGGGCCACAAACGATATATTCTCGCGGGCAGTGAGGTCGCCATGAAAGCCGCCTGCGAATCCCAGCGGCCAGGACAAACGGGCCTCTCGTACGATCATGCCACGGTTCGGCCTGTCGACACCTGCTATCATGTTCAGCAAGGTCGACTTTCCGGCTCCGTTGCGCCCCAGCACTCCTACGCGTTTGTGCGTCGGAATGGACAGGTTCGTTTCAAGGATCACCTGCCTGATGCCCACTTCGGTGTTGTAGTGCTTTTCGATTCCGATCAGGTGAATCATCTATCGAGAACTCTGTGCCGCAGTGCCCGATCCGCGACGAGACCGCACAACAATATCGCCACCGCACACACATATGCATAGCCGATATCGACGCGGGTCCCCCCCATCAAGGGATTGAAATTACCCCGCACGCCATCGACAAAGTGGAGCAAGGGATTCCACTCGAGGTACTCAGCCACGGCGGGTGGCATCATATCGAGCGTGAAGAAGACGCCGGAGGCGACGTAGATGATCCTGTTCGACCCGTCCATGACATTCTTGATCGACTCGGCAAACACGACCAGGGAGCCGATGAGTAACCCCATTCCTATCCCCGTAATCCACAGGCCGAAAAGATTGGTCAGAACCGACCAGACGTTGCCGAACGTGTATTCCTCGATAAACAGGTAGATCGCAAAGACGAAAACAACAAAAACAAAAAGCTGGGTGAAGAATTCCAGAATACTTCGCGCAAAGAAGATGTCCATTGGCTGAACCCCGGGATGGTTCAGCAAGGGACGGTTCTGTTTCAGCACATTGACGAGACCGGAATAGGTCTTCATGTAGAAAAAGAGCGGAATAATGCCGGTTGCAACAAACAGAACGACATTCATCCCGAGCGTGTCGCGCATGCGAATGAAATAGAAGATGCAGGAGACGACGGTGACGTGAATCAGCGGTTCAATGATCGCCCACAGATAACCGATCTCGTGACGCCCAAACCTGGCCATTGTCTCGCGCAGCATTATCGTCCGCACGGAATGAAACAGCTTCCCGATGGCACGCGGAATGTTTCCGCTGTTGGCTATGGTTTCCCGCGTCCAGCTCGGTGCAAAATCGTCGGGGACGTTCGCCAGCAGATGTTGTACTTCCCTGTCCTGGAACGGATCCTTTTCGCGACGGCCCCGCGCCTTCCCGATATCGCTTCCCGCAGAACCGTCCTCCTGATGAAGTTGCGTGCGAAGAAGGTCTACCTCCTCTTCGAAACCAGCCTCGCGTTCGATCGAACGAAAGACAACCAGTGCTTCCTGCATACGTCCAGCGCTAACGAGACATTTGCAGAGAACGATCTTTCCTTCGGTCCAATCGGATTCGGCACCAGCAATGCTTTCCAGATGATTTATGGCCGGAACGATGCGCCCCTCGCGAAAGAACGCCAGAGCCATCAGGCGGCGCAGTTCGATATTTCCGGCGGCGACCTTCAGTCCCTCTTCAGCGGTCTTACGTGCCTCCTGCCATTCGCACCTGTCCATGTGCACCGCGGCAAGGAAGCGGGCTCGTTCTGCCGTCGTGCCATGAACGTTCGCGGACTGATGCCCCCAACTAAGGGCCAAGTCCACGTTTCCTGCGCTGAACGCCGCCTTGACCGCAACGTCCGCCATGCCGGGCGGTAGATCACGGATCTTCGAATATTTCGCGAAGAGCCGTTGCGCCATTTGGTAGTTGCCCGCGATGACATTTATACGGGCCAGAACGGTTGCCACTTCGGCGCGCTTGTCATCGGGAGATTGAGAGAGACAGCGCTCGAGGCTGTTTATTGCGTCGCCTACGCGTCTGTTCAAAGCTTCGAGCGTTCCTCGCAGATAGAGCGCCCGCCAACCCTGATAACCACGATCCTGCGCTTGCGAGATCAACAAAAGGGCGAGCCGGAAATGGCGTCTTCTGCGCAGCCCGTCGCAAAGCCAACTTACGCTTTCGAAGGGGGGAGAAAACAAGCCCCCCGACGACAATGCCGTTACCGCGACATCGAGCGCACCTTCTTCATCACCGGCCCCATAGAGCTTCGAAAATTCGTCGGCAGGGCCGACCATGACGTTTTCCTCGGTGTGGTTGCTACTCACGGTACGTAGCCAACCATGTCAGCGAGAAGAGCTTTCGTCATGACACAGATCTCATCGCCGATTCGGTCGATCGGCGTTCCCCTAAACGAGTGTCTGATTGCGGCACCCAGCTTCGTCCGGCAGATCCGGCAGTTTCCGGCACCGAAACGGCCTCAAATCTATCAATGGCATTCGTCACAGCAAGAGCCACACCTTCGGATGTATAAAAATCTCCAGCAATAAGCGCCCGTCTTGTCAAATAGGCAAGAAAACGCCGCAACAATGCACCGTCCGGGCCCTGCTCCACGCTCCAGAAGCGATCAATGTTTCCCTGAAAAGTCAGGCCGGGAAGATCGAATATCGCCCTGGCCAGACAAATGACCGGCTTGCCCTGCTTTAATGCGGACAACCCGACGGTGCTGTTCAGAGTGACGACACCCAGAGAGCCGGCCACCAGCGCGTCGAGATTTCCGCCATCAATAAACAGCACGCGACTGGAAACGCCGAGCCGCTTTGCGATCGAGCGCGTAACGCCCCGAAAATTGATCCAGCCGTTGTCGAGAGGGTGAAGCTTAACGACGAGTTGCGTGTCGCGCGCCGCATTGGCGGCAAAACTCCCAATCACATGCTCCAGCGCCTGCTCCATACCCGTGAACCCGGAATGTGACGTCACCTGCGAATCGCTGTCGAGCTGCATCGGAAAGACGAAGTAGCGCTCACCCGATCGGGTGAGCGTCTCGATCGTGCGTGCCGCCCGCCGACGCGACCACGGTAGCCGCGCGAGGCGCAGCGTCCATGTCGCGTACTCTGCCCAGATCGGAAACGGGCGGTGCGTCCTGTACTGCGGATAACGAAATCGCAGCAGATAGTTCCAGCCCTGCCACTGAAAATCGTAGATTACACGCCAGGCTAGAGCAGAAGATGTCGGCCTGTATGGCGGCTCTCCTCCGTCCTTTTCCACAACCTCCAGATGAAACCGCTCACGATCATGAAACAGCGGCGAGTAACCGTTGACACCCTCCTCTTCCAGCGTGAGCCAGTACGGCCTCAAATACCCCTCTTCGAAAACCCAGATACGGCATCCGAGTTTGCGTGCAGTTTCGATGGCGCGCCTGTGAAGAGGACGGCAGTCGTTATACAGAACGATATCCGTCACACCATCGGACCGAATTTTCTGTCCTACAAACGAACCGAAGTCATTCAGGGCGCCCTTGTAGTCGACGGCATTCCAGTCTCGCCAGAAATACCAGTCCCCGCCACTGGCGTTTATACGGCAAACGCCGTAGCCACGCTCCGCAAGCGCTCTGCCCAATGCAGGAAAGAACCGGCAACTACTGCCCTGAAGAAACAGGAAGACGCGTTTCATATGTTTCTTCCCGCCTCTTGTCTTCTGAGATCCCGTTCGTCCGTTTTCTCTTCCCCTTTCGAAGTCACGGCGACAAAAGCTTCGAGGATCATGCGATTGACGGCATCGGCACTGACGTTCGCGCGCCGCTTCATGTCCGCCGGTCCTGTATGCCAGATGAAATAATCGGTTCGCGGATCGTTCATTCCGATGGCATTGAAGAACTTGGAGAATCCAGGCAGATGGTCACCGTAAAAGCAGAATACCGCTCCTGAAGCCTGCTTCTTCAACACCCTGCGCAAACGTCCTATCATGGCGTCTGCATTTTCCAGGTGAGCGAGATATTGTGCGACGTTCCTCGCCCTTCTCGGCGTTGCGTCCAGCACCGCTTCCGGAATATCGATCCGCTTCGGGCGCCACGGGCCGTGATTTTCCATGGTGATCGCAAAAATGAAAAGAGGACGCTCGCTTTCCGCCAACTTCTCCTCGATCTTGCGCGTTACCGCAGCATCCGAGACATAAGTTCCCAACTTGTCGGATTCATTGAACTCCTGAATGTCGATGAATTCATCGAATCCAAGATGCGGATACACACGGTTCCTTCTGAAAAAGGATTTATGGAACGGATGAATGCATACAGTCCTGTATCCGACGCTCCGAAAATATGATGCGACCGTCCATACCGGCTTGTTGCAATATTTGAGGTAGGGATTGAAACGGTCGACACCGAGCGCTTCGTCCGGAATTCCCGAGAGGAACGCAAATTCGGTCCGCAACGTGTTGGCGCCCCATGCTGGCACGCGAAGGCGACCTGCGTATCTGGCGTTGCCGGCCGTCCTGTCGAATTCCGCAAGAAAACCTTCGGGAACTTTCGTCATGATGTTGCGGGCATCAAAGAACGACTCGCTCTGAACCACCACGACTGCGGGGCGCGAGGTGCCGTCCTGCAACATGCGTGTCCGGTCTTCACGTTCATTCCGCTCCGACACAGCAACAGCTTCGTCCTGTTCTCCCGCGAGAAAGAAGTAAAAGATCAGCGAGATGACGAGGCTGAGCTTGTCGACGTCCTCACGAATATCGGTCGACGCGCCGAATCTTTTCAGTATCTGCCTGAACTCATTGCGAAGTGGCCCGCGTGTGATTGCGTAGATCGCGCCGAAGAAAACAAGGAAGTAAGCGAGCGTCGCAATCCATTCCGCAGCCGTATCGCGTACGACTACAGGCGGCTCAAATACAAGACAGGCAAGAATGCTCGCTCCGCCGGACAGGATGACCGCGGCCACCTTGAACGGTCCGATATAGGTTACGTAAAGCCCCGGGTGCTCGATCGCCTGACGTAACAGCGCGAAATCCGAGTAAACGAGCGGTTCGTTCAGTTCGCGCACTTTGGCGTTGTTGACGACGACAATGCCAAGGAAGACGATGATCGTAAAAAGCGTTGCGAAGATCGGCCTGTAGGTGACCATGAAGACCGACAGATAGAAAAGAATCAGGGGCATCGCCGCCAGCAGACTTACGCGATGCAAAATCGGGCGTTCGGGGTGACGCGGTTCGGCAAACCGCTCAAGGACGAGCACCGCGAGAAATGCAGTAAAAAATCCCGCAAGACCGCCCACCATTACTTGCTCCTTATGGAAGCCTGGCAAACTCAGGGGGCCCCACCACCAGCTTCCCAGCCAGAAATCGTAAAAGCAAAGGCAGGAAGTATCAAGCGAACAAGGGGCTCCGGCAGCAGGTTCAGCACACGAATTCCTGTAGCCAATACAACTGGATAAGCCAGATGAGCGCGATTCCGCTCCAACCCTTTTCTTATCACTCTTGCTGCCCTCTCGGGCGTTATCATGAACCGCTTCGAGCCTGTCAACTTCCGGCTCATAGCCGTATCCACGTAGCCGATACTGACCACAGTGAAACGGACACCTCTTGCTGCGAGGAGGCGCCTCAACGCCCTTACGTAGACGGTCAGGCCCGCCTTCGCCGCACTGTACGCCGGGCTGAAGGGTAATGGCGTCAGCGCGGCCAGGGAGCCAATTGCCGCAATCTGCCCACGACCCCGTTCCGCCATTCGGGCGGCAACAGGCGCAATCGTTCGAACGCCGCCAACAAAATTCGTCAGCAAGGCCGCTTCGGCGGTGTCCCAGGGCTCCATGTTGTTCGGCGCCGGAATTCCAGATGTGACGCCGGCTCCTGCGATCAGAAGATCGATAGAATGGCGTGCGTCGAACTCCAGAAGGAGGTCGATGACCGCCGGCCCGGTTACATCCGCGACCAGGGTTTCTACGGAGGCGCCCTTTCTCCGGCAGTCCGCCGCCACACCTGCGAGCGTCTCTTCGTTTCTTCCCAGAAGACCGAGATGCACACCCGGCGCTGCATAGGCGCGAGAAAGCGCAGCCCCAATGCCGCCATTCGCACCGGTGATTACGACCACCTTCGGTCCGGGCTTGTCCTCGCTTCTCGCCATCGTCAGGCCAGCGGGCATTTCAAAAGAAGCATCGGCGCGTCGTGCGCAAGAGTAGTGGTTCTTGGGAGTTCGATCTTCTCCAGCTCATGAAACCCGTAGGCTCGGTAGAGGGAAAGTGCGATATCGTTGTCACCCCATGCATGCAAGGTAAGGTTGTCGCAGCCGGAACTGCGCGCGAGCTCCGAAGCGAAATCCAACAGCAAAGATGCGACTCCCTGACCGCGGGCCGCTTCGTCTACCGCCAGCGTATTGATGTAGAAACTGTCGGGAACACGCCGTTCAAAAAGCGGCCGGGCAGGGTCGATGCGCTCCTTCGGCAGAACGCTGTAAACGATCTCTGGCAATCCAAGTTCGTCCGCGGGGAATGCAACAAGGCAGCCGGCTACGCCGCTCTCCATTTCGACGAGATAGGCATTCTCGAAATGATAGGGACTTGTCTCGTCGCCGACCCCCAGGGCAAGCGCATCCCGTGCGGTCAGACCCGGATAGGCGTCGTCGAACAGATGTTCAAAAAGCCCCTCTCCTGCCATCAACAGATACCGGACCAGATTTTCGGTATCCGCCGCGCAGCCCATTCTTATTTCCATAGGTAGCCCCTCCGTTACGCGCGCGGCAATTGGCCGATCAGACCGGCAGTCGGGTCCTCGTAGCTGGACCAGAACGTCTCCGCCTTCGCATCGTCGAAATCCACCTTGTCGTCCAGTGGAGGATCTTCCGGTCCGGCCATCAACCTCTCGTGACAGTCAATGACGCCGTTCATCAGGTCATCGAACCAGAGATCGAAACCGCCCCGGCGGGAACCGGAGCATATCTCATAAAAACCTTCCTGACCTTCCAGCACGTCATGAGCCGCGACATGGATCGTCCCCGCAGCCGGCTTCTCGAAGGCGGGTTCGAACCAGATGGCGGCATCGTAACGAAGAGCATCCCTCGACTCGATACCGCACCTGGCGTGAACCGAATGTCCTTCACCGCGCAACCGTGTCACAAGCGCAGCCGCGTCTTCATTGTCCGGAGAAGCGATGACGATCATCCGAAAGCGGGTTTCGACAAAGTCGGTCAGAATTGCGTAGAGATCGGCCGCTCCCGCCTCCCCGGAGCAATGGACCGGCAGGCCCATCTTTTTTGTCGTTGCCGCCGCCGCGTCCTCGGTCTCGGCCACGAACAGGTCGTAGAAATCAGCGACCGGCATCCAGTCTTGGTCCGAACCCGAAATCCACGCAACCCGAAGCGTCATCGGTCCGAGGTGCCGCATGACACCGGGCTCGACTTGCGGACTCCGGCAGACAACGACGTCATATCCATAGAGATTGTATCCAGCACAGTCGGCAGACACGGTCTCCGATCCGAAGATGTGTGCCCTGCCCTCGCTTGCCTGCGTTCCTCCACGCTCTCCCTCTATGATGGAAATCGCAGGTCCGCGGCCCCAATCAAAGCCGGACTTGTCGAACAGACCGAGCCACGCCATGCGTCTGGAGAGATAACCGCAACGGGAACGGAAAACCGACATGTTGTAGCGATGCCAGTCACGGCGTCGCTTGCGTGGCGACCGTTTGAAGCGCGTTGCCCCCCAAAGGTGTCTGACGGACATGTCGTTCAGAGATATCGACTTCATACCGAAACGCATCGCGGCCTTCAGACAAAGGTCGACGTCTTCGTATGCATAGAGATAATTCTCATGAAATCCGCCGATATCGAGAAATTTCTGCCGCGAAACACCGAGCACCGCCGCCGTTATCGCCGGCACCTCTCGCGGGCCGTCCGGGAAGAGATCGTCCGGCACCACTTCATAGGGCACCGTCCAGCCTTGTCTCTCATTCCAGCGAAAGCGGATTCCGGTTTGGGGCTTCTCCGCCGCTCGGCCATCCGACGGTATGTTCCAGAATTTTACACCGGCAAGGTTATCCCCGCTGCGCGAAGCCGCAACAATACGAGGCAATATGTCTTCGGTGAACTCGATATCGTTGTTCAGAAAGACGACGACATCGCCCTGTGCGACCTGCGCGGCACGATTGCAGGAGAAGGCGAAGCTGAAGTTTCGGCCGGGCTTCAGATGGCGAACATTCAAATGCCGGCGAGCCTCCCGGATTACATCTGCCGTCTCTTCATCACCGCCGTGATCGACGACAAGCAATTCGATATCGGTCCAGGTGTTGTATCTGGCGATCGATGTAAAAAGCGTCCGCAGCATCTCGGCGCCATGCAGCGACAAGATGATCAGAGAGACCAGCGCCTGTTCGTTGGTCGCATTGCCAAAGACAAAAGCCGGTTCGCGCGGCGGAGCCGGATTCCTGCGTTCCCTGTGAAAACTCTCCAGCGCCGCCACATAGCTGAGACGCGACGATGCCAGTCGGACCAGCGTTTCGACGGATTCGACGAGGCGGACGAAAAATCGCGGCATGTCAGTCGCAAATCCCGGGGCAGCAATCCAGCCGCCCGGCGCTTTCGCCGTGGGTGGACGAAACGCGACACAGACAAGTTTCGTCGACCGTCATCATGTCAAATTCGATTCCGTGCGTTCCGCCTCAAGCCCTCTAACCGAAAGATCGTAGCCATAGTGTTCCGCCCAGGAACCGCAAATCTCTCCCACCACGGCGATATCCGCATCGGCAAGAACGGTCCTGTATTGGTCTTTCTCGGGATGGATCTTCGAGAAATCGTACGAAAGCGATCGCGGATCCTCGCCCACGAAGTCCATCAACCTGTTCAGTTCCGCTTCGGGACTGGATATCAAATTTTCATATCGCAGTTCGCAGGAGCGTTCTGCAACGAGCGGCCGGACCGTATTGAAGATTGCCACAGCTTCGTACCAGTAGTTCGCAGCCGCTATGACACTCGGAGCTCTGACGACCTTTCCTATCATCAGGCTGGCCACCACGTTCAACGGATTTCGCACGATGTGTACGAACTTCGCAGAGGGATAGTCGTGAGAAAGGAGAGGCAGGCCATAAACATTCTGCGGCGACTTGTCGAACCACCTGACTCCCTCTTTCGATTGCCCGGCGAGGTAGGCGTCCATATAGCGATCCTGCAGATTTCTTCGAGAAATCGACGTTTCCATAAGTTCTTCGAACAGATGCTCGTCGACTTTATCCATCTTCCGATGACGCTGGAGTAGCGGCGGCTTCAACACATGATTGATGAAGCCGTTGTTGCCGAATGGTTGTCCCCACCGGTAATACTGGGTTTCCTCCGGGCACTCCAGACGCGTGCTGGTCCGTAGTATGTCACGCAGCAGTGTCGTTCCCGACCGCACGCAACCCAGAATGAAAAAGGGTACGTCATCAGACATCTATCGACTCATAGTAGGAAGCGTAGGTGTACTTGCGCTCGAAATGCACGCTGGCTCGATCCATTTTCGTCACGATATCATCGCGGCTATCCAGGAGACACCAGTTAATCATCGCTGGATCCGTTAGCCCCTCCATCGGAAGGCTGATCGCCAGGTCAGGCGCTGTCTCCACCAGTCGCTCGTATTGAGCGCCGAAGGGAAAAACGGCGACGTGAAAACCGGCCGATAGGAGTTCGGACAGGGTATAGGAGTAGGTTTCAGGCCATACGGACGGTATCATCGCAAGGTGACATCGTTCCCGCACGAATATTTCGTTTAGATCCTCGTGCGCGTAGAGACCGGTGATGCGGACATTCCCCAGCTTCTCGAAATCAGCGTCGCGGTTTGTGTACCCGACGACGACATACTGCAGAGGGAGATTCATGAGACGTGCGTGGGCCGCTGCACGATAGAGAACTTCGGCTCCCTTGTGGAGACCAACGGCGCCCGGGACGGCGACCCGAAGAATGTCTCCATCCCGGAATGGCGCCGCCATCGACGCTCGTATCAGGTTTTTCTCGGGATGAGGACGGATATCCACGGCCATGCCGTTCAGGAAGGGTTTCACGCGGTTCGCCGTGTCGCGGCTTGGCGCGAAACGAAAACGGGTACCTTTCATGAAGTCCCGAAATCTGCTCTGCCACCGCTCCACGTCGACGCCCGAGAACGCCTCGTCACCTTTCAGACAATCGCGGCATTTTTCTCTTTCGGGCCCTCCGCAAAACTGACCGGAAGGGGTGACCATATTTATCCGCGGGCAAATCGCCATAAAATCATGAAAGGTGAAATCTACGGGCACGCGCGCTTCGGCAGCGAGCGCTGGCAGAACATCAAAAATGCGATCATCCCAGCCGGCGAGACTGTGAACATGTATCTGAAAGACTCCCGCAAGACGCATCAGCTCCACGATCTCGGCCATGTCGGCTTGCAGATCGAGCTTCTTCAGATTCGGAATCCGGATCGCTTCCGGCGAACCGAAGGCCGCAACCATGCCGTCCGGGTACCTGGGCCTGAGGACAATCACGCCGACCCCCGATGGCTCGAGCATGAGTGACATATCGCGAATGTGCCGCTCGATGCCCCCTCCCCATGTGTGAGACACAAAGAGGATGTTCCGCTCGTATCTGAGCCCGAAGCGGCGTGCGTCGATGCGCCGGCGCAGAGGAGCGGCCGGATCGCGGTCCGCGTGGGTTCTTATCAACGTCATGTAATCGGGATGCTTGCGAAGCAGCGTTCGCATACCCTTGCGTTGCGCCTCCTTTGCGGAAGCGGCGAAGGAAACCTCGCCCGTATGCCGAACGAAGACGTCGGCGGCCATGATATTTCGCCAACCCAATGCCGTTGCCCGGCGGCACAGGTCGTTCTCTTCGCCATATCCGCGGCCGAAGGCCTCCTCGTCGAAATACCCCGTCCGCTCGAGCATCTCTCTTTTCAGAAACAGGCAGAAACCAACGCCGGTGGGTACATCGACCGATCGTCCGCAGTTGACCTCCGCACAAATCCGGTCGAGTTCCTCGAAGGATATTTCAAGTTCCTGTTTGTTGTTGCGATTGACGGCCGGATAGCTGCAAATGGTTGCGTTGGTGGAAAGAGGCGTGATCGTCCCGACGCCCTCGGCGGCATGCGCCACCAGACGGTCCAGCCAGTCGCCGTAAACGACAGTATCGGAGTTGAGCAGCACCACGTCCCTGCCGGTGTGCAGCTTCATGCCCCTGTTCGCCGTTCCGACAAAGCCCAGGTTCCGATCGTTCCTGAGAAGCGTGATCAGACCCATCGATGCGATCTCATCCAGCCTGGCCGTCAGTGACGGTTCGGGGGAACAGTCGTCGATAACGACGACTTCATGAGGCGTCTCGTTCTGCGCTGTCAGGACGGAATGAATACAGGCGAGAGTATCGTCGACACCGCGATAGACGGGGATAACCACGTCGACTAACGCCGTTTCGCCGGAGGACGGACGATCGGCCAGCTCGCGCCATGCATCAGGGGGCGGTGCAACAGGCCGGGAGGCCGGCTTCCACGCCACATTGTCGTCGTTGTAGCCCAGGCTTCGGCCTTCGCCGCGGCCGAATTTCAGATAGTGCAGAAGGGGGGCCATGCCCGATGACGCGACATCGGGGTTCTGCTCGAGATATTCCTGAACGGAGAAGCCCTCGGCGGGCTGGCGGCCTTCCGACGCGCCGCTCAGAACGTAGTGCAGCAGCGGGTTGATCCCGTCCGCCGCTACATCAGGGTAGGTTTCAAGATACCAACGGCCCTCGAATATCTCGTTGGGCTTGCGCCCCTCCGAAGCTCCCCTGAGCAGATAGTGAAGCAGCGTGTCGGCCCGACGCGCCTGCACGTCGGGATATTGCTGCCAGTACCATTTGCGGTCGAACAGCCCCGAGCGCCAGATCTGCAGATAGGCCTTGAGCAAGGACAGCCGATTTCGGCGAAGCAGGAGCGAAGGCCAACTGACCGCGGGAGGCGACACCTGACGATTGCTCACTGGTCCAGTCCGGTTGTCATCGGAGGGCTTTTCTCGTTCCCGTTTTGCGGTTCCGGCCGATGGCGGCCCCGCATCCCTTACAGTCCAGCTCGGGGCAGCGCCTATTCGGACCGGCTGGTCTGGCGAGTATGTCGCGACCTTGCAAGGCAAGGTATAACCCTATGAAACAATTAGTCCACCGCCCCCAAGGTCCGCCTGCGGCCGAGATTCGCCGTGCAGAAGAAGTCCTCCCGATCGATGCCCAGAAACGCTCAATGCCGCCAGCCCGCCGGGGCCGTGTCCGTCGGCCTGCGACGCCTGAAATCGCTTTTTCGCGGGACGTCCTCCCAAGGGCCCACTTTCATGATCGTGGGCGCCATGAAGGCCGGGACAAGCACCCTGCATGCGACGCTCGCCCAACATCCCGAAATCTTCATGACGAAACCCAAGGAACTGCATGCCTGGGATATGCCCACCCCCCCTCCGGTCGACAGCTACCACATGCATTTCGAACGCGGCCGCGGGTTCGCGATACGCGGGGAGAGCACGCCGTCATACGCCTATCACCCCGGCACGATGGAGCGCCTGGCGCGGTACAATCCCGGC
The DNA here is from genome assembly GCA_913057645.1 of uncultured Rhodobiaceae bacterium. Classification (GTDB taxonomy): domain Bacteria; phylum Pseudomonadota; class Alphaproteobacteria; order Parvibaculales; family Parvibaculaceae; genus Parvibaculum. Next base: position 15,750 of record CAJXOU010000006.1, on the reverse strand, counting down.
CTCAAGCTGATATTCATCATGCGCGACCCGGTGAAACGCGCGATTTCCCACATCAATCACTCGGTACGCCTGCGGAGACTGCCGGAGAAGGACCTTTTCGGCGAACTGCTTGCGGATCAGCGGGACATGTCGCGCCTCGACGTGAAGCCTTTCAGGCAGTCTCCCTACGGCTATCACGCGCGCGGTCTCTATCATCTCCAGATCAGCCGGATGCGCCGGTTTTTCGATGCGACGCAGATCCACATGCTGCGCCTCGAGGATTTCACGGAAGCGCCGCAAGAAGAACTCGACCGGATCTGCGACTTTCTGGGGGCGACCCGGCAATCGCTCGAGGTGACAAGCAAGGGGGTCAAGAAATACGACCCCGCCCCGCCGGAGCTGATTTCCTATCTTTCGACCTGTTACCGGCTGCCCAACAGGATCCTGGCGGAAGACTTCGGTGTGAAGACCGACGACTGGCTTTGAACCGCCGAGATCTGCTCAGGCAGGGCCGCCGACCAGCGCGTATTCGGCGAAGTCGGGGTGGCGCAGTTCCCACCAGTATCTGGCGGTAAAGCTCGACCAGTTGTTGGTGACCTTGCCGTCGGCGGTCTTGTACCAGCTCGAGCAGCCGGCCGCCCAGACGGTCTTCTGCATGTCCTGCTGCAGCTCGCGGTTGAAGCTTTCCATGGCTTCCGGCTTCACATCGAGATAGCGCAGACGGCTGTTCGCGAGCGCCTCTACGCATTGCGCGATGTAGTTCGCCTGGCACTCGATCATGAAGATGATGGAGTTATGCCCGAGATTGGTGTTGGGGCCGTAGAGCATGAAGAAATTGGGGAAACCGGCGACCGCGACGCCGCGATGGGCCTCCGCGCCGCGCGCCCAGACGGTGTTGAGGTCGGCATTGCCGCGGCCGGTGACCTTCATCGGGGCGAGGAAATCCGTGGATTCAAAGCCCGTCGCGTAGATCAGCACATCGACGGGGTGCGCGACGCCATCCTCGGTTTCGACAGCGTTTTCAGTGACTTTGGCGATGTGGCTCGTCTCGACGGAGACATTGGGCCGCGCGAGCGCGGGGTACCAGTCGTTGGTGAGCAGGATGCGCTTGCAGCCGGCCGGGTAGTCCGGTGTGAGCTTCGCACGGAGCTCTGGATCGGAGATGTGCGCCTCCATCTCCTTCGTCGCGGCGCGCTCGAAGAGCTTGCCGAAGAAACTGCCCTGCACGAAGGCGAGGTAATTGCGCTCCAGCGTCAGATAGGTCCACCAGCGCTGCAGGCGGGCAAGCGCGGGAACGGCGGCGTAGAGCCGTTTTTCCCACTCCCTGAAGGGCCGGTCCGGCTTCGGCACGCACCAGTTGGGCGTGCGCTGGAAGATGGTGAGATGGCCGACCCTGGGCGCGATCTCCGGCACGAACTGGATGGCGCTGGCGCCATTGCCGACGACGCCGACGCGCTTGCCCGCGAGGTCGACCGAATGGTCCCAGCGCGCGGAATGGAAGGCTACGCCCTTGAAATCGCTCAGACCTTCGATCTTCGGGTACGCAGGCCGGTTGAGCTGGCCGACGCCGGAGATGAGGACGTTCGCGGTGAATTCCTCGCCGGAGGCGGAACGCAGCCGCCAGAGACCTTCCGCCTCGTCGAAGTGCGCTTCCGCGATTTCGGTGTTGAAACGGATGCGCGGCAGGAGATCGTATTTCCGGGCAACGCCTTCAAAATAGTCGACGATTTCCGGCTGGGGCGCGAATTTGCGGCTCCAGTCGGCCTTCGGCTCGAAGGAGTAGGAATAGAGCAGCGAGGGCACGTCGCAGCCGGAGCCGGGATAGGTGTTGTCCCGCCAGGTGCCGCCGACGCTGGCCGCCTTCTCGAAGATCGTGAAGTCGCCGATGCCGGCCTTCTGCAGCTTGATCGCCATGCAGAGACCGGCCGCGCCCGCGCCCAGAATGGCGACGCTCAAGGGCCGCGTTCCGGCCTCGGTGCCTTCGACAAGCGCCCTGATGGAATCCGCCACGGCCTTACTCCCTAACCACTGTTGTTCGTTGAGTTTCCACACCCCGGCCGGCCGCCGCAACAGAGGCGACGGCCCTAGGGCTTGCGCCCTATTTTAGCGCCGGGACGGGGCGGAAACAAACCGTGGGGAGCGGGCCGGACGGAGGCCGGAACGCCGCCTCAGAAACGGTAGCCGACGCCCGCGCCGACCAGCCAGGGATCGAGATCGACATCGGCCGTGATGGCGCCGCCATTCATGGAGACGTCGGTCGACAGGAAGATCTTCTTCACGTCGAAGTTCACGTACCAGTTGTCGGAGACCGCGTAGTCGACACCCGCCTGGAGCGCGTAACCGACGCTGTTTTCATAGTCGATGGAGGTGACGGCACTGCCGGCGGCGGGGTCCTCGTCGTAGAAGAAGGTGTAGTTGAGGCCGGCGCCGACATAGGGGCTGAAACGCTCCTTGGGCATGAAGTGGTATTGCAGCGTCAGTGTCGGCGGCAGAAGGCTGACTTCGCCGAGGTTGATGCCGGTCGGGTTGTGCGAGACGTCGTGCTGCGTGGTGGCGGCAATCAGTTCCAGCGCGATGTTGTCGGTGATGAAGTAGCTGAAGTCGATTTCCGGCACGAAGTCGTTGGAAACATTGACGTCTCCGCCGATGGTGGTGGAGGCGCTTTCGTCCGGCGCGACCCAGAGGGCGCGGGCGCGGACCATGATGTCGCCCGCCGATTTGCCCTGAAATTCCGCATGGGCGGGCAAGGCCGCCCCCGCCATCGCCACGCCCAGCGCAGCTGCGCCCAGTTTCCTGCCGATTGTCATGAGAGTTCTCCGCTTCGATGCGCCGAGCCCCAACGGCGGCGCCACATGGGAGTACTCTCTGCCCAATATCCATAATTTTAGAGTGGTCATTCGGTCGCAGGCCCGGCGCGAAATGTCGCAGCCATCTCAAACACTTAAGTCCCAGCGCCGCCGTCAAGTATGTGCATGTAGGTGCGCACCTGCTGGACGAAATGGACCGCCTGCCCGCCCCGCGCGCGGCCGTGTTTCAGACCGTCCGCATAGGCCGCATTGTTGAGGAGCGGCAGCACGCGGCGCAGATCCGTCCAGCTGTCGCGGTTGCGGCCGAGACGGGCGGCGAGCGCGCGGGCGTCGTAGACATGGCCGAGGCCGAGATTATAGGCGGCGAGCGCGAACCAGGTGCGGTCCGGCTCCTCGACGCTGACGGGAATTCTGCTTTTCAGATCAGCGAGATAGCGCGCGGCGGCGGCGATGCTCTCGTGCGCGTCGAGACGGTTCTCGACGCCGAGCTCGCGCGCCGTCTGCTGCGTCAGCATCATGAAGCCGCGCACGCCCGTGCCGCTGACGGCGTCCGGGTCCCAATGCGACTCCTGATAGGCGACGGCCGCAAGTAGTTGCCACGGCAGGTCATTTTCGCGCGCGGCGCGGCGGATCGCCTTTTCGTAATCGGGCAGGCGCTCGTCGATGGCGCGCTTGAAGGCGCGGATGTCGACATAGTCGAAAAGCGGCAGGAAACCGAAGAAGCGCCGCTCCAGCGCGGCAAACGCGCCCGTCTTCTTCATGCCCGCGAACCAGTGGCGGACCGGCTCGGCGAGGTCTTCCGAGCCGGGCGCGAGCAGCCAGGCGATGGGCTGTTCGCCTGTCAGATCAACGGCTTGCACGATTTCGGGATGGTAGGGATTGACCACGCGCAGCACGAGACCGTCGGCGGCGACGCAATCGAGATCGCCCTCGGCGAGGCGCGCGAGCAATTCCTCCGTGGACTGATTTTCGAGGCGGGGCGGCGCGGCGCCCTCGACCTCGGCGAGCGCGGCGGCAAGCGCCTCGGCCGCCGGCGTGCCGGCCGGGGCGGCGACGGACAAGCCCTTGAGATCACTCATTTTTTTCGGCAGCGTGATGCCGCGCTGGCAGGCGACCTGCTGGCGGACCTTCTCGTATTCCGCGGCGACGGCGAAGGCGTCGCGCCGCGCCTGCGTGGCGACGAGGCCGGCGGCGGCGATGTGGCCCTTGCGCGCCGCGAGCGCATCCACAAGTCCTTGTTCCGTCTCGTAAATCCGGAACTCCACTTCGACGCCGAGCGAGGCCGCGAGGCGCGTCATCATCTCGTATTCGAAGCCGGTGAGGCCCTCGACGCCCTCGTAATAGCTCGTCGGCGCATCGCGCGTCAGCACCACAAGCGTGCCGGATTCCTTAATGTTCTCAAGGCCTTGTGGGACCGGCGGGACATAGACATAGAGATATGCGAGGTGGTTGAGCCCGAAGGCGACGAGCAGCACCGGGACGATCCAGGGGATGCGGCTGCGGCGCCAATGCGGCGCATGAGCCGCCGCGAGCGCGCGCAGGCGCTCCGCCCAGGCCCTTGTTTTCGCTTTCCAATCCGGCAATCAGCCCGCCACTCGTGACCGCAACAGGGCGCGAGATTAACACAGGAACACACGCGGCGCTGCGCCGCCCGCGAGGGCCTCGGAAAGGCGCAGGATTCCGCCAATGGGGGATAAGTGGGAGGCGACTGTCATCGAACTGTTACACGAACGTCACAAACGGGATTTCGGTTGGTTCGTGTACGGAGGGATCGGGAGTTGTCCCCGCCCCCCGCCCCGAAATTCGCCAGTGCGAATTTCGACCCTCCCCGAGGGGAGGGTGGGAAGAGTGAGAGTGGAAAGAAATAATCCCCGTGTCTTTCGGGCACACCGGAGCAACGGGCACGGAAAAACTTGTCCCCGGTTTTCGGGGTCACGCGAAGGCGCGAAGGCGCGGAGAGAGTCGCCTGCATTTGTTTCACCCACAGCTGTCATCCCGGCGGAAGCCGGGATCCACTCGCAAGTCAACTTGCCGCAGCGTTGGGTAGAGGGGTGCAAACCCGGCAGCAAGCTCAGGTGCAAAACCTCGCTTGCCAAGGGAACCAATGGGTCCCGGCCTTCGCCGGGATGACAATTCTGGTTTCTGGCGGGCTTCTGGACGAGCCGGCGGGTGCGGCTTGACTCCCGCGCCGACCCGCAAGCCGTCGCTCAGTATGCGGAGGGTCCGGTGCGCTTCGTGCCCGGCCATGCCGAGCTGCAGCGGATGACGGCGATATTGCCCGGCGAGCGCGCGCCCGCCGACGCGACGGTGCCCGGTGCGGGCGGCGGGGGCGGCGGCTTATGCGTGAGCGCTGCCGCGCCTAAGCGGGAAGGCGCGCGATGACCTTGATCTCGAAGTCGAAGCCCGCGAGCCAGGTGACGCCGACCGCCGTCCAGGTCGGGTAAGGCGGCGCGCCGAAGATCTCCTGCTTCACCTTCATGATCGCCGGGAACTGGTTTTCGGGGTCCGTGTGGAAGGTGGTGACGTCGACGATGTCGTCGAAGGTGCAGCCCGCCGCCGCGAGCGTCGCCTCGAGATTGGCGAAGGCGAGCCGGACCTGGCGCTCGAAATCCGGCTCGGGCGTGCCGTCGGGGCGGCTGCCCACCTGGCCGGAAACGAAGAGAAGATCGCCGGAGCGGATCGCCGCCGAATAGCCGTGCGCCTCGTAGAGGGCGTGGCGGCCTTCGGGGAAGACGGGGTCGCGTTTCGCCATGGGGCATTCCTTTTTGTGGGGCGGGCCTGCAGTGGGGAGAGGCCGCCATCCGACAAACGACGCAGGCCGCCTCACACGGATCAACCGACGATGGGCGAAAGCAGGCGGCGCCTCTAGACGAACCAGGGTTCGTCTTCATCCCCGCGCCGGTACCGGATCGCAAGATCGCCCGGGTGGTCCCAGGGGTGGAAGGAGCGGCGGTAGAAATCGCGGTAGGGCCCCCAGATGCCCCGCAGGACGCCGCGGCGGCCGAACAGAAAGCCCAGAGCCTCGCGCCAGATGCGGAACGGGGAGAGGCCGCGGCCGCGCAGCAGGTGGCGCATGTTGCGGATGAGGTCGCGGGTGAGGTTGAAGGTGACGATGAGCATGGCGCGGCGGCGCATGGCGACGGTGCCGCCGGCGGCGACATAGACGTCGAAGGCGACCGCCTTGTGTTCCGTTTCCTCGAGACCGTGCCAGTGCCAGAGCGCGGCCATTTCCGGATGGGCGCCGTCGAGGGTCGCCGGGTTGCGGAACATGGCATCGGCGAGGATCGCGGTCAGGTGCTCATAGGCGACCGTCATGGCGAGGTGCTCGAGCGGCGGGCGGTATTTCTGCGCCCAGCGGATGCGGCGGCGGATCGGCGCTTCCAGTTTTTCCACGGAGAGGCCGCGCGTGGCGCAGACGGCGTCGTTGTAGCGGCTGTGCTCGCGGCTGTGGATCGCCTCCTGCGCGGTGAAACCGGCGACCTCCTCCAGCAGGACGGGATCCGTGACGCGCTCGCGCAAGCGCTTCACGGTGTCGATGAAATACTGCTCGCCGACCGGAAACATCAGCGAGAGGGCGTTGAAGATCGCGGTGCGGACCGGCGAGCCGCCATGCCAGTCGGTGGCGGCGACCTCCTCGATATCGAAACGCCGGTTGCGCGGTTCGATGTCGAAGCCTTCCGGCTTTGCGCGGGATTGCGGCACTGGATACTCCCTCAGCAGGCGGACGATTCGGCGAACGAGGCAAAAAGGCCCGGTCTGCCAGTGGAAGCAAACCGGGCCACACCTTCCGGTCCCGAACGCCCGTGGAGGAAAGAAGGCAGCGCTCGGGGCGGAAGGGCCCCAGGGCAGGAGCGGCGACACCGATTGGGTGGGATGCCGATGAGGCTACAAACGACGGAGCCGCTTTTCGCCCGGGGGCCGGCCCGGCCCGCGAGGAGGAGACCGGGCCGGGTTGGCTTGATTTCAGGAATGTCTTTTCATTCGTGTACGTCTTGTTGCCGGATCGTCGGGCATCACCCCCGCCCCGAAAAATCCCGGGGGATTTTTCGACAGAGCCCTTCGCATAGCTCAGGGCGTTCGAGGCTCGAAAAGGTCCACTGGACCTTTTCGTTTACTTGCGTAAACCACCTCTCACCCCCCAGGGGCGGGTGGGAGGTAGGAGGTGAGGGGGCGGACCATGACGGGACAGACGCAACGCGTCCCGGCATGGCCCGCCGCGCTCAGAAGGCGTAGGACGCGGTCAGCGACATGAAGTCCTTGTCGTAGTCGTTGTTCTTGAGCTCGGCACCGAAATGCATGGTGTAGCCAAGACCAACCTTGAAGGACTGGTAGGTCGCATCGACGCCCAGCTTCAGCGTCTTCTTGCCTTCGATGAAGCCCGGACCGATGGGCCCCGCCGAATAGCCCGTCACGTCATGCGCCCAGAACAGGTTCGGCGTGACGGTCCAGCCGGTGCCGAAGGCCGTGTGATAGTCCTGGAAGGCATACATGCGGTAACCGGCCGAGAAGTCCGAGGCATATTCGGCCTTGAGGTTGCAGTTCTGCGTCGGCGCGCCGCCGGGCACCTGGCAGAGATCGCCGAGGGCAATGGCGACGCCGGGATTCGCATGGGTATCGTGCGAACCCGGGATCGCAAAGCGGTTGCCCTCCGCGTCCGGCAGGTACTGGAAGCCGGCATTGATGAGCAGCACGCCGAAATCGCCGCCCGTGTTCTTCACGAACCAGTTCGACGGGGTGAGCGTCGACAGCGTCGTGACCGAGCCATGCAGGGCTTCGGTTTCGCGGGCACCGGGGATCACCTGACCCGGCGCGACCATTTCGCCGGTATAGAGCGGGGCCTCGCCGGGAGCGGCCGTGAAGCCGTACTGCACGTAGTCGAGCGCATTGAGCTCCGTCGTATCGACCTGGAAGGGCATGTCCGGATAATAGGAAAGTTCACCCGAGAGCGCCGTGCCGTCGCCGAAGATTTCCGGCAGGAAGGTGACGGAGGTGTTGAAGCTCGCTCCGAGCATCTTGATGTCTTCCGGGTAGTACGCAAGAAGCCTTTTGGTGCCGTTTCCGCCGACAGCCAGTCCGTAGCCTGACCTGGAGTCGGTCATCCGCCAGTCCTCTATCGCAGTACCGTCATCGGCCGATCCGAATCCGGTGGTGGCTGTGGCGCACGCCGGATCGGTAAGCGAACCTCCGCAAAAGAGATTCAAAAGAGCCATGATACCACCCTGATCGTCCAGGGCCGTGAAGGTGCCGATGGGGAGTTTGGAATGGAAGTTCACGAAGTAGAGACCGAGATCCGTACCCTGACCGAGCCAGTCGGCATAGTAGCGGAGCGCGAAACCATACTGCCCCTGGTCGCGCCCGCCCTGGTCGGCACTGCGCGGGAGCACCACGGGCGGAATATTTGCCCCGACTCCCGCGCCCGGGTAATATTCACCCGTCGAGACGCCATAGGCACAGCCCTGCCCCAGCGCATCGCTGACGGAGAAGAGCGTGCCACAGGCCGGCAGGTTCGACTTCTCATGCTCGTAGACATACATGGCCTCGACCGAGAAGTTGTTCGGCAGACCGAGAGCCGCATAGGCCGTGCCCTGGGGCAGGAAGACTTCCTTGAGCTCCAGCCCCGGCTGATAAAGCGCCGCGACGTCGAAGGGCAGGTATGACGAAACGCCACCCTGAATGAAGGTGCTCTCGCCCCAGCTCACCACCTGATTGCCGAGACGGACATTGAGCGGCAGGCCCGCCACGTCCCAGTCCGCATAGACATAGGCATCGAGGATTTCGGCATCCTGAAGCGCGGCGTTGTAGGCGCCGTCGCCTCGGAGCGGGTCCTTGAGCGGCCGTCCGGCGTCCCTGTATGCACCACCACCGCCTCCAATCGGGCCATAGCTGTTCGGATGATTGTTCAGGTTCTTCACGGCGGCATCGTGGAACGCCTTGCCGGTGACGTAGAAGCCGTAGTTTTCCCAGGAGCCGCTCACTTCCGAAATGATCTTGATCGGGGCGGAGAAGACGTCGTTCTTCGCGGCATTGATGTTGCCGTCATCGTGATTGACGTCCCAGCCCGAGCCGTCGCTCTTCAGACACCCGCCGTTCCAGTAGGAGATGTGGGCGCAACTGCGGCTTTCCGTGCGCATGGCGGCGGAGGCGGAGACCGTGGTGTCGATATAGAGTTGCAGGTCGCCGATATTGTATTCGAGCGCCTGCGCCGGCGCGGCGAAGACCAAAGGCGACGACAGAAGAAGCGCGACGGCGGCACTGCGCGCCCCCCGCTTCACGGGCTTTAACAGGAAATCCATTTCCTCCCCCTCTTTACCCCAAAACATTTTTTCAACACGGGACGCGGCGAAACATCCGCCGCGCCGATTTGTTTTCTTCTTCCTAACATTCTCCGGCATCGCATCCAGAAATTCGGACTGGCGCTCGACCGGAAAATGCGTAGGTTTCACTCGTTCCTCACCGCTTCGGCGGAGAGCGGCGGCCACCGCGACAGCAACGCAACAGATGGCCGTCCGCACCCCCCTTGGAAGCGGCCTCATCCTGCGCGAAAGACGGCGCGGGACTGAAGGTCGCTTCTGGCCAAACTGGGGGTGAAATCCGGTCACATGCAGATCGATCCTGCCTATGCACATGCGCTTGCCGAAATGCTGCGCGAGAGCGGCCACGATCCGTCCGCCCTCGGACGAATTCCGACAGGGCCGCTCGATGAGAACGAGTTCCTGAGCCTTTGCACAAGGGCCGTCTCAATCACCGGCGACAGGGCGCTGGGGCTGCGCTTCGGGGCGACACTGCAGCTTGGCGGGCATGGCGTGCTCGGCCATGCGCTGATGAGCTGCCGGACGCTGAAGCAGGCCGCCGAACTGCTGGTGCGGCACAATCCGCTCCGCAGCCAGAACGGGCGCGTGCGGCTCGCCTTCGAGGGGGAGCGGACGATCCTTTCGTTCACGCCGGCCTTTGAAGTGCCGGGGGCGCCGCACTTCCTGTGCGACATGTTTTTCGCGGCGGCGACCAACGGCATCCGGCAGTTGCTCGGGCGGGAACTCGCGCGGGCGGATATCGAGCTTGCCTATTATCCCGACGTGCCTTCGGAGGAATACGACCGCTATCTGCGCGTGCCCGTGCGCTTCGGGCAGCCGGCCAACCGGCTGATCGGGCCGCAGAACATCATGGAGGCGCCGCTGCACGCGGCGGGCGTCGCGACGGCGCCTGCCTATCTCCGGCAATGCGAGCTTCTGCTCCGGCAGATGGAGGCGGCGGGCGGCTACGAATCGAGCGTGCGGCGCCTGCTGCTCTCCTCGCGCGGCCGCTTTCCCGCCGCGCCCGACATCGCGCAGGCGCTGAACCTCAGCGAGCGGACGCTGCGGCGGCGATTGAACGCGGAAGGCACGTCCTACCAGGCGATCGTCAACGATGTGCGCAACCATCTGGCGCGGCAGTATCTCGCGGACACGGATCTGAGCGTCGCCGATATCGGCACGCTGATCGGCTTCGAGGACCTGTCGAATTTCCGGCATGCCTTCCGGCGCTGGAACGGCGTGTCGCCAAGCCGGTTCCGGAGGGAGCGCGGGAAGAGCGAGGAGTGAGGAGGAGTGAGGGGGGAGGTTTTCGCGGCTGCGAAGAAACGTGCGGTGCAATACGCTCCGTACACAGATAAAAAACTAGACGCAAATTACATCTATCCCGCTCGAATCCGCGAAAAAATCATGCAGAGCGTGCAAGGCAGAGGTCCCATCCGGCCATAAAGGGGGTAAAATCCGGCCCAGTCATGTATGTGGGGCCGAGTTACATAAACGTGCTTGCGGCGGTGATGAGGGAACGGGGGCACGACCCGGCGCTCATCGGCGCGCGCTACGAGCGGCCGCTGGGCGAGGCGGAGCTGTTCGATCTGTGCACGCGCATCGTCGCGGGAACGCCGGACGATCCCGCCCTGCCGCTGCATGTGGGCGCGGCGATGCATCTCGGCGTGCACGGACTGTTCGGCCACGCGCTGATGAGCTGCAGGACGCTGAAGCAGGCGGCGGGCATCCTGATGCGGCACAATCCGCTGAAGAGCGACAGCTCGCTGTCCGAACTCACCTTCGAGAAGGGCGAGGCGATCCTCACCTTCGAACCGCCCTTCCAGGTGCCGGGGAGCCCGCATTTCCTGAGCGATCTGTTTTTTGCGGCCGGGACGACGGCCATCCGCGAACTGATCGGCATGGACACGGTCGGCGTCTATCTGGAACTCGGCTACGCGCCCAATACCGACGCGGCGGCCTATGAGGAACTGCTGCGCATGCCGGTGACGTTCGGCCATGCGGCGAGCCGCCTGAAGGGCCCCGCGCCGGTGCTCGACATTCCGCTGCAGTCGGCAGGCGTCGCAACGGCGGACGCCTATCTCAGGCAATGCGAATTGCTGCTGCAGCGCATGGATAGCGCGGGCGGCTACGAATCGAACGTGCGGCGCGTGCTGCTGTCCTCGCGCGGGGAGTTTCCGAGCGCGCCCGCGATCGCGAAGACGCTGCATATGAGCGAGCGGACGCTCCGGCGGCGGCTGGAAGCGGAGAACACGTCCTACCAGACCATCGTGAACGACGTGCGCAACCATCTGGCGCGGCAGTATCTTGCCGACACCGACCTCAGCGTGGCCGATGTCGGCGCGCTGATCGGCTTCGAGGACCTTGCCAATTTCCGCCAGGCCTTCCGCAAGTGGAACGGGATCACGCCGGCGCAGTTCCGCGTGCTGGCGCTGGCGAAGGAGGGCAAGGGGGAGAGGGAACCGACAAGCGCTACGCGGTGAGTGGAGAGCGTTCCGGTGATGGTACAACCCGAGATACGGACGCGGTGTCCGAATGCCTTGCCGGCGCCCCTACCCCGCCCCAAACGGCCCTCTCTTGTCTGCCTTTGCAGGCAAGCTGCAAAGGTGGGCCGTTTGACCCTCCCTCAAGGGGAGGGTGGAAGGAAGACAAGACCGTTGAGGCCGGAAGGAAAAAGGGCCCGCCGCGAGGCAGGCCCTTTCCGTTTGCGGTTCGCTGCGCCTACCGCGCGCCCATGCGGCGGATGGCGGAGGGCGTGTAGCGGTCGCCGTCGAGTTCGTCGGCGAAGAAGTTCACCGGCGGCTCCTCGTTCTGAAGACCGGCAGCGAGATAGCGCGATGCCTGCAGGTCGTAGTCGATCTGCGCGTTATACCCGCAGAGCGGCACCTGATAGGCCTGGGCCTGCTGGATTTCCTGCACGCGCCAGATCTCGCCACGGCCGTCATAGAGCGCGGAACCCGTGATCTGCCAGCTGTCCTCGTCGAGATAGAGCGTACGCCGCGCATAGACGTGGCGCGTCTCGGGACGGAGATTGGCCTCGATCTCCCAGACGCGGTGAAGCTCGTAGCGCACCCGGTCCTGATTGACGTGGCGCGGCGTCAGGAATTTCTCGTAGCTCGAATTGAGCGTGGCATAGGCGTTCGCGGCGATGAGACGCGGGGACTTGCCCTTCACCGTCCAGTCGTAGCGTTCGAGCGAGCCGTTGTAGCCGTCGAAACTGTCGGCGGTGGACAGGCCGTCGGTGTTCACGCCCGGATTGTCGAAGGCGATGTTCGGCGCGCGGCGCACGCGGCGCGTGCCCGGGCTGTACTGCCAGGCCTGGCGCGGACGCTCGGCGGCGTTGATCGCCTCGTGCACGAGGATGACGTTGCCGGCGGCGCGCGCGGGTTCGATCGTGTTGGCGATGTAGAAGATCGAATTGTTGTTCAGCTCCTCGGCGCTCCCCTTCGAGGGATCGGACCACCAGAAGATCGCCTCGTCCTGCACCTTGAGCAGCGTGTAGTCGCCCGACGGCGTCATGGGCGCGGCGGCGAACTGGCGCGTGAGCTTGAAGGAGCGGTAACGCAGCGTGTGATTCCAGACGATTTCATAGGCGTTGTTCGGAATCGGGAACGGAAAACCCATGATCGCCTTCGAGACGCCATTGCCGCCGCCGACGAGTTCGCCGACCGCGGCGTTGCGTTTCGTCGCCTGGTAGACGTTCTCCGGATAGGCGCAGGTGCGGCGCGTCTGATAGACGTTCAGCTTGTAGGTGTCGTAGAGATCCAGCATGGCGCGCTGGCCGGCGGTGAGAATATCCGCGTATTCGGCGGCGTTCGCGCCCGTCACCGTGTAGCGCACGGGGTCGGAGGGGAACGGATCCTTGAGGTGCTCACCCGGCTGGTAGTCGACATTCGACGGCACGGAGGACAGACCGCCGGTCCATTCGGGAATGTCGCCCTCGCCCGCCCTTTCGGCGCCGATGGGCGTCAGATCGTTGCCGAGACGGTTCACCTGCGCCTCCGGCACGGCGGCATTTGCCGCCGTCGCGGCGGCGCCCGTCAGTGCGGCGAGCAAAACCAGAACAGGCGCGGCGTTGCGCGCCGATGAATTCTTGCGGACCTTCATGCGATCCCCCCTCCCTTTCGCGGCCCTGTCATACGCGGGCCGTTTGAACTGCGGTTGCGGTCGGGCATCCGGCCTGCCTCCCAGCACGCCTTTGCGCCTCGGCCTATCTATCGGGGATGAGGGAAGCGGAGATAAGGGCCGATCCGGCCAAACCGGGGGTGGAATGCGGTCAGACGAATCCGCGCCGGGACCCGCAGCGCCGCTCCGGCCCGAGCAGACGTCGATGGCGCGGGTGGTCGCAAGAAGACGCGAGACAGCTTCCGCTCCGGCCACAGTCAGGACGGCGGGGAGATAGACCGTAGGCGGACGGATTGGCGGCGCGGCGCGAGTTGCGGTGCTGTGCGGCCTGCCCCTTCAGCCCTTCGTGTGGCCCTTCGCGTGGCTCAGGGCGTTCGAGGCTCGAAAAGGTTCCCGGCCTGCGCCGGGACAGGCCACCGGGACTTTTGCTCCCGTAGCGCTCCCCGGCCCTTCGCGTGGCTCAGGGCGTTCGAGGCTCGAAAAGGCCCACCGGGCCTTTTCGTTTGCGTTCGCAAACCGCCTCTCACCCCCCGCCCCAAACGGCTTGCAGCCGTTTGACCCTCCCCGAGGGGAGGGTGGGAAAGATGCCCAGAATCCCCTGCCCAAATTTGCCGCTTGACTTACATACCGACTGGTTGGTATGTGTCGCTTCAACAGGAGGACGAGATGGCCGCCAGGACCGGGAAAGCGCGCGCGGGAGAGACCGCGAAGCAGGATGCGAAGGCGAAGCTGCTGGAGGCGGCGCTGACGACGATCCGCACCAAGGGATATGCCGCGACGACAGTGGACGAGCTCTGCGCGGCGGCGGGGGTGACCAAGGGCGCCTTCTTCCATCATTTCAAGAGCAAGGAGGCGCTGGGCGTCGCGGCGGCGGAGCACTGGTCGCAGACGACGGGCGAGATGTTCGCGGGTGCGCCCTATCACGGGTTCGCCGATCCGCTCGACCGCGTGCTCGGCTATGTCCGCTTCCGCAAGTCGCTGCTGACGGGCGGCGTGCCGGAGTTCACCTGCCTTGTCGGCACCATGGTGCAGGAGACCTACGAGACGGCGCCCGCCATTCGCGATGCCTGCGCGCGGAGCATCAGCGGCCACGCGAAGACGCTCGAGGCCGATATCGAGGCGGCGATCGCGGCGCGGGGCATGGTGCCCGGCTGGACAGCGGCGTCGCTCGCGCTGCACACGCAGGCGGTGCTGCAGGGCGCATTCATTCTCGCCAAGGCGAAGGGCGGCGCGGATGTCGCCGCCGAGAGCGTCGACCACCTGATCCGCTACATCGAACTGCTGTTCGGCGCCGGGACGCGCTGAGCCTCCACCCCCCGCAAGTGAAACGGAGTGAGACCATGCCCAGCACCATCCGCCTTCACCGCGTGATCGCGGCCGCCCCTGAAAAAGTCTACCGTGCGTTTCTCGAGCCCGACGCCATTGCGAGCTGGCTGCCGCCTTTCGGCTTCCTCTGCACGGTGCACGAACTCGACGCCCGCGTGGGCGGCAAGCACCGGATGTCGTTCCGCAACTTCACGACGGGCGGCGGGCATTCGTTCGGCGGCACGTACGAGGAACTCGTGCCGGGCAAGCGGCTCGTCTACACGGACAGTTTCGACGACCCGAACATGCCGGGCGAGATGCGCGTGACCGTGACCCTGAAAGCGGTTTCGGTCGGCACGGAAATCGAGATCGCGCAGGAAGGCGTGCCCGACATGATCCCGCCCGAGGGGTGTTATCTCGGCTGGCAGGACACGCTCTACAAGCTCGCGCGGCTCGTCGAGCCCGAGATCAACGAATAACGCCAAGGCAAGGAGAAGCGACATGAGCGACCTCGTGACCTGCCTGTGGTTCGACCACGGCGAAGCCGGCAAGGCGGCGGCGTTCTATGCCGCAACCTTTCCCGACAGCCATGTAACCCAGGTGAACACCGCGCCCGGCGACTTTCCCGGCGGCACGGAAGGCAGCGAACTCACGGTGGAATTCACCGTGATGGGGCGACGCTTCGTCGGCCTCAATGGCGGCCCGGTGTTCACGCCGAACGAGGCGGTGAGCCTCATGGTCGTGACCGAGACCCAGGAAGAGACCGACCGCATCTGGGACGCGATCGTTTCCAATGGCGGCGAAGAGAGCCAGTGCGGCTGGTGCCGCGACCGCTGGGGCTTTTCCTGGCAGATCACGCCAAGGCGGCTGCTCGAGCTCAATGCGAGCGCCGACAAGGCGGAAGCGAAGCGCGCCTTCGAGGCGATGATGACGATGAAGAAGATCGACATCGCCGCGCTCGAAGCGGCCGTTGCGAAGCGCGCATGACGCCGGTCATCACCGCCTTCGAGGCGTCGCCCGACCGCGGGCGGGGGCTGGCGCGCGACATGCGCGTGCGCTGGGCGTTCGAGGAGGCGGGCGCGGCCTACGATGTGCGCCTCGTCTCGTTCGCGCAGATGAAGGAGGCGGCGCATCTCGCGCTGCATCCCTTCTGGCTCTTATACACATTTGACGCTGCCGACCATCCTCACCGTGTGTGGCTGGACTGTTCACGGCGACACGAGAGAGCACAGAGCACACGCACA
>CAJXOU010000005.1 GCA_913057645.1 uncultured Rhodobiaceae bacterium | reverse complement strand
ACGTAGCTGCATTCGACATCGACGGTTTCGTCCTCACCCATGCGGGCGAGCGTCGCGACGACGCCGTCGCCTCGCTCTTCCAGCGCGGTGCAGGCGACACCGCGCTCGAAGGAGACGAGCGGCTCAGCCTCGATCGCCCTGAAGAGCGCCGCCTCGAATTTCGGCTGCGGGATATTGGTCAGCGGAAAGGGCGTGTGGGCAAGGGCCGCATCGTCCTGACGCTCGTAAGGCAGGGCGCCGAATTCGGGGCCCGCCAGCGTGCCCATGAAGCGGACGAAACCGGCATCGTTGGCGCTCGCGCCGGCGCGGCGGAGCGCGGTGGCGGAAACGCCGGCGCTTTCGCAGATTTCCAGCGTGCGCGGGTTCACCGCATGGGCCTTGGGCGCCGAGGAGGGCCGGGGCCACCGGTCGACCAGGTGCGAGGCGATGCCCTGGCGCGCAAGAAGAAGGGCGGCGAGGCAGCCGACCGGACCGGCACCCACGACAAGAACGGGAAGGCGGGACATGCGCGCTCCATAAATTGAGATTACTCTCATATTTGAGATACATCTCATAAATGGCTTTTGTCAAGCCCGTCCCCGCGCTATCCTCCCTGTTCTTCGGGCGGCACAGAGGAACGCGGCGTGCGGCAAGGACACTTCCAGGAACAGACGACGGGCGGCGGCAAGCGCGAGCGGACACGCTCGGCGCTGCTCGACGCGACGGCCAGCGTGGTCGCGGCGAAGGGGATGGAGGCCGCGAAGATCCTCGACATCACCGAGGCGGCCGGGCTCGCGAACGGCACCTTCTACAACTACTTCACGGACAAGGACGAAATCCTCCGCGAGACGGCCTACGGAATCGCGCTGGCGGTGAGCCGGCAGCTCGACGAGGAGATGGCCGGGATCGAGGACGGCGCAAAGCGCGTGACGACGGCAACGGCGCGGTTCATCGACATCACCATCGCGGAACCGGACTGGGCGCATGTGCTGCTCGGCAGCGCGGAGCACCTGCCCGATGTGCGGCGCGACATCTATCACTATCTCCGGAGCGACATCGAACGCGGCGTCGAACAGGGAAAATTCGATGTCGACGTGACGGACTTCCTGCTCGACCAGGTGGCGGCGCTGATCGGCGTGGCGCTGCGCGCGCAGCTTCACGGGGGGCGGGACCCTGCCCTTACGCGGGCCGCTTGCGAGAGCATCCTGAGGTTGCTGGGCATGAGCCCGGCGAAAGCGCGAAAGCTCGCCGAAGCGGCACCCGCTCAGAAATAGAGCGCGAGGTTGAGATTGACGCGGCTCGACCAGCCGCCGCCCGTGCCGCCGTCCGCAAGCGCGCGCGTGAATTCGGGCCCGATATAGGCGTTGTTGCGGCCGAGCGCCCAATCGAGCGTGACATAGAGCGGGCCGTCGAAATCGAGCCCCGCGCCGAGCACATTCTGCTGGCTACCCGAATAAGCGTCCTCGGCCTTATCGAGATAGCTGTAGTCGTTGTAGAAGGTGACGCTTTTCAGGAGACCGCCCGTCTCCTCCACCGTGTCCCATGCATAGGCGAGGCCCGCGACATAGATCGCGCCGCGCGCGGCGACGCGATAGGGGAAGTCGAAAGCGCCCATGACGACGTAGCGATCGTCCTGGCCGGCGGGATTTTCGAGGTCGAAGGCGTAGCGGATCGCTTCCGTCTTCAGGTTCCAGGGTCCGTAGTCGAAGCTTGCATGCAGCGCCTGCGCATTCCGGTGGCCGTTGCGGCCGGTGATGCCGTTGGGGATGAGGCCATACTGGAACGACGCCCCCGCTTCGCCCGTCACGCCGTTGCCGAGCGCGAAGCTGCGCGCGAGGCGCAGATTGACCTGATGACGCTCGTCATTGTCGCGCGTGCCGTCCGTGACGATATCGTAGGAATAGCGCGCGCTGTCCTCGCTGTCGCCCGACCAGCTTCCCTCGTCCATCGGGAACCAGGCGGCGTCGAGCGTCCAAGGCCCCATGTCGCGGCTGTAGCGGAAGCCGAAATCGTAGTCGTCTTCGAGGCCTGCATAAAAGGCGAGCGAGAAGAAGAAATTGTTGGAGGCGAAGGGAAGCAGGCCGAAGGGCACCTTCTGGATGCCGGCCTGGAGCTTCTGGCGACTGTCGAGCCTGTAGCCAACCCAGGCGTGATGCGGGAAATGGGTGAGCTGGTCGCCGTCGCTGTAATAATAGAAGCGGTACTGCGCCGAGCCGTCCCAGCGGCCGGATTCAAAAGAGGCGTCGATCATCGCCGTGTCGAGGCGGAGATTCTGCGAAATGCTGCGGCGCTTCTGCCGCGCCTCCCAGCTCTTGTTGTAGAAGTTGACGCGGAGCGCACCGCCGAGATCGAAAACGGGCGCGGCTTCTTCGGAAGGCCCGGCTTCATCCGGAGGCGCGGCTTCGCTCTCTGCCGCGCGGACGGGCAGCGCCGCGAGGGCGCAGCACACGGCGCCCGCAGCGGCAATCGCAATCGGCTTTGCGGACAAACGTCCTCCCTTCCCCGGCGACCTTGTGGCCTCGGAAACGACCTAGGCCCGCGCGAAGCGAGGTCAACCGAAGCCGCTTCACACCGGAGCGGCGGGCGGCAAGCCGTTTCCTGTCTGTTCTCACGGAGCCGGGCGCGGGCGAGCGAAGGTTTGACAGGCGCGGCCCGCCTCCCTACTCAAATTGTCAAAAGCCATTGAAGGGCGAGGGAGGCCCTATCCCATGAAAAGCCTGTTGATCGCCAATCGCGGCGAGATTGCCGTGCGCATTGCGCGCGCGGGTTCCGAACTCGGATTGCGGACCGTCGCCGTCTATGCGGAAGACGATGCGCTGTCGCTGCATGTGCGTGCCGCCGACGAGGCGCTGCCGCTGACGGGGACGGGGGCGGCGGCTTATCTCGAAATTGCGCAGATCGTGGCGGAAGCCAAGAAGGCGGGATGCGACGCGATCCATCCGGGATACGGGTTCCTGAGCGAGAATGCCGGTTTCGCGGAAGAATGCGCGAAGGAAGGCATTATTTTCGTCGGGCCTTCGCCCGAAGCGCTGCGGCTCTTCGGCGACAAGGCGCAGGCGCGGGCGCTGGCCGAGAAGGAAGGCGTGCCGCTGTTTCCGGGCACGAACGGGGCGACAAGCCTCGAGGAGGCGCGCGCCTTCATGGAGAAGGTGAACGCGCCCGTGATGCTGAAGGCGCTGGCGGGCGGCGGCGGCCGGGGCATGCGCGCGGTGAGCGACGCGAAGGAGCTGGCGGAGGCTTACGAACGCTGCCGCTCGGAAGCGACGGCGGCGTTCGGCAGCGGCGACATCTATGTCGAGAAGCTGGTGCGGAAAGCGCGCCACATCGAAATCCAGATCGTGGGCGACGGCAAGACCGTGATCGATCTCGGCGAGCGCGAATGCACGCTGCAGCGGCGGCACCAGAAGGTGGTGGAGATCGCGCCGAGCCCGACGCTGGACTATGCGATGCGCAAGCGCCTGACGGAGGCGGCGCGGAAGCTCGCGGGCGCGGCGAGCTACAAGGGGCTCGGCACGTTCGAATTCCTGATCGACACGGAAGCGAAGAATGCCGACAGCGCGATTGCCTTCATGGAGGCGAACCCGCGGCTGCAGGTGGAGCACACGGTTACCGAAGAAGTGACGGGCGTCGACCTCGTGAAGACGCAGCTCAGGATCGCGGGCGGCGCGACGCTGAAGGAGGTGGGGCTGACGGAGACGCCGGTCCCACGCGGTTTCGCGATCCAGCTCCGCGTCAACATGGAGCGGATGGACGAAACGGGCGCGGCGGTGCCGACGGGCGGCGTGCTCAATACGTTCAACCCGCCTTCGGGGCCGGGCATCCGCGTCGACACGTTCGGCTATGCCGGATACCGCACCAGCCCGAACTACGACTCGCTGCTGGCGAAGCTGATCGCGCATTCGCCCTCGCCCGCCTATGCCGATGCGGTGGCGCGGGCGCGGCGCGCGCTCAGCGAATTCCAGATCGAGGGCGTGACGACGAACCTTTCCTTCCTGCAGGCGCTGATGGCGCGGGACGACGTGCAGGCGAACGAGGTGAGCACAGGCTTCATTGCGGAACATGCGGGCGAGCTTGCGAAAGCCGAAGCGATGCCGGGGCGTTATTTCACCGGCGGGAACGGCGCGGGCGCGGCGGCGGCGAAACATGTGGAGGGGCCGGCGGGGACGACACCGGTTCCCTCGTCGATGCAGGGCAAGGTGATCTCCGTCGACGTGGCGGAAGGCGCGACGGTCGCGAAGGGCCAGCAGATCGCGGTGCTCGAAGCGATGAAGATGGAGCACACGATTGCGGCGCCCTTCGGCGGCACGGTGCGGAAAGTGGCGGCCGTTCGCAACGCGACGCTGATGGAAGGCGAGCCGATCCTCTTCATCGAGGAGAGCGCGGGCGGCGACGCGGCGGCAGTAACGGAAGAAGCGGTCGATCCGGATTATATCCGGCCCGACCTGCAACATGTGATCGACCGGCACGCGCTGGGACTCGACGAGAACCGGCCCGACGCGGTCGCGCGCCGGCGCAAGCGCAACCAGCGGACCGTGCGCGAGAATATCGACCAGCTCTGCGACGAGGGGAGCTTCATCGAATATGGCGCGCTGGCGCTTGCCGCGCAGCGCAGGCGCCGCTCGATGGAGGAACTCCTGAAGATGAGCCCGGCGGACGGGCTCGTCTCCGGCATCGGAACCGTCAACGCGCAGCTCTTCGGCGAGGAGAAGGCGCGCGCCATGGTGATGGGCTACGACTTCACCGTGTTCGCGGGCACGCAAGGCGCGATGAACCACAAGAAGATGGACCGCATGCTGTTTCTCGCGCGGGACCAGAAGCTGCCGATCGTGCTGCTGGCGGAAGGCGGCGGCGGACGGCCGGGCGACACGGACACGGCAGGCGTCGCCGGGCTCGACACGCCGAGCTTCCACACGTTTGCGACGCTTTCCGGCAAGGTGCCTCTGGTCGGCATGACGGCAGGGCGGTGCTTTGCGGGCAATGCGGCGCTGCTCGGCTGCTGCGACGTCATCATCGCGACGGCGGATTCCAATATCGGCATGGGTGGCCCGGCGATGATCGAGGGCGGCGGGCTCGGCGTCTATACGCCGGAGGAAGTCGGCCCGGCGGAGGTTCACCGCAGGAACGGCGTCATAGACATCTTCGTGAAGGACGAGGAAGAGGCGATCGACGCCTGCCAGAAATACCTCTCCTATTTCCAGGGGCCGATCGAGAACTGGGAGGCGAGCGACCAGCGGCTGCTGCGCCACATGATCCCGGAGAACCGGCTGCGCGCCTATGACATCGACAAGGTGATCGAGGGCGTGGCGGACCAAGGCTCGGTGCTGGAACTCAGGCGCGAATTCGGCATCGGCATCAAGACGGCGCTCATTCGCATGGAAGGGCGGCCGATGGGGCTGATGGCGAACAATCCCTATCACCTCGGCGGCGCCATCGACGCGGAGGCGGCGGACAAGGCGGCGCGCTTCATGCAGCTCTGCGATGCGTTCGGGCTGCCGATCCTGTCGCTCTGCGATACGCCGGGCTTCATGGTCGGACCGGAGATCGAGAAAGAGGCGCAGGTGCGCCATGTGAGCCGCATGTTCGTGACGGCGGCGAACATGAGCGTGCCGCTGTTCGCGGTGGTGCTGCGCAAGGGCTACGGGCTCGGCGCGCAGGCGATGACGGCGGGGAGCTTCCACGCGCCGTTCTTCAACATCTCCTGGCCGACGGGCGAGTTCGGCGGGATGGGGCTCGAAGGGGCGGTCCGGCTCGGCTATCGCCGCGAGATGGAGGCCATCGAGGATCCGGAGGAGCGCGACGCCTTCTACCGCAAGATGGTCGACCGCTATTACGAGAACGGGAAGGCGACCAACATGGCGTCGTTCCTTGAAATCGACGCGGTGATCGATCCGGCGGAAACGCGGCACTGGGTGACGCGGGGGCTGAAATCGCTGCCGCCGATGGAAGCGAAACCGTCCCGCGCCTTCATCGATACGTGGTGAACCGGAACGGCAAGTGAACCTCCGGGCGGTCCGGGACGTATGACTCTCAAGAGCATCCCCGGCCAGGCGAAGGTTCATGACCGACAGCACACAACCCGGCTTCACCTCGTTCCCCGGCGGCGGGATTGCCGTGATTGCCGGGGAAAGCGGCGCCATCGGCGGCGCGTTTGCCGATATGGCGGAGGCGTGCGGGCGCTTTCGCGCGGTGGTTCGGCTGTCGCGCCGCGGAACGATCCCCCTCGATATTCTCGATGAGAGATCGGTCGCCAGCGCCGCGCGCGCCATTGCCGCGATGAACGGGGATCTGCGGCTGTTTCTCGACGCGACAGGTTTTCTTCACGATGACAGATTCATGCCCGAGAAAAGCCTGCGCGACATCACGCCCGAGCACATGGCCCACGCATTTGCCGTGAATGCGACAGGTCCGGCGCTGCTGATGAAACATTTTCTGCCTTTGCTGCCGCGCGAGGGAAAATCCGTTCTTGCGACCCTCTCCGCCAAAGTCGGCAGCATCGGCGACAACAGGCTCGGCGGCTGGTTCAGCTACCGGGCATCGAAGGCAGCGCTCAACCAGCTTCTGCACACCGCTGCCATCGAAACGGCACGCCGCAAGCCCGAGGCCGTTTGTCTTTCTGTTCATCCCGGCACGGTGGCGAGCGCGCTATCGGCACCCTTCGAGAAGACCGGCCTCCATGTGCGCCCGGCGGAGGAAGCCGCAAGCGATATCGCGAGCGTCGTGGATCGCCTGACGAGCGCGGACAGCGGCGGGTTCTTCGACCACAAGGGCGAGGCCATAGCGTGGTGACGCAGAACGGGAAACCGACCTGCAAGGTCTATTTCGACGGCTCCTGCCCGCTTTGCCGCCGCGAGATCGATTTCTATCGCCGCCGCAAAGGAGCGGACGAGATCGAATGGATCGATGTGAGCATCGAAACCTATCGAGGCGGCGCCGGCGCCCCGGACTGCGCGGCGGCGATGAAGCGCTTCCATGTGATGCGGACGGACGGCGTTCTCGTCACGGGCGGCGCGGCGTTCGCGGAACTCTGGGCGGCGCTGCCCGGTCTTCGTGTTCCCGGTATCATCTTCCGTGTTCCGCCTTTTTCCTGGGGGCTCGCGCTCGGCTACCGGCTGTTCCTGCCCATTCGCCCCTGGCTTCAGAAGATCGCGGCGCGGGGAAACTGATCAGGCGGCTTCTTCCGCGACGAAACCCTTCCAGTTGCGCATGTAGGTGACGAAAGCGGGACTGAGGCCTTCGTCGCGCAAATGCTGCTCCGTGACCGGGAGCGGCGGCGACACGTAGGAAGGATCGGCGAGCACGCGGCGCGGGAAGTCGTGGCGGAGAATCGCGGCGCGGCCGATCACGGCGAAGTCGCAGCCGGCCTCGATGACCCAGGCGGCGTCCGCGGCACTGGCGATCTTGCCCGCGGCGCCGAGGCGCACCTGCCCGCGCGGCAATTCCGTGAAGACGCTCATCAGCGAGCGGCCATGGAATTCCTCTTCCACCGGTTCCTTCTTCACATCCCAGAGCGACATGTCGAGAAAGTCGATCTTCGCATCGGCGAGAAGTTCGGCGGCGACGTCGCGGATCTCGGCGAGTTTCAGGCCGAAACGTTCCGGCGACAGACGAATGCCGAGCTGGAAATCCGGGCGGCAGGCGGCGCGGATGCCGTTCACGATCTCGAAGATCAGGCGGGCGCGGTTTTCGAGCGCGCCGCCGTAAACGTCGTCGCGGCGATTGAACTCCGGCGAGAGGAACTGCGCGAGGATGTAGCCATGTGCGCCGTGGACCTCGACGCCGTCGAAGCCGGCCTTTTCGGCGCGCTTCGCGGCGGCGATGAAATCGTCGCGGAGTTTCTCGACCTCGGCGGTCGTCAGCGCGCGGCCGCCCGTGTCCTTGTCGTCGGAGGGGCCGACGACATCGCCCACGATCTCCTTCGGCGAGCGGATGCCGGCGTGGTGAAGCTGCACGGAGGAGACCGAGTCCTGCGCCCTGATGGCGGCGGCGAGCCGCGTCAGCCCTTCGAGATGCCTGTCGTCCCAGACGCCGAGCTGGCCGGGAAAGCCCTGCCCGCCCGCCTGCACATGGGCGGCGCAGGTCATGGTGAGCCGAAGCCGCCTTCGGCGCGCATGGTGAGCCAGCGGAACTCCTCGTCGGAGAGACGGCCATCGGGGTGGCTCTGCGTGTTGGTGAGCGGGGCCAGCATGAAGCGGTTCTTCATGGCGGGGCCGCGGGCGAGCACGAGCGGCGCGGCGAGTTTGTCCATCTGCATTGTTGTCCTCGAAGAAGAAGAGTGAATGGCGATGGCTCCTATATAGGCGGTCGAGGAGATTTCATCCATCCACTGGAAGGTTCGCCCGTTCCGGAGGCCGCCCTCCTTTCAGATTTTCCGGCCCGGATTTCCACGGAATCCGGGGGGTCCGGCCCGGTTTCCGCGCGGCATGCGGTTTTTCCCTTGAAGTAAGCGGGTGCTCGCTTACATTACCCCGATGTAAGTGTGTAACCACTTACATATTCGACACCCCACCCGACACCGCTCAACCAGAGGAGACGAACATGCGAAGTCTTTCAGGCGGTTTCGTCCGCAGGGCAAGCCTGCTTCCGGCGCTCGCCCTGCCGGCAATGATGATGGCGGCGCAACCGGCGGATGCCGCCGGGCTGCTCACGCCAGCAAATTCCTCCACGCCGCTCGCGATCGAGGATCACCATGTCGACGTGCTGATCGAGAACGGCTACGCGACCACGACCATCGAACAGACGTTCCGCAATCCGGGCGGGAGCGACCTCGAGGCGGTCTATGCCTTTCCGGTGCCGCAGCACGCCGCCGTCGGCGAATTCACCTACTGGATCGACGGCAAGCCGGTGACCGCGGAAGTGATGAAGCGCGAGGACGCGCGGACGCTCTACGAAAGGGAGAAAGCGGCGGACCGCGAAACGGCGCTGGCGGAGCAGGAAGATTTCCGGCGCTTCCAGATGTCGGTATGGCCGGTGCGCGCCAATTCCGACGTGCGCATCCGCATGTCCTATGTGCAACCCGCAAAGCTCGATGCGGGCGTCGGGCGCTATGTCTATCCGCTGGAAGAAGGCGGGACCGAAGATGCGGCCGTCGCGTCCTTCTGGCAGATGAAGGACGAGGTGACAGGCAGCTTCAGTTTCGACGTGACGATGCGCACGTCCTATCCGGTGGAAGCCCTGCGGCTGCCCGAACATCCCGATGCAGCGGTGCGCCAGGACGCCGACGGGAGCTGGCACGTCTCGATCGCGCGCGGCAGCAACCGTGCGGAAGAGGCCGTGTCGGCCGCGGCGGCGCAGGTTTCAGCGGCGGCGCTCAACAAGGACGTCGCCCTTTACTGGCGGCAGAAGCCCGGACTGGCGGGCTCGCTCGACGTGCTGACCTACAAGGAAACGGCGGAGGGAACCGGCACCTTCATGGCCGTGCTGACGCCGGGCGAGGACAATGCGACGATCACGGGCGGCCGCGACTGGACCTTCATTCTCGACCGGTCCGGGTCGATGGAGGCGAAATTCGAAACGCTGAAGGAAGGCATCGGTAGAACACTTGAAGCGCTGCCGTCGCAGGATCGCTTCCGCGTCATCTTCTTCGACGACAGGGCGATGCGGATGTTCAGCGGCTTCCGCTCCGCGACGCCGCAGGAGGTTCAGCAGACCATTTCCGAGTTGCGCAATGTACCGATCGGCGGCGGCACCAATCTCTATGCCGGGCTTCAGGACGGCCTCGACGATCTCGATGAAGACAGGCCGAGCGGCGTCGTTCTGATCACTGACGGCGTCGCGAATGTCGGGCCGCACGAGCGGAAGGACTTCGTCGATCTTGCCGCCTCTCAGGACATGCGGCTCTTCACCGTCGTGATGGGCAACGGCGCCGACCGGCCGATGCTCGAGCATCTTGCCGCGATCTCGGGCGGCACGACCATGAACGTCTCGAACAGCGACGACATCACGGGGCGGCTGATGACCGCCGTGACCCGGCTGTCGCACCACTCGCTGAGCGATATCGACGTCAGCGTCGACGGCGTGAAGGTTGCCGACGTGACGCCGGAACTGAAAGGCGGGCTCTATCGCGGCGAGCAGCTGGTCGTGTTCGGGCATTACTGGGGCTCGGGTCCGGCGAAATTCCGCGTGCGCGGCAAGGTCGACGGCAAGCCGAAGGTCTATGAAGCCACCCTCGACATGCCCGAGACCGCCGGCCTCAACCCCGAAATCGAAAGGCTCTGGGCGTTTTCGCGCATCGAGGACGAGATGCGGCAACTGGCCGTGATCGGCGAGGACGCGGATTCCGAACAGTCGATTGCCGACACGGCCATCGAATACGGACTGCTCACGCCCTACACATCCATGGTTGTGGTGCGCGAGGAGATCTTCGCGCAGGAAGGCATCGCCCGGAACAACCAGCAGAGGCTGACGGCGGAAGCGGACGCCCGCAACGCGCGGCAGAACGCGGCACCGACTTTCGCTTCGGCGCCGGTGGGCAATGCACCGCGCACACATATCGCTTCGTCCGGCGGCGGTGGTGGCGGCGGCGGCGGCGGCGGCGGTGCGGCTGGACCGGCGCTTCTGCTGCTGCTCGGCCTGTTCCACCTGGTGCGGGTGCGCCAGCGGGCCGCCAAGGCCTGAGCATGCAGCCGGAGGGCCAGAGCGAACGAAACCATGGCGGGATCTCCCTGCCATGGTTTCCCCTTCTCCTCACCGGTGCGATGGCGCTCATCCATCATATCGGCGCGGCTGCGAGCGACATGCTCATCTTCGACCGGGCGAAGATCATGGATGGAGAGCTGTGGCGGCTTGTCACCGGACATCTCGTCCATCTCAACTTCCAGCACCTGATCTGGAACGGGCTCGCCTATCTCGTCCTCGCGGTGATGGCGCGGCATGACGAGGGCATTTCCTACACCCGGCAGGGCGCGATCATTTTCGCCGGCGTCGCCGCGATCGACACGGCGATCCTTCTGAGCCCGACGCAGCTTTCCCAGTATGCGGGTTTCTCGGGCGTGCTGAATGCGCTCTGGGCCGTGATGATCGTGGAAGCATGGCGGCAGAAGCGGAGCGGCTTCATCGCGCTGATCGGCTTTCTGTCACTTGCGAAGATCGTCTACGAGGCGGTGACGGCGGAGACGCTCTTCTTCTATACGCCCTGGCCCGCAGCCTTCGAGGGCCATGCGGGCGGCGCCGTGGCGGGGCTTCTTTTCCTCGTGGCGGAGCGGGCCTGGCCGGTCCCCTTCTCAAGGGCCCGGCGGCTTGTTTCCCGCATTTATCCAACGAAAACAGTTCACTAACGCTTCTCACGAAATTCAGACAGAGGTGCATTACGGCCTTGACAAGAAGTGTGTACTCACTTACTTTCATTGCAACAGGACGCCTCCGGCGCCCGGCAAAAGGAGCAGGACCCATGTTCACCCTTCGCACGTTTCTCAACCGGATCCGGACTTCGAGCGCGGCAGGCCGCGCCGAGCTGAAAGCGCGCGCAAGCCGGGCGCTCGAGGACATCCGGCGGGCGCATCAACGGATCGCCGCCGAGGCGAAGATGCTGGACTGCCATGTCGAAAGCGAACTCCGCTACAAGGCGGCGCTGACAAGGATCGACGCACGGCTCGTCTGCCTGACCGATGCCCTCGCCGCGGCGGAGGCGACGGGAGACGCCGCCATCGGGAAACTCGCGAGGGCCACGGCGCAATGGACCCTCCGCAAGCGTGCCTGCGAGGCGGAACTCAACCTTGTCCGCAAGCGGATCAACACCGCGCGGCACGGTTGGGCAAAGATCGAAAAGGACGCAAAGCAGCTCGGCCAGTGGCTGCGCGAAGCACTTGCCGGGGCGCGGCCGGCCTGGGCCGAGGCCGTGCGCCGGATGAGCGAGAAACTGACAGGCGCGATGGCGGCCGAGCGCAAGCGCGTGGCGGCGATGATGACGAAAAGCGCCCTGCTCTACGACGGACGGGACCTTTCCGCACCGCTGGCGCAGTTGCGGCGCCAGATGGCGGGCGGCGAGATGCGGCTTCTGCCGGGCGCACATGCGGGTGCGCCTCTTTCGCAGGGAACCTGATACGCTTTCACCCAACCGACTCAATTGCGACCAGAAAGAAGAGAGCCTCGAATGCCCCGCGGCCCCAACACCAAGACCGAGATCGAACGTGCTGCCCTGGAACTTTTCGTTTCCCAGGGGATCATGGAAACGCGGACAAAGCAGATCGCCGAGGCAGTGAAGATTTCCGAGGGGACGATCTATCGGCACTTCGAAAGCAAGGATGCGCTCGCCCGAGAACTTTTCATGCGCCAGCATGCGAGCCTTGCCGAAGCGATCAAGACGGCGGCGGCGAAATACGACCATATCGACGAGCAGGCGCGCGCCATCGTCGAGGTCTATTGCAACATGGCAGACGGGGACTGGCTTCTGTTCCGCTATCACCAAGTGAACCAGTACACATTGCTGCGCTATCTCGACCCGAAGCTGCCGAACCCCGTGAGCGTCGTCGTCGAGGTCATCGAGGCAGCGATGAAGCGGAGGGAAATTCCGAAGGACGATGCGAATGTACGCGCGGCGATGGCGCTCGGCATTGTTCTGCAGGCCGTCACCTTCAAGGCGTTCGGCCGACTGAAGGGGCCGCTCATCAAGCATCGCGACCTGTTCTCGAAAAGCGTGATCGACATCCTGCATCTCGAACCGGCCGGCAAATAGGGGAAACGCCCATGCGGTCCTTTCTGTTCAACATCGCCTTTTACGGCTTCACGGCGCTCGTCGCGATCGCCTGCCTGCCGCTTACCTACCTCCATTCGCCGAAGCCGCTGGCGGCGGTGCTGCACTGGTGGGCGAAGGGGATCGTGTGGCTGCTCAGGCATGTCGCCGGCATCCACATGGAAGTGCGCGGGCGCGAGAACATTCCCGTCGAAGGACCGAGCCTGATCGCCTCGAAGCATCAGAGTTTTTCCGACGGCATTCTCGTGCTCTCGCTGCTGCCGCAGATCGCGACCGTGGCGATGAAGGATCTGCTCGATTATCCGGCCGTCGGCCGCATTCTCACCAAGCTCGACATGATCATGGTCGACACCTGCGGCGGCGGCACGGAACGCAACACGCTGAGCACGGCGGCGAAACGCGCCTACGACAATGGCCGGCACATCCTCATCTATCCCGAGGGGCAGCTCGTGCCGGTCGGCGACCGCGAACGCTACAAGGTCGGCGTCTATCACCTCTATGCCGATCTCGAGCTGCCGGTAACGCCGGTGGCGACCAATGTCGGGCTTTGCTGGCAGTGCCGCGCCTGGCGCAAGACGCCCGGCAAGGTGGTGCTTTCCTTCCTCGAACCGATCCGCACGGGACTCGACAAGGATACCTTCATGCGCGTGCTCGAAGACACGATCGAAGCGGAAACGGCGCGGCTGGTAGGAGAGAGAGCATGAGCGAGACGCAACATCACTCGCAGTTCAGGCTGCTCATCTCACCGCGCTTCCTGCCGCTCTTCGTGACGCAGGCGCTGGGTGCGTTCAACGACAACATCTTCAAGAACGCGCTGGTGATCCTCATCACCTATTCGGCGGCGGCGAACCTCGAGGGCATCGACACGCAGACGCTGGTGGCGCTTGCGGGCGGTATCTTCATCCTGCCCTTCTTCCTGTTTTCGCCGACGGCGGGCCAGTTCGCCGACAAGCTGCCCAAGGCGGGGCTTATCCGGAAGGTGAAGCTTTTCGAAATCTTGATCATGATCGCGGCGGCCGTGGGCTTCGCCCTGGAGGCGCCAGTCATGCTGCTGACAGTGCTCTTCTTCATGGGCGCACAATCGGCGATCTTCGGGCCGCTCAAATACGGCATCCTGCCGGAACTGCTCGAGGAAGACGAACTCGTCGGTGGCAACGCGCTGATCGAAACCGCAACCTTCCTCGTCATTCTGATAGGCACGCTGCTCGGCAGCCTGATCGTTCTGCGGGCGTATGGGCTGACGGTTGTTTCCATCCTCTGCATCGGCGTCGCCGCACTCGGCTGGCTGACGTCGCGGCAGATTCCCGATCGCCCGGCGGCGAGCCCGGGCATGAAGATCAACTACAATTTCGTGTCCGAAACCTTCCACATGATCCGTTTCGGATATCGCGACCTGCCGATCTTCCGTTCCATCATCGGGATTTCGTGGTTCTGGCTCGTCGGATCGGTCTTCATCATCCTGTTCCCGGTCTTCTCGCGCGGTGTACTGAGCGGCAACGAGCAGATCGTCGCGATGCTGCTGACCATCTTTTCGATCGGCATCGGCATCGGCTCGCTGCTCTGCGACAAGCTGCTGGGCGGAAAGGTGCGCGACTATTACGTGCCGGTGGGGGCGCTCGGCATCACGATCTTCTCCGCCGATCTTTTCTTCGCGAGCGAACCGCTGCTCGCCACCAGGACGGGCGAGTTCATCGGCATCATGGCCTTTCTGAGCTTGCCCGAGAACTGGCGCATCGTGGGCGACCTTTTCGGCATCGCGATTTGCGGCGGGCTCTACATCGTGCCGCTTTATGCGATCCTGCAGGCGCGGAGCGAGCCGCACTACAGGGCGCGGCTGATCGCGGTCAACAATGTGCTGAACGCGCTCGCGATGGTGGGCGCGTCGGGCTTCATCTTCTGGCTTTCCGACGAGGGCCTTTCGATCCCGGCTATCTTCCTTGCGATCGGGCTCCTCAACATTCCGGTCACGCTCTACGTCTCGTTCGTCGTCATCACGACGGCGGTGAAACGCGTTGCGAAGAAGCTCGGTTCGATGAGCTGAGTGCCATGCCGGGCTGGGACGGAGCTCACGCCCTGCGTTCGTAGAGAGTAACGACGCAGGCGCCGCCAAGACCGAGGTTGTGCTGGAGCGCGACGCGCGCGCCCTCGACCTGGCGCTTGCCGGACTGGCCGCGCAACTGCCAGGTGAGTTCCGCACACTGGCCGAGGCCGGTTGCGCCAAGCGGATGGCCCTTGGAAAGAAGGCCGCCGGACGGGTTGGTCACGACCTTGCCGCCATAGGTGTTGTCGCCGTCCCAGACGAATTTCTCGGCACCGCCTTCGGGGCAGAGGCCGAGGCCCTCATAGGTGATGACTTCGTTCGTCGTGAAGCAGTCGTGCAGCTCGACGACATCGATGGCGTCCGGGCCGATGCCTGCCTGCTCGTAGACGCGGCGGGCGGCTTCCTTCGTCATGTCGGCGCCGACGACCTTGATGAGGCTCTTCTCGGCGAAGGTCGAGGGATAGTCCGTCGTCATGGCCTGACCGGCGATGACGATGCTCGCATCGAGCCCGTGCTTGCGCGCGAAACCCTCGGAGCACAGGATCGCGGCGGCGGCGCCGCAGCTTGGCGGGCAGCACTGGAGGCGCGTCAGGTTCAGGAACATCTTCGGCGACTGCATGACGTCGTCGACGCTGACCGGCGTGCGGAAGATCGCGCGTTCGTTGTGTTCCGCGTGGCGGCTCGCCTTTTCGCGCACCCTGGCGAAGGTCTCGCTCTTCGCGCCGTACTTCTCCTGATATTCGTAGCCCGCGCCGCCGAAGAGGCGGAGCGCCATCGGCACTTCGCCTGCCCCCTGGAAACTGTCATCGGCAATCTTCAGGAAGTCGCCAAGCGGATTGGGGCGGTCGTCGAACACCGCGCCGAGCGCGCCCGGCGTCATCTGCTCGAAGCCGAGCGCAATCGCGCAATCGACGATGCCCGCCTCGACGGCCTGGCGCGCGAGGAAGAGCGCGGAAGAGCCGGTGGAGCAGTTGTTGTTCACATTGACGACGGGAATGCCCGTGAGGCCGACCTTGTAGAGCGCGGCCTGACCGGAGGTCGAATCGCCGTAGACCCAGCCGACATAGGCCTGCTCGACCTTGTCGTAGTCGATGCCCGCGTCCTTCAGCGCAAGACGCGCAGCCTCCGCGCCCATCTCGTCGTAAGAGGCGCTGGCGCCGGGCTTCACGAAGGGAAGCATTCCGACGCCTGCCACAACCACACGATTCGCCATCGTCGTCACTCCTCTGTCATCGCGGCCCTGCTCGTCCCGGCCGGGCGCGGCAGTTACCGGCTTTTCTACTTTGAAGTAACATAGTTTCTATATAGTATTCTGTCAAAGCAGCGTGGGCCCGTGCCCCTGGCGCGCCCGAATCCGGAGATTCCCGCATGGCCAAAGCCGCAATCGCATCGCCCTGGAAGAACGAAACCGAGCGCAAGACCGAGCGCGCGCTGAAGCGCGAGGCGGTGCTTGCGGCGGCGGCACATGTGTTTTCGGAAAGGGGTTATCACCGCGTCTCTCTCGACGAGGTGGCGCAGGCGCTGAACGTCACGAAGCCCACGCTCTATTATTATTTCAAGAACAAGGAAGCGATGCTCTTTGCCTGCGTGCAACACGGGCTCGACATGCTGGAAGCGGCGGGCAGCGCGGCGGAAGGAAACGGAAGGACGCGCCTGGTCGCCTATCTCGAGGGCTATGCCGCGGTGATCGAGACGGATTTCGGGCGCTGCGCCGTGCGCATCAGCGACGCCGAACTGTCGGAGGCAAGCCGGAAGAAAGTGCGGCGGATCAAGAGCGAGATCGACCGCAAGATCAGGCAGCTCGTCGCCGATGGAATCGCGGACGGGTCGATCGCCTCGTCGGACCCGAAGATCACCGCCTTTGCGCTTGCCGGTGCCCTCAACTCCATCGGCCAATGGCACCCGCGACCAAGCCAGCCGGCGGACAGGAAGCTCGTTGACGAATATATCAACCTGCTGATGAACGGGCTTGCGCCGCGCTGAGGGTAAAGAGCGCTTCCGGTAGAGCGGGAAGACACCTACCGAACGCCGCGACGCCCTGAGAAGTCCGATGGAGATCGCATCGGCGGCGCATCGACCGGCACCTCGGCGGGTATCGTCCAGCCGCCGGGGCCTGGATGATGGCGACGGGGGACATCTGCATCCGCGTTGCCGTTCATTTGCGTTGAAGCGACAGCCGGCCCGACGATCAGGACCAGAGGCAGGTCGCGCGGCAGCGAGAGGACGGCCTGTTCCAGACCATCGAGACGGCTTGCGATCCTGATCTCGCCGGACTGGCTCGCGCCCGCGACGATGAGAACAGGCGTTTGTCTCGCCCAACCGGTTTCAATCAGCCCTGCCCGAACCCGTCTCACGGCCCCGCGGGCCATGTAGATCGCGCTGGTGACGCCCGGAGAGGCGACGCCCGATGCAACCGGGTCGAACGGCTCTCCCTCTTTCGTGTGGCCCGTTACGAACTGAACGCGCCGGGAGTCGCCCCGTCTGGTGAGAGATAGTCCGGCGGATGCTGCGGCGGCGGAAGCGGCCGTGATGCCGGGCACAACCTCGAAACCGATGCCGGCGGCCGAGAGCGCCGCCGTCTCCTCATCGAGACGGCCGAAGATGACGGGATCGCCGCCTTTCAACCGCACGACGCGCTTTCCGCGTTGCGCAAGATTGACGAGCAGGCGATTGATCTCATCCTGCGGCATGGCGTGCCGTCCGGCGCGCTTGCCGACATTCACGCGGCGCGCGGAAGAGGGCAAGAGATTCAGAATTTCCGCCGTGCCGAGCGCGTCGTGGAGCACGATGTCCGCCTGCTCGAGGCGCCGCAGCGCGCGGATCGTGAGAAGTTCAGGGTCGCCCGGCCCCGCGCCGACGAAGGAAACGAATGGCGCCTTCCGCTCGGGAAAGGTCATGCTGCTTCCTCCGTTTCCACGCGTTCGATCAGGCTGCGGATTTCCGAGCGGCATGATCCGCAATTCGTGCCCGCGCCCGTCTGCACGCCGACCGAGGCGGCGTTGCAGGCCCCTTTCGCGATCGCGGCGAGAATGGCGTCAGACCGCACGCCCATGCAGGCGCAGACGAGGCGGCTATCCGCTGCGCCCTCGCCCGCCCGTCCGGAAAGAAAGACGCGCCGCGTCGTCTCGTCGATCTCATCGGCGAGCAGGAGGCTGGCCAGCCAGTCGCGCGGCGGCAGCTTCCCGCCGCGCGTGAGGATCAGGCAATCGGTCAGGCGTCCGTTCCCGAGGCGTGCCTGACGAAGCGCGCCCGCGTGACCGTCGCGCATCTCCAGCTCCTCATATCCACCGGCAGCACCGGCGCTTTCGCCCGCAAGGAGATCGAGCTCGGGCGGCGCCTCGCCTTCCGACAGGCCCGCCATCTCGCAGATCCATCCGCCGTCCACGCGGCGGCTCGCCCAATAGCCGCAGCCGGGCGGCGCGATTTCCTGCCGCGAAAGAAAGAAACCCCGCCAGAGCGGCATGACGGCTTCGGCGCGGGCGGGGGTGTGCTTGAAAGCGGGCTGCCCCGAGATCGGATCGACTTCGGGATGGACCATGCGGCCCGCGCTGCTCATCGCGCTGTTCACATCCGACCAGTGGATCGGGACGAAGAGCGAGCCGCGCTGCTGCGCCTGCGTCACGGAGGCACGGAAAATGCCGGAACCGTATTCCGTCACGACGCGCATCAGCCCGCCATCCGCGATCCCGGCGGCGCGCGCATCCTCCTCGTGCATTTCCGCCACGGGTTCGGGGGCATTCGCGCCGAGCACGGGCGAGAGACCCGTGCGCGTCATGGTGTGCCACTGGTCGCGCAGACGGCCGCTGTTGAGCGTCAGCGGGAAGGCGCTTTCATTCGCGAGCCGTTCGACTGTGGATGCCGGTGCAACGAAGCGCGCACGTCCGGACGGCGTCGCAAAGACACCGTCTGAAAAGAGCCTCGGCGTACCGCCCGCTCCGCGCATGGGCCACCGCACGGGTTCGAGCGCGTCATAGGCGGCATCGCTCAACCCGGAAAGACCGGAGATGTCGAAGAACCGTTCACCTCCGTTCTCGAAGCCCGACAGCGCCGCATGCTCGCGGAAGATCTCCGCCGGGTTCCGATAGGTAAAGGCATCGGCGAATCCCATGCGCCGCGCGACCTCGCTCACGATCCGCCAGTCGGGCTGCGCTTCGCCGGGCGGGGCCATGAAGGCGCGCTGCCGCGAGATGCGCCGCTCGGAATTCGTCACCGTGCCGTCCTTCTCTCCCCAGGCCGCGGCCGGCAGCACCATATCGGCAAAGGCGGCCGTGTCGGTACCGGCAACGCAGTCGGAGAGAACCACGAAGGGGCAGGTCTTCAGCGCGTGGCGCACGAAGTCCGCATTGGGAAGGCTCACCACCGGGTTGGTCGCCATGATCCAGAGCGCCTTGATGCGCCCCTCCGCCATCGCATCGAAAAGATCGACGGCCTTGAGTCCCGGCCCGGCGGCGAGATTCTCCGTTCCCCAGAAGCGCGCAAGCTTGCCGCGCCCCGGCTCATCGAATTCGAGATGTGCCGCGAGCTGGTTCGCGAGGCCGCCCACCTCCCTGCCGCCCATCGCGTTCGGCTGACCCGTGAGCGAGAAAGGCCCCGCGCCCGGCTTGCCGATCCGCCCGGTGAGAAGATGGCAGTTGATGATCGTGTTGACCTGGTCGACGCCGCGCTGCGACTGGTTGATACCCTGCGAGAAGGCGGTGACCGTTCGCTCCGTTTCCGCAAACCAGGAGAAGAAGGTTTCAAGCGCCGAGGGATCGAGACCGCAGGCTTCAGCCGTCTCCTCAAGCGAGCGGTGCTCGCGCCTCGCCGCAGCGAGTGCGCCTTCCCGACCTTTCGTGCTCCGCGCGATGAAACCTTCATCCGCCGCACCACGGGCGGCAAGCTCGCAAAGAAGCGCCGTGAAGAGCCTCAGGTCCCGTCCCGGCGCGATCGGAAGATGAAGGTCCGCCTCGTCGCAGGTCGCGGTGCGGCGCGGATCGATGACGACGATCCTTGTGCCCCGCTTCGCGCGCGCGGCAAGCAGGCGTTGATAGAGGATCGGGTGACACCAGGCCGTGTTCGAACCGACGAGCACAACGAGATCGGCTTCCTCGAAGTCCTCGTAGCTGCCGGGCACGAGGTCCTCGCCGAAGGCGCGCTTGTGCGCCGCCACCGCCGACGACATGCAGAGGCGGGAGTTGGTGTCGATATTGCCACTGCCGATAAAGCCTTTCATCAGCTTGTTGGCGACGTAGTAATCCTCGGTCAGCAACTGTCCCGATACATAGAAGGCGACGGCATCCGGCCCATGCGTCGCGACGACAGAAGAAAATCTCGCCGCCACCTCGTCCAGCGCCTCGTCCCAGCCGATACGCGCGCCCTTCTTCATCGGATGGAGAAGGCGGTTTTCCAGCCCGGTCGTTTCGCCGAGCATCGATCCCTTGGAGCACAGACGGCCCCTGTTCACGGGATGCGCCGCATCGCCCGAAACGCGCGCATTGCGCGGTGCCGCCGCCGGCACCGCCACGCCGCAACCCACGCCGCAATAGGGGCAGGTCGTTTTCACTGTGGCGCTTTTCATCATGTTCATTTGTGTGGGCAGGAGCGCTAGTCGGCGGCGACGGCCATGACCGCCACGTCCAGCAGAATCATTTCTCCTTCCAGCCTGATATCGAAGCGGCGCACCTCCCCTTCATCCGCACCGAGCGCCGTTCCGGTTTCGAGCGACAGCACCCAGTTGTGCAACGGGCAGGTGACGGCGGAGCCGTGAACGATGCCCTGGCTCAGCGGCCCGCCCTTGTGCGGACAGCGGTCCTCGATGGTGTAAATCTCGTCCGCCGCCGTGCGGAAGACGGCGACCCGTCCCATCGGCGTCGACACGCAGCGCGCGCCGCGCTTCGGAATGTCCGACAATCTCCCGATCTCGACCCAGTTCGTCATCGACCTACTCCGCTGCCTGAGGGACACCGATTTCCGCCATGGGCCTGAACTCGTGCTTGTCCTTGCCCGATACGCGCTCGGACCAGGGGTCCACCTGCGCGAATTTCTGCGAGAAGACGAAACGGTCGAAATAGGCCCGGCGCTTCTCCGCATCGTCGAGGATCTGGCTGCGCACTTCGTCGTAGCCGATGCGCTTCGCCCATTTGTAGATGCGCTCGAGATAGCGCGCCTGTTCGCGATACATCTGGACGAGCGCGACGATGTGCTCCAGCGCTTCGTCCTCCGTCGCCACCGTGCCGAGTTTCTCCGTGCCCTTGATGTCGAGGCCGGCCGCGCCCGCGAAGTGGATCTCGTAGCCGGAGTCGACGCAGACGACGCCGACATCCTTGCAGGTCGCCTCTGCGCAGTTCCGCGGGCAACCCGAGACCGCCATCTTCACCTTGGCGGGCGTCCACGAGCCCCACATGAATTTCTCGATGCGAACACCGAAGCCGGTCGAATCCTGGGTTCCGAAGCGGCACCAGTCCGTGCCGACACATGTCTTCACGGTGCGCAGGCCCTTCGCATAGGCGTGTCCCGACACGAACCCCGCCTTGCCGAGATCGGCCCAGACGGCGGGCAGGTCTTCCTTCTTCACGCCCAGCATGTCGACCCGCTGTCCGCCGGTGACCTTTACCGCCGGAATGGCGAACTTCTCGACCACGTCGGCAATGGCGCGCAGCTCCTTGGCGCTGGTGACGCCGCCCCACATGCGCGGCACCACGGAGTAAGTGCCGTCCTTCTGGATGTTGGCGTGCACGCGCTCATTGACGAAGCGCGACTGGTAGTCGTCGGCATATTCGCCGGGCCAGTCGCAAACGAGATAATAGTTGAGCGCCGGGCGGCACTTCGCGCAGCCGCAGGAAGTCTTCCATTCGAGTTCCTGCATGACGGCGGGGATCGTCTTCAGTTCCTTCGCCCGGATCAGGCGGCGGACGTCGTCATGCCCGAGTTCCGTGCAGCCGCACATCGGTTCCACCGCGGCGGGGTTGTAGCCCTCGCCGAGCGTCAGCGCCATCAGCTTCTCGACAAGCCCGGTGCAGGAGCCGCAGGAGGCGGACGCCTTGGTATGCGCACGCACATCGGCGAGCGTCGCCAGTCCCTTGTCCTGGATCGCCGTGACGATCGTGCCCTTGCAGACGCCGTTGCAGCCACAGATCTCGCTCGTGTCGGGCAATGCGGCAACGGCGGCATTAGGGTCCTGGGGCGCGCCTCCCGCAAAGGCAGGCCCGAAGACCAGCGTCTCGCGGCTGGCCGCGATGTCCTCGCCCGCCTTCAGGAGGCCGAAGTACCAGTTACCGTCTTCCGTGTCGCCGTAGAGAACGGCGCCGATGACACGATCTTCCGAGATGACGATGCGCTTGTAGATGCCGCGCGCGGCGTCCCGGTAGACGATGTCCTCGCGGCCGTCGCCCGCTGCGAAGTCGCCGGCGGAGAAGACGTCGACACCCGTTACCTTGAGCTTCGTGCTGGTGACGGAGCCCCGGTAGCCTTCGCCCTCCGCGCCCGCCAGCGTGTCGCCCACGGCGCGGCACATCTCCCATATCGGCGCGACGAGTCCATAAACCTGCCCGCGATGCTCGACGCATTCGCCGACCGCGAGGATCGAGGGATCGGAGGTGCGCATGAAGTCGTCGACGACGATGCCGCGATTGCAGTCGAGGCCAGCGTCGCGGGCGAGCGCGATATTGGGCCGGATGCCCGCCGCCATGACGACAAGATCGGCGGGAACGGTTCGACCGTCCTTCAGCTTCACGCCCTTCACGGCCTCGTCGCCGACGATCTCTTCCGTCGTCGCGCCGGTCAGCACCTCGATGCCGCGTCCTTCCAGCTCGCGGCGCAGGAGAAAGCCCGCCGCCTCATCGAGCTGGCGCTCCATCAGCGTTTCCATCAAGTGAATGACGGTGACGTCCATGCCGAGCGTGCGAAGACCGTTCGCCGCCTCGAGGCCGAGCAGACCGCCGCCGATCACCACGGCCCGGCCGCCGCCTTCCGCCGTCGAGACCATCCGGCGAACATCCTGAATGTCGCGAAAAGCGATGACGCCATCCAGCGTCGCGCCGGGCACGGGCAGGATGAAGGGAAGCGACCCGGTCGCAATCAGCAGCCGGTCATAGCCGCAGCGATTTCCCTTGTCGGTCGCGACCATCCGGGAAACCGTGTCGATCCCGACGACTTCTTCGCCGCTCCTCAGTTCGATGCCGTTCTCCGCGTACCAGTCCGCGCCATTGATGACGATCTCGTCGAAGCTCGTTTCGCCAGCGAGGACGGGGGAGAGCATGATGCGGTTGTAGTTCACCTCCGGCTCGGCCCCGAAGATCGTGATTTCATAGCGCTCCGGGTCGCGCGCGAGAAGCTCCTCCACGGCGCGGCAGCCCGCCATGCCATTGCCGATCACCACAAGTTTCTGCTTCCCGGTCATGGTCAGGCCGCCTTGTCTGTCCGGTTCCGGGTGAGAAAGCGCATCACGGCCGAGCGGGCGGCGATGTAGTCCAGGTTCTCGCCGAGCTCCAGCCGCCGCCGGGGCCGCGACAGCGTAAGGTCGTGAATTTCGCCGATGCCCGCGGCCGGTCCGTTGCTCATCATCACGATCCGGTCGGAGAGCAGGACCGCTTCGTCCACGTCATGGGTGATCATGATGACGGTGTTGCCGAGGCGCGCATGGATATCCATGACGCTGTCCTGAAGCTGCGCCCGCGTCAGCGCATCGAGCGCACCGAAGGGCTCGTCGAGCAGCAGCACTTTCGGTTCCATCGCAAGCGCGCGGGCAATGCCGACGCGCTGCTTCATGCCGCCCGAGATTTCGGCCGGCCGTTTTTCCGCCGCGTCCGACATGTTGACGAGGTCGAGCATCTGCCGGGCCCATGCGTCCCGTTCGGCGGAAGACTTCCTGCCCGCGAAAACCTTGTCCACCGCGAGGCGCACATTGCCGTAGACAGTCAGCCAGGGCAGCAGGGAGTGGTTCTGGAAGACGACCGCCCGCTCCGGTCCGGGCCCGTCGACAAGCTGTCCTTCGAGAAATATGCCGCCAAGCGTCGGCGTTTCGAGGCCCGCCACGAGATTGAGCAGCGTGGACTTGCCGCAGCCCGAATGGCCGATGATCGAGACGAATTCACCCCCGCTGATCGCAAGATCGACGTCGCGCAGGGCCTCGAAGCTTCCCGAACGCGTGCCGAAGGTCTTGCCGACCTTGCTGATCTGGAGAATTGAAGACCGTTCCGGCATGACGTTACTCCTGCTTTGACGCATAGTCGTAGCGGCGGCGGATATGGTTCATGCCCGCTTCGAGCAGAATGCCGACGCAACCGATGATGACGATGGCAACGATGATCGAGGGGACCGAAAGGTTGTTCCATTCGTCCCAGATGTAGAAGCCGATGCCGATGCCGCCCGTCAGCATCTCCGCGGCGACGATCACCATCCAGGCGGTGCCGAGAGAGAGCTGCATGCCGGTCAGCATGTAGGGCAGCGTTGCCGGCACGTAGATTTTCGTGACCATTTCGCGGCGGTTGAAGTTCAGCACGCGGGCGACGTTCAGATAGTCCTGCGGAATGGCCTTCACGCCCGCCGCCGTGTTCAGGATCATCGGCCAGATGCTGGTGATGAAGATGACGAAGATCGCGGAGGGGTCGACCGCCCGGAAAATGAGAAGGCCGATCGGCAGCCAGGCAAGCGGGCTCACCGGCCGGAGGATCGCGATGAGCGGCATCCAGGCCTGCTCGAAAGTCTTGTTGGCGCCGATCAGGAACCCGGCGGGAATGCCGACGGCAACGGCAAGCAGGAAGCCCGCCACAACACGGCCCAGCGAATACATCACCTGCCAGGCAACGCCCATGTCGTTGGGGCCGTAGACGTAGAAGGGGTCGGAGAAGATCTCGATCGCCTTGTTCCAGACGGTAGGAACATCCGGAAAGGACGGCACGAAGGCCGCCTGCATGATTGTCCAGCCGAGAAGGACGAGCCCGAAGGTGATGGCGGGAAGGAGAATCGCGCGCGCCAGCGCTTCGAGAGGTTTGCGCTCGCGCGATGCTGTCTCCGTTGTTGCATCGGGGGCGGGGGCGGGCTGGAGCCCGGCCGGGTCCGGGGCCTCTGCCGGCTCGACGATGGTGAGTGCCACAGACTTCATCTGACGTCTCCTCACGAGTTCAGCTTCGAGAGTTCGTCCATGGCGAATGCCAGGTTCTTCACCTCGAAGCCGTCGATGTAGGAAAGGATCCTTGCGGGGTCGTAGACATCGCCGTTGAAGAAGAGGTCCGGGCCCATGGCGATGGGCTTGCTCGCCTCCTCGAGCGTCCAGCCTCCGGCATGCGTGCCTTCAGTCTTCATGTCGATGGCCGGAACGGGAATGCCCATCCCCTTCACCGCTTCACGGTAGATGTCCGGCCGGTAGATTTCGCCGGCGGTCT
This sequence comes from uncultured Rhodobiaceae bacterium, assembly GCA_913057645.1. Taxonomy (GTDB): domain Bacteria; phylum Pseudomonadota; class Alphaproteobacteria; order Parvibaculales; family Parvibaculaceae; genus Parvibaculum. Next base: position 45,889 of record CAJXOU010000005.1, on the reverse strand, counting down.
TCGCGATATCGAGCGGCTGTTCGATCTGTCCCCAGCGGATCATCTGCGAGATGAACCACATCGCATGGCTCTTCCAGGGGAACGTCGCCGCGTAACGGTAGAAGACATTGAAATCGGGGAGCGGCCGGGGCTCCTCGTCGATGGCATAGCGGAAGGTGCCGGTCATGGACATCTTCACGACGTCGACAGGCGCGTTGACATAGGACTTGCGCGAGATGATCTCGACGACTTCGAGCCTGTTCTCCGGCTTGTCCATCCATTGCGCGGCTTCCACCAGCGCGCGGATCATCGCCATGTGGGTGTTCGGGTTCTTCTCGGCCCAGTCGAGATTGACGCCGACGACTTTCTCCGGATTGTTGTTCCAGATCTCGTGATTGGTGATGAGCGTCTTGCCCATTCCCGCGATGACCGCGCGCTCGTTCCAGGGTTCGCCGACGCAATAGCCGACGATGTTCTGGGCGCGCAGATTCGCCACCATCTGCGGCGGCGGGATCACGATGAGACGAACGTCCTTGTCCGGATCGATGCCGGCATCCGCCATCCAGTAACGGATCTCGTAGTTGTGCGTCGACACGGGGAACACCATGGCAAAGGTCATGGGGTTTCTGCCGGCCGCCTTGTCCGCATCGATCACTTTCTTGAGCGCGCGGGCGGAAACGGGCCGCTCGGCCATCGCCTCCGGGTCGGCTTCCACCATCCGGTCGTAAAGTTCGTTCGAAACCGTGATGCCGTTGCCGTTGAGGTCCATCGAATAGGACGTGATGGTCGGCTTCTTGATGGCGCCGACGCCGAGCGAGGAAGCGATCGGCATACCGGCCAGCATATGCGCCGCATCGAGCGCGCCGATCGACACCTTGTCGCGAATATTCGCCCAGGAGGCTTCCTTCGATATCTGGCTGTTGATGCCGTATTTCGAGAAGTATCCCTTCTCATGCGCGATCACGAGCGGCGCGCAATCGGTGAGCGGAATGATGCCGAGGGTAAGGTCGGTCTTCTCGATCCCCTCGCTTCCCGCCGCCCAGGCGCCGCCGGGCACCAGCGCGCCCGCGGCTTTCATGAGCGCCGCCGCGCCGATCAGCTTTCCGCCGGTCTTGAGCACGCTGCGACGGTCGATGGTCTTCATGTCCTTGTCGCTCTTGTCCTTCATGTCGGACTCCTTGCAGGATTGGCGGGTCAATAGGCGTAAGTCAGGGAGAGCCAGGTCTTGTCGCGGCTCGCAAAGCCGTTCTCGCCGTCGAAGCTCGCAAACTTCAGGTTGAGCGAGAGGTTCTTCGAGAGAACGAAATTGGCGACCATGTCGAGCTCGTCGCCGAAATCGGCGCCGCCGCGCTCGGCCGAGAAGTCGTGCCATGTCACGCCGAGCACGAGCTTCTCGATGGCGGGAATGTTGTTCAGGGCATATGTCGCGCCGAGATAGAAATCTTCGAGACCCGCCGCCGGTGTCGTCAGGAACACATCCGCCCAGCCGTTGAAGGCGTGCAGCGTGGCGAGCGGCGTCGAGAAGCCCACCGCCCCGTCGCCTTCCAGCACTTCGTAGCCTGCGGTAAATCCGAAGGCGGCATGCGAGAACGCCGCTTCGGCGAGCATGTAGTCGAGATCGACGGAGGCCGGGTTGCCTTCGTAATCCGTCTGGTTCGCATATTCGCCCGTCAGCGCAAGCTTCGTCCTTTCGGCGAGTTCGAGCGGCAGGGAGAGGCGCGCGCCATAGGTCTCGGTCGACAGCGCCGGCGCCTCGTTCAGATCCAGCAGATAGGCGTAAGCGCCGAGCGTCACGCCGCCGAAGCCCGTGTAGTCGGCGTTGACGAGATGCGTATCGCCGCGGAAGCGGCCGACGGGGCTGTCCTCGCCGAAGACGCGGTTCACGCGGTTGAGATAGGTGTAGCCGAGCGACAGCCCGTCGACGCTCGAATTGACGACGCGCAGCGCATCGAAGGTCTGCTCGTTCTGCCGCCAGCCGACATTGCCGACGAAACGCGCATTGCCAAGGATGATGCGCTGACGGCCAAGCGTTACGGCCGTGTCGGGCAGCCCGTCATAGGCGATCTGCAAGCGGTTCAGTTCCGCCGTATCCGGATCGGCGACGACGGGGTAGCTCGTGCGTCCGTTGACGGTGTCGTTGTAGTCCTCGGGACCGACATGACCGACGAGATCGAAATCCGTCAGCGCCGTGAAACCGTGGAAGGAGCCCGTCTCGTAGCCGAGGCGTGCGCGGCCCGTGTAGGCGTCGGCATTGTTCGCGACACCATCCTGTTCGACATGCTCATAGCGGAGTCGCAGGTCGATGATCGGCTTGCCGCCGAGCAGCGCCTCGCCGAAATCTTCCGCCGCGAGGACAGGTCCCGCTGCCGCGATCATCGCGGCAAGAACACCAGGAACAATCTCCATTCGCTTCAAAGCCATTTGCCAGCCACCCTTCATTTCGCGGTCCTGCCGCGGAAAACAAAAAAGCGCCTGCCCAGCGATCGCTCGCCGAAACAGACGCCATTGTCTGAGGTGGGCCGCCATTGGCCCGGATATGTCCGCGGAGGGTCGCCGTTGATCCCTGGGCGGGGAGCGCCGCGGATCGATCCGCGTGCTCATCTATCATCGAGAATACGTAAGCGTCGCCGCAGCGCAATAGAGTTTTGATTTTAAAGGGGAATTTTTGTTTGCATTGCACAAAAATTCAACGAGGTGATTACGGCGCGACCAGCTTTTGCCTAGCCCTTGAGCAATCTCGAGATCGAAATCAGACTGTCGGCGATCTCGAGAATCGACTTTCCTTCCTTCATCGCCGTATTGCGCAGGAGCCTGTAGGCATCCTCCTCTGAGAGCCTGCGCTGCTCCATGAGCAGGCCCTTGGCGCGCTCCACGACCTTGCGGCTTGCGAGATCGGATTTCGCCTTGTCGAGTTCTTCCCGCATCTTCTGGAAAACCTTGAAGCGCAGGATGGCGACGTCGAGAATCGGCTTCACGCGTTTCTCGCTCAGCCCGTCGACGATATAGGCGCTGACGCCCGCACGTAGCGCCTCTTCCGCAAGCGAAGCGCCACTTTCCTCAACGAACATGACGATGGGACGCGGCAGCACATCGGAAACGCTGCGCATGTTTTCCAGCGTGTCACGGTCCGGTGAGTCCACATCGACGAAGATCACGTCGGGCTGGATTTCCTCGATCTTTCGCGCAAGATCGACCAGCAACCCCATACGCAGAATCTGCGCGTCGCCATAGCCCGCAAGGCCGGCCTCCACCACAGCGGCGCGTTCGTCGTTGCTGTCGATAATGAGGATCTTGAGGGGTTTTACGCTGTCCACTTACCGCTCCGCCGTTCCGGAGTCACGTACCGCTCAGGCAGAACCCGTGTTGCCTGGCTGCGGTATATACAGCAAGTTCCGTTCCAGACAGCACAGGCGGCCCCGTGCGTCCCGTCGGAGAGAAAGCCCGAAGCGTTTCGCAAGGAAATGCGCGACATTCATGCGCGGCCGTCCCTGTTCCGCGCCATGACCTCGGCCGTCGCAAGGTCGTCTTTCGTGTTCACGTTGAAGAACGCCAGCGTATCGTCGAATGGACAGCGCACCGCGCCAAGGTCGTCGAGGGTCCACCAGAGGCTGCGATACCGGCCCGCTTCGATGCCTTCGGCCAGTACGGTTTGGCAGCTGACGGGCCACAGCGCACAGAGGCCCTGCACCTTCCGGTCCGTCACGGCGACCACGGGCGTGCCCCGGTGCGCTTCCGCGGCGAGCCTCGCCACAAGATCTCGAGGCAGGAACGGGGTGTCGGCGGGAAATGTTGCAAGCCATGCGCTGCCTCGCGCGGCGGCCCATTCGAGCCCCGCCAGTACGCCGCCCAAGGGGCCGGCATCGCCGCCGAACCGGTCGAAGATGAGCGGAAGACCGGAAGTCGCCGTGCCGCCATAGAGCGTAGCAGCTTCTTCCTTCACGTTGAGGGCCAGCGTCGCAACCTGCGGCCGCACGATATCGATCAGATGCTCGATGAGCGGGCTTCCGCAAAGGAGCTCGAGCGGCTTTTCGCTTCCTCCCATCCGTGATGCCCCGCCACCGGCGATCAGCACGCCATCGATGTTCATTCCGCTACCCGCATCCGTGCGACAGCACGATGCGAGGTCCGTCGGGGCAGGTCAACTGCATTGAGCCGACTGACCGCAAATCCAGGTGCCCATCGCGCCGTGGCTATGGACGGCTCGCCGACGATCTCATCAACATCCTGAATCCGGCCATCACCGGCACACTGTCAACCAGCCAGCCAGTCCGAGCGCTTTCCTTCAACTCATCGCGCACATTGGACACCTCCAATGAAACGATCTATCGCGCGAGTCCGAAAAGCCCTCTTTCCCCGGGCAGTACACGGAAGGCATCCGAGATTCCAACCACCGTTTCCGCTCCGCCGAGGCAGAGGTAACCCCAGGGGCGCATGACACGAGCAAGCCCCGTGAAGACTCGCTTTCGCGTTTCTTCATCGAAGTAGATCAGCACATTGCGACAGAAGACGATGTCGAAAGGTCCAAGACCACTCTGGTAGGGATCTTCGAGCAGATTGTAGCGCCGGAACTCAATCATCTCGCGCAAACTATCCTTGACCCGCCAGCCATCCTTTTCAGGGAGCAGGTACTTGCGGAGCATGTGTTCGGGCAAACCGCGCGATACTTCGAACAGCGAATACCGGCCCGCCTCAGCTCGAGCAAGCATGGCATCCGAAATATCCGTGGCGACAATCTCAACCTGCCAGCCAGCCAGTGCTGGGGCCATTTCCGCCAGCGTCATTGCGAGGGAATATGGCTCCTGTCCGCTCGAACAGGCGGCGCTCCATATCCTGATCCGCCGGGATGTCTTCGTCTTCGCCATGACCTCCGGCATCAAGGTCTTGCTCAAACGCTCAAATGGCCAGGCATCACGAAAGAAAAGCGTCTCGTTCGTCGTCATCGCATCAATGATCTGCGTAAGCACAGCTTCATTTCGCGTGCGACGAGTTTCCTCGATGAAACGATCGACGCTTTCGAGGCCGTTCCGCCGCGCAAGCGGCGCCAGCCGGCTCTCAATGAGGTATCCCTTCTCCCGGGTCACGACGAGACCTGAGCGTTCGTAGAGAACCTGCTTCAAATAGTCGAATTCGAGATTGTTCATTTTCCCTCTCCCCCGGCGATACGAGCGATCGCTGCACCTATCTGCCACAACGGCAGAATTTCCTCGCACAGGCCAGCTTGAGCGACCGCGCCAGGCATTCCCCATACGACACTGCTCTCGCGATCCTGTGCGAGTACGCGGCCGCCCTCCTCAATGACAGTCTGCGACCCCTTCAGTCCGTCACACCCCATGCCCGTCAGAATGACGACGAGCAAACGTTCGCCGAAGGTCTTTGCAAGGCTTCGAAGCATAGGATCCACGGCAGGCTTGCAGGAATTCTCCGGCGGGCCATCGTCGAGCCGGATAATCGCTCCGCCCGCCGCGCGCTGTTCGACCAGCATGTGCTTGCCGCCCGGCGCTATGTAAATGCGTCCGGGCTCAAGCGGTTCGCCATCGCGGGCCTCCGCGGCGAGGCGGCCCGAATAGCGCGTCATGTGTTCCGCGAGAAGCGCCGTGAAGGTGGCAGGCATGTGCTGCGTGACCAGAATGGGTTGCGTGAAGGCCGGATCGATGTTCCGCAACACCTCGGCAAGCGCCTGCGGGCCGCCGGTCGAAGAGCCGATTGCGATGACCTCGGGTTTGACAAGCTTGCGAGCGGGCTTCCGCGAGGCGGCCGGCTGAACTCCAGTTGAAGCAGCGGATTTTGCCGGCGTGTGCTTCTTCCTTGCCGACGCCGTCCGGCGCGCGCCGTGTTCGCGCACCTTGCGCACAAGCTCCGCTCGAAAACTTTCGGCGCCACCCAAACCGGCCATTGGCTTTGCGACATAATCCGCAGCGCCCATGGCCATGGTCTTCAACGATATATCCGCATCGCGCTGGCTCGCCGATGAGACCATAATGACCTTGAGACCGGGACGGCGCTCCAGCAATTGCGGAAGTGCTGCGAGCCCATCGAGTTGCGGCATCTCGATATCCAGAACCACGACGTCGATCTCGTGATTGCCGATCGCCTTCAGGGCCATGAGTCCGTTCGGCACGGAGGCCACAACCTTGATGCCCTGTTCCTCCTCCAGCGTGCGGGTGACGATGCCCCTCGCGATGGCGGAGTCGTCAACGACCATCACGTGGCAAGATCGATCTTCCTTGTCTGTCAGCTTCTCTGAACCACTTTTCATTTCCCTCCTATCGCCTTCCTTCGCTTGTTGCGAGAAGGCGGTCCACGACGTCCTGTTCGACGCCGTTGCCGGGAAGGGCGGGACCGTTGAGCAGGCTTTCCCCCGCGACGGAGACCTGCGGCGAAGCTCGCCCATCGGCAATGCTGGCAAGCACGGCCTCGACTTCGTTCAAGGTATCGTTCACCTGCGACATACGTTGACCGGTCAGGTCCTGGAAGCAACAAGCCTCCATGATCTCGTCGCAGCAAGCGGAAAGCTGCTGTTCTGCCGCAGCGGCATCCGAAAAATCAATTTCCGACATTCGTTCGACCGCTGCGATGATGCGATCAACGGCTGCTTCCATCTCGTTTACCGCCGTCTTCTGTTCGTTGACGGCCCGCAGCAATTTTTGTGTGCGGAAAGCGGGATCGAGCAGCGGCTCAAGTCGCTTGCGTCCGCGCAATACAGTCTGGCACAAGTCGATGCATTCGTTTGTCAAACGTTCGACGAGATCGAGTTTTCCCTTCCCCATCATCAGAAATCTCCCAGCACCGTCTTCAACTTCGCCTTCAGCACTTCGGCGCTAAAAGGCTTGATAATGTAGTTGTTCACGCCAGCCTGGCGCGCGGCGATCACGTTCTCGACCTTCGACTCGGCCGTGACCATGACGAATGGGAGGGACTTCAGTCTGTCATCCCCGCGCACCTTCTGCAGCAACTCGTAGCCTGTCATCGGTTGCATGTTCCAGTCGGATACGACGAGGCCGTAATTTCGATTCTTGAGCTTTGCCAAGGCATCCATGCCGTCGGTCGCTTCGTCGATGTCGGAAAAGCCGAGCTTGGTCAGCAGATTTCTGACAATGCGCAGCATCGTCTTGTAGTCGTCCACGATCAGAATCGGCATCTTCATGTTAACGGCCATAGTTCTTTCCTCCGTTGCGTTCAGTGAACCGGGTCGAATCCGATCGTGCCGAGCACGCTTGTAACACTCAGAACAAGCAGCAGCCGATCGTCGAGCCGGTAGATCCCCTGGGAGACGTCGCGCCAGCGCGCGTCGAGTGTCGCCGGCACAGCCTGCCGCTGGCCGATCGGCAGGCTCAGAACTTCTCCCACCTCATCGACGAGCAGGCTGAATGGCTCGTCATCATGCTCGACGACGACAGCCATCGCCCTCTCGACGAAGCCATCCGCGGGCAGCCCAAGCCTTGTGCGCATGTTGATCGCTGTCACGATGCGGCCCCTGAGGTTCAACGATCCCGCAATCTCGGGAGACGCCAGGGGGATACGAGTGATGATCTGCGGGCTCAATACGTCGCGCACGCTGAGCACCGGAATGCCGAACGCCTGCCCGGCGACGGTCATCGTCACGTAATCCTCGGTGGCCGTCTCCACGCCATCCGCAGCAGCGCTGGTCTGACAGGACGTATTCATACTGCGATCTCCTTGCGGGACTCGTCGGACGATGTGCGGGAAAGAACGCCAAGCAGTGCCTTGGGATCGAGCTTCGTAACGTAGTCCGTGAAGCCCGCTTCCAACCCGCGTTCGATGTCTTTGGCATTCGCGTGTGAGGAGAGCGCGACGATCGGCACCTCGCCCAGCCTTTCGTCAGCGCGCAGGGTTCTCACCAGATCAAAACCAGAAAGACCCGGCATTTCGATGTCCGACACGATGATGTCGAAATGAGCACCATCCTTGCAGAGCGAAATGGCCGCCTCAGCGTGCTCGGCGACTGTCACCGAATAGCCCGCAATGGTGAGCATCGGGATCAGCAGATTGCGGAAGAAGGCACTGTCCTCGACAAGCAGAACCTGCCGCTCACTCTCCATGCCGAACGGGCTCTCCGTTTTGACCTCGAACCAGTCAGCGTCGCTCTGACGGAGATAATAGACAGTATCGATAATGTCCGTGGCGTTGCCGGCGATGATTGCGCTACCGAGGATTCCCGGGCGACTACCTCCTGCGAGATGAAGGTCGAGCGGCGCTTCAACAATGTCGACGACGCGGTCGACTACGAGGCCCAGCATGCGGTTCCCGTCCACGAAGACGAGTATCGGATGCCTTCCCACCTGTGCCGCCGGATTGCCATCCAGGTCGATCAGAGGCATCAATCCGCCGCGATACTGCAACACCGTACGGGAACCGGCCCTCTCGGTTGTACCGAGATCCGCCTCTTCAAGTCGCGCAACGAGTGAAAGCGGCACGGCCTTCGGCCCCTTGTCGCGAGCCTCGAAGACCAACATCGAAACAGCTTCGTTGCGGCGTGAGCCGCGCCCGGTCTCCGCGAGCGACGCAGCTTCGGCATGCGGCGAGGCGGAGACGGCCGAAGCGAGCCCGTTAGGATCGAGGATCATGATCACCCGCCCGTCGCCCAGGATCGTCGTGCCGGAGAAGCAGGAGATGTGACGCATGCAGCGCGACACTGGCTTTACAACAATTTCCTCGGTGTCGAACACCTTGTCCACGATGATGCCGAAGACGAGCGCACCAACCTGAGAGACAACAACATAAGTGCTGTCCGCAACCTCACGATCTCCCGGGGGCGCTTCAGCGGAGTCCGACAGCCCCAGTATCTCGCTCAGCGAGACGAGCGGCAGAAGCCGGTCTCGCAGACGGTAAACCGGCCTGCCGTTGATGTTTTCGAGTCCCTTGCTTGCGGTGGGGTTGATGCGGACCAGTTCAACCACACTGTTCTGCGGCAGCGCGAACCGCTCGCCCTCGCATTCGACGATGAGCGCGGAGACGATCGCGAGCGTGAGAGGGATCTTGATGATGAAGCTGGAGCCGACACCCTCTGTCGACTGGAACTCAATGATCCCGCCGATCTTCTCGATGTTGTTCCGGACGACGTCCATGCCGACGCCTCGGCCCGAAACGCTCGTCACTGCAGCTGCCGTGGAGAAACCGGGCCGGAATATGAACTGCTGTATCTGCTGTTCACTCATGCCTTCGAGCTGCGACTCTGTCGCAATCCCGTTGGCCACCACCTTCTCGCGAATGCGGGCTGTCGGCAGACCGCGCCCGTCATCTGACACAACGACGACGATGTGGCCGCCTTCGTGTCGCGCCGAAAGTTTGATCGTTCCGTGCTCCAGCTTGCCAGAGGCGACCCGATCGGCCGAAGACTCGATACCATGGTCGGCGGAGTTCCGAACCATATGCGTGAGCGGATCTCGGATCGACTCGAGGATCTGGCGGTCGAGTTCGGTGTCGGCGCCGGTCATCACCAGTTCAATCTTCTTGCCCAGTTCCTGCGCAAGGTCACGTACCAGACGCGGGAGCTTTCCCCAGGCATTTCCGATCGGCTGCATGCGCGTCATCATCACGCTTTCCTGCAGTTCGGTCGTCACCTGATTCAAGCGCTGAAGGGGCGCGGCGAAGGGAGTCTCATCGTGGCTGCGCATGATCTGCAGAAGCTGGTTGCGCGTCAGAACAAGCTCGCTGACGAGCGTCATCAGGTCTTCGAGGACGCTGATGTTGACGCGAAGCGTCTGCGTTTGACCGTGCCCAGCATCGTGCTTGTCGTTGCTAACCTGGGGCTTCTCCGTTGAGGCAGTCTTCGCCGGCACCGCATCCTCTTCGGGAACTTCCGCATCTGGTGACTTGCCGCGATAAAGACTGAGGAGCAGCGCGGAGATATCCTCCTCGCCCACTTCGAGAGATCGGAAGGCAGCTGCGAGTTCTGCTTCGAGCAGCGCCAGGTCCTGCTGGGTCCAGCCATTGTCCGTGAGGCAGCTCAATACATCGGCAACGTCGATACCCGGTGTCTTTTCGAGCGCAACCTCGAATCCCCTGGCCAGCGCGAATTGCAGCTTCAGCATCTCCGGCTCAAGAACAGCGCAGTCCCCGGATTTCGCCATGAAGCCCGCACAGGCCAGTTCGCAGGCAGTATCGATGCCGGAGGCACCTCCTGCGCGCTCAAAGAGCGAGCCCTGCTTTCCCTGCTTCGCCGGTGCCGTGTTTGCAGGCGCTGCCTGAGTCTCGCCACTCGCTATGCGCCTCAGAGCGCCGATAATCCCGCTGTCCTCGCCTTCCGGCTCGCTACCCGTCTCGCCAAGTGAGGCGACGAGTTCCTTGATGCGGTCGAGCGCGGTCAACACCTGCGATATGACGTCATGCGAAACGGAAAGCTCGCCGTCGCGGACGCGGCCGAGCACGTCCTCAGCCGCATGCGCCACTGCCTCGAGCCGCGGAAGCCCCAGGAAGCCACAGGTCCCCTTGATCGTATGCATCACGCGAAAGATGCTGCCCAGAAGCGCCGGATCGTCTGGCCGCTGCTCCAGCTCCACGATCTCGCTGTCCAGAAGGTCAAGAGACTCGGAGGTTTCCGCGAGGAAATCCTTCAGAAGATCATCCATCTTCAATAGCCTGTTTCTCAGTTTACCTTGAGAAAAGGCTATTTTTATAAGATTAACTCTGCGTAAAAATGAGAATTATTGTTATTATTACATCATAAATACTTGAGAGACCCCGTACGGCAGCTGTCTATTCACCCGCCGCAGCGACACGAAATTCGGAGGCAGAACGCATCCTCACCGCAGGAAACCGGATCTCAACGCGGGTTCCCTTTCCTTCGACACTATCGATGGACAGCGTACCGTCATGCAACTCGGCGAACTGTTTGGTAAGCGCAAGCCCGAGCCCCACCCCCTCAAACCGACGCGAGAGATGATTTTCCACCTGCATGAACGGTTCGGTGACGCGGTCAATGTTCTCGGCCGCGATGCCGATGCCTGTGTCTTCCACAAGGAATACCAGCTCTCCTTCCGCGGTAAGTTCCGCACCGAGGCTGACACTTCCGCCGGCAGGCGTGAACTTGATCGCATTCGAAAGAAGATTAAGCAGAATTTGCCGCGCAAGCCTCTGGTCTGCGAACAGCTTCGGCATTTCCGGCATCGGCTGCCGGAACAGCCTGACCTTTGCCGTACGGGCGCGTCCCTCCACCGTCCTCACACAGAACCGGGCAAGTTCTTCCACGTCGATTTCGGTCTCTTCGAGTTCGGTCGCGCCCACCTCGATTCGACTGAGATCCAGAATGTCGTTCACGATTGCAAGGAGATGCAGACCGCTATCATTGATATCCTTCGCATAGGCCTGATACTGCGCGGTCTCCAACCTCCCCATGACACCGGTCGCCATCAATTCAGAGAACCCTATGATGGCATTGAGAGGCGTTCGAAGTTCGTGGCTCATATTTGCCAGGAATTGTGACTTTGATTGGTTGGCGTACTCGGCTCTGTTTCGCGCAGCGCGGAGTTCCTCGGTCGCCTTCTGGAGGTCTGTAATGTCGAGAACGGTACCGATGAGTTGTTTGACACCACCATCAGGACCGCGAATCGCCTCTGCCTCACAGCGGACGTAGCGAGTTTCGCCGCCGGCGCGAATGATCCGGTACATCGTGCGGAAAGGCGTGCCGAGTTTTATGGCATCGTTCGCCGCATCGCGTATCCGGGCACGGTCGGAAGAATGAACGCGGTCCAGGACCTCAGGCAACTTCAGCCGCGCGTCTTGCGGCTCACCGCCAAAGATGCGGAAAGCTTCGTCGGAGCAGGCAATCTCACCTGTTCCGATATCGAGCTGCCAGTTGCCGAGATGGGCGATGCGCTCTGCAGCCGCAAGATTGAATGCGCTTTCGCGCAAGGCTTCCTCCGCACGGTGCCTGTCGGTAACGTCGTAGCAGCCGATCAGGATCACGTCTTCGCCGCCCATGCTCAGCAACAGGGCTGAGACGACGCACCGAAGCTCGTCACCGCTTCCCGTGGTCAGGGAATCCTCAACTTCGCGGTGCCGCCCGTCCATATCTTCGCTCGCCATGAGCGTCGCAGCCAGGTCGGCACCCGCAAACTCCGCGAAATTGCGGCCAACGAGTTTTCGCCGTTCGCAATCCACCAGCACGCCAAAGGCACTGTTGGCGAATATGATCTCGCCCGTCGCCTGGCGGACGGTCGCAAGCCCGAAAGGCATTGCTTCGATGATCATGCGCATCTGCCGCTCTCGCGCCCTGATTGCGTCTTCTGCCTGACGCAGCGCCGTCAGGTCGCGCACTACTGCAGTAAAGATGATGTCACCATCAAGTGTAATGCGCGAGACGGACGCTTCGGCCGGAAATTCCGAGCCGTCCTTGCGTCGACCCTTCACTTCGGGCCGCCGGCCCATAACCCGGGTCGAGGCGTCTTCGCGCGCAAACCGGGCCACATGTGTGCGATGTCGTGCTCTCGTGCTCCGTGGCAAGAGCATGTCGAGCTTCTTGCCGATCGCTTCTTCGGCGCCATAACCAAAGATCGCTTCTGCCTGCTTGTTGAAGATGCGGATACGATGCTCGCCATCCATCGCCACGATGGCGTCCCCCGCCGCGTCGAGCAACTCGTCCAACTGCCGGCGCGCATGAGTCATTTCTTCGGCGTTGATCCGGCATTTGAGCGCCATGCCGATTCGATCCGCAATGCCATCAAGCACTTCGAGTGCAAGCCGATCGCGCGGGCGCGGTTGTGTTGTATGAAAAGTTAGAACAGCGATGACCTCGTCGTTCGCCTTGAGCGGGAGGGCGACACAACCGCCAGACTCGTCCCACGCATGGGAGGTCTCCCCGGTCATCTGGCACGTCTCCGCCATGGTCCGGGCGAACTCGAGTGCCTTTTCCTCGTCCGCCATCGCTTCGGCACTGGCACGGGCAAGACTCTTGCGCATCGAAGGGCGCCCGCCGCTTGGTATCCAGGCAACACCTTTCTGCCAGCCCCCATAGAGCAGGACCGCATGCAAAATGGAGCCAAGCGCAACCGAGAGCGACTCGGATTTCATCAAGCGGTCGATGATCAGTTGCGCGAATCGAAGTTGCCGCTCTTCCTGTACCGACTGCGTGATGTCCGTGACGATCAGCGTCGTGCTGGATCCCGGTGTCCAGATGCGGGTAAGGATCAACTCACTGCTATCCGGGCGATGGCAGCGCCTGCGCAGTTCGTAATTGGGCTCCTGATCACCGACGACAGTCTGCGGATCCGCGGAGACCTTGCTTCCCTGAACAAGGAGTCGCTCCACTGCTGAAAGAGTGGGGAGCTCGCCACCCTTCCAGCCGAGCGCGGAAAGCATCTCACCCGCAACGGCATTCCGCGAAGCGAGTCGGCTCGTCGCAGGATCGAAGACGAACACTGCAGGCGAGGACGACGGGGCAGATTGGCGGCGCGCCACTTCGATACTCCCCAACAGTCGTATTGGTCAGGCGGCCCTTGCACGGCTCAGGAACGTATCGACCTGCTGGCGGAGCGTCTCTGCCTGACGTGCCAGAATGTCGGAGGAGCCGGATATCTGCGCCGCTGCGGAGCCTGTTTCCGTCGCCGCCTCGGCAACAGAAGCGATGTTGGAGGAGACATCCTGGGTGCCGCGTGCGGCTTCCTGGACGTTGCGGGCGATTTCGTTCGTCGCGGCGTCCTGCTCATCCACGGCGGCGGCAATCGACGTCGCGATCTGATTCATTTCGGTGATGGTCTGCTCTATCGACTTGATCGCGTCGACCGATTCCTGCGTTGCGCCCTGCATCGTCTTGATTTGCTCGGCAATTTCCTCGGTCGCCTTGGCCGTCTGGTTGGCGAGGCTTTTTACCTCCGAGGCAACGACGGCGAAGCCCTTGCCCGCCTCGCCGGCCCTCGCACCCTCGATGGTCGCGTTCAGCGCGAGCAGATTTGTCTGGGCGGCGATATCGTTGATGAGGGTCACGACGTCGCCGATCTTCTGAGCGGCCTCGGCAAGACCCTGTACCTTCTCATCCGTTCGATGAGCATCCTGCACCGCCTGCCCAGCTATTTTGGTCGACATCGACGCCTGCCTGCCGATTTCCGCAATCGAACTCGAAAGCTGCTCACTCGCGGAGGCAACTGTCTGCACGTTGGTGGAGGCTTCTTCCGATGCAGCGGCGACGGTCGTCGTCTTGGCGCTCGTCTGCTCCGCTGTAACAGACATGGCCTGCGCCGAGGCCTGCAGTTCCGTCGAGGCCGAAGCTACCGATTTGATGATCTCGTTGACGGCAACGTCGAAATCGGAAATGGCCGCTTCCAGCGCCCTTTGCCGTCCAGCCCGTTCTTCGACCATCGCATCCTGATAGGCCGAAATTGCGAGGTCCATGTCAAGGCAAACGGCCGTGTTCACAGCGCAAAGGACTTCAGAAAGCTGGCCGGGCGTCCACCGATACTTCTTCACCGCGATCTCGACCAACCTGTTCATCACGTACTTGTAGCCACCGATGTACCAGCGCGGCTCCAGCCCGATCCTGTTATGCGTGAGTCCGATTGTGTGCACACTGTGCATATAGGCGTCATCGAAGGTGCCCGAAAAGAGTCGGCCCCAATGCGTGCCCTGCGCCTGCTTCAGACGGGGCGCTTGATTGCCCAACAGCGCCGAAAGCTCCGACACGGAGCCGATATGGGCATAGAAACCATCGAGAATTTGCGGCAGGTGCGGCTCCAGAACCTTCCAGAAGTCGCGAAGCGCTGTTCCTGTCGTCTCGGATACTTCCATGAAGCTCAGGCGCGACTCCCGGTCCGCGGTAGATATTTCGGCTTTCGTCATAACGGCCCCCGTTTACAGCCACCCGGCTTCGCCGGGCACTTCCCTCTCACCCCTCCATGACAACGCAGTAATTGCGACGTTTTGTCACCGAATCGGAGTTACTAATTGTGAGTCTATTGGTTGATGTAGAATAAATGGTTAATTACCATGTATTCGCCATAGATTTATTATAACTAATACTTATATATAATGTTTATAACTTAAGTTAGGAAACCACATTTCATTCGTGTTCAATCTGGAAAAGTTGGTTCGGACGCGCTAACTACCCCGTGTGAAACAGTTTACATGCCTATCCCTGAGGCGGGCCGGGCCATGCTCGGCGGTGAATGTTCTTTGAGTATAAGAAACGAAACTACCCACTCTGGGTCCAGCAGCGCAGAAAACAGAGCGGCACCCGATTCATCCGAAGGATGCGACGCTTGTCCGTTTCGGCACGTCGGCTTTTGCGGTGCTGTCATGGGGATCGCGCCGGACGTGAAGCGGGGGCGCAAGACCGAAGGCTCCGTTCGCGCACGTCAGCACATCTACAGACCCGGCGAAGCACCTGGACGCATCATCGTCCTGAGACAGGGATGGGCGCTTCGCTCTGTCGTAACGCCCGATGGGCGGCGCCAGGTGCTCTCCATTCTACTTCCGGGCGACGTTGCGGGCGGCGAGTTGATCATGCGCAATCAAGTCCGCACGCCGGTACAAAGCGTGACGCCGGTCGACTATTGCGCCTTTGAGGTCAGCAATCTCAAGGAAATCGCCGAGGACGATCCTGCCCTTGTCTGGGCTTTCGTCGACATATGTTTCTCAGGCCGGGAGGCCAGCGAGGCGCGCCTTGTCGACCTCGGCCGACGCAACGCAGAGCAACGCCTGGCGCGACTGATCCTTGATCTTCACGAACGATTGACGATGAAGAAGCTGACAGATGACTCTTCGTTTCCGTTTCCGCTTCGCCAACAAAGCATCGCGGATGCACTTGGCCTGACCCAGGTTCACGTAAGCCGGGTAATGCGAAACCTGAGGGAAAACGGCATCGTGCGCGTGCGCGGCGGCGTGCTGACCATCCTCGACATGGCGGCTCTCATGGACGTCGCCGAAATCTATCCATCCTGGAACGATTGCGCATCGCGACAAGCAATAGCCATGCATTCAACGTTCAAGCCGTCTTCGCGGTGTCGAGCTTCAGTTCCGCGATCATGGAGTCGCGAATCTGGAACTTCTGGACCTTGCCCGTGACGGTCATCGGGAACTCGGCAACGAAGCGCACATAACGCGGCACCTTGTAGTGTGCGATCTGCCCCTTGCAGAAGGTCTTGATCTCATCCTCGCTCGCCGTTTCACCCGGCTTGAGCTTTACCCAGGCGCAAATCTCCTCGCCGAACTTCTCATCCGGCACACCGACCACGGCGACATCTTCCACCTTCGGATGGCGGTAGAGGTATTCCTCGATCTCGCGCGGATAGACATTCTCGCCGCCCCGGATCACCATGTCCTTCAGGCGTCCGACGATGTTGCCATAGCCTTCCGCGTCGATGGTCGCGAGGTCGCCCGTGTGCATCCAGCCCTCGGCGTCGATGGCCTCGGCGGTCTTCTCGTCATCGTCCCAATAGCCGATCATCACGGAATAACCCCGCGTGCAGAGCTCACCGGGTTCGCCGCTCGGTACCGTCTTGCCGTCAAGGTCCACCACCTTGCATTCAAGGTGCGGCTGTACGCGTCCGATGGTCGAGACACGGCGCTCCAGCGGATCGTCCTCGCCGGTCTGGAAGCTCACCGGGCTCGTCTCCGTCATGCCATAGGCGATGGTGACGTCCTTCATGTGCATTCGGGAGATCACCTGCTTCATCACCTCCACGGGACAGGGCGAGCCCGCCATGCAGCCCGTGCGGAGCGAGGAGAGATCGAACTTGCCGAACTCCGGATGACCAAGCTCCGCGATGAACATTGTCGGCACACCGTAGAGTCCCGTGCACCGCTCCTTCTCCACCGCCTGCAGGACGGCCAGCGGGTCGAAGGCATCGGCCGGATAGACCATCGTCGCGCCATGCGTGAGACAGCCGAGATTGCCCATGACCATGCCGAAGCAGTGATAGAGCGGCACCGGAATGCAGAGGCGGTCGCCTTCCTTCAAGCCGATCGACCGGCCGACGAAGAAGCCGTTGTTGAGAATGTTGAAGTGCGACAGCGTCGCACCCTTGGGCAGACCGGTCGTACCGCTCGTGAACTGGATGTTGATGGGGTCGCGGCAATCAAGCTCACCCGCCGTTCCCTCAATGGCGCGGCGGCTTTCCGCGGTGGCGAGGCGGGCGATATCGTCGAAACCGAGCCAGCCCTTTGCCGGTATGCCGCCGATCTGGATCGCGTGTTTCAGATGGGGCAGACGGGCGGAGGCTATGGTTCCCGCAGAGCGCGCGATCTCCGGCGCCAGCTCGTTCACCATCGCAACATATTCGGAGGTCTTGAAACGCTCCGGCGTGACGAGCGCTGCAACACCGACCTTGTTCAGCGTGTACTCGAGCTCGGAGAGCCTGTACGCCGGGTTGATGTTGACGAGAACGATGCCCGCCTTTGCCGTCGCGAACTGCGTCAGCGTCCACTCCGCGCAGTTCGGCGCCCATATGCCGAGCCGGTCACCACGCCGCAGCCCCAGAGCGAAGAGCCCGGCGGCAAGCGCCTCCGCCTTCCCGTTCAACTCGCCATATGTCCAGCGGATGCCCTGATGAACGGAGACGAGCGCTTCCCTTTCGGGCCAGGTTTCGGCGGCCGCCGAAAGAGCCGCCCCGATGGTTTCCCGGCGGAGAGGCGGCGTCGACGCTCCCCTCACATGGGAAAGACCGGCGGAAAGACCGGATGTTTCCATTTCTCAGACTCCCCCTTCTCGTCATCGTCGTGCGGCGCAGCGGCGGGACCCACGCCATGCGACCAGCAACCCAGGTCAGCCTAGCATCAACTCCTGCACTTTCCTCATCGTTCAAACCGTCATGGAGGCATGCAGCCTGTTGTCCGCCTTCGCTCACGCGATGCCTGAACGCCCGTCAGATGCTCAAGCGCGATTCTATCGCGATGCAAGGCTTTTGCAGTGGCTGAGTGTTGTTCCGAGATTTCTGCGAAGCCAACAGGAAAAAGGAACGGAGTCGAACTCACGCCCATCCCATTCAACTCGAATGCCTGCTCCGGACCTGGATCTGTCCACAGACACGGAGAGTTCTGTGTGCTCTGACGACGCAGGATCGATCGACAAGCCCAAAGGCGCACGCTTTCCGGAGCCGCTATGCCGGTCGCTGGTTAATCTGGGGAGGATTGGTGGAGCCAGACGGAATCGAACCGACGACCTCTTGCATGCCATGCAAGCGCTCTCCCAACTGAGCTATGGCCCCATCCTGGAATCCGGCGCTGGTTGGGACCCGCGCCGACGGTGGCGGAACTTAGGACCGGTCCTTCCCGCGATCAAGAGAAAGTTGGCCGCCGCTCCGCAATTGCCCGGTTATGCCCGGTGTCAGTCGTCGTCGCTTTTTCCACCGCGCACAATGCCGCTGACGTCGTCGTCCTCATCCTCATCGTCGGGGAGGAAGGCATCGTCGTCGCTGTCGTCGTCCTCGACGTCGACATCCACATCGTCCATATCGATGTCGTCATCGCTATCCGAGGCAAGTTCCTCGTCGCGCATGGCGTCCAGCGAGACGTTGCCGTCATCCTCCGCCACCGCGGCGCGCTTCGGCGCCTTTTCCTTCGGCTTTTCGGCCGGTTTTGCACGCTTTGCCTTTGCGCCGGTATCCGGCACGAACTCATGCTTGCACTTGGGACATACGACGGGGTTCTTGTTCAGGTCGTAAAACTTCCCTCCGCAGCTCGGACAATCGCGTTTGGTTCCCAACTCCGGTTTCGACAAGTTCCGCACTCCCCCGCATCAAATTGCGTTTCAAGGCGCTTCCATCGGAAACGCGTGGCACATGGCCTTGAAGGATTTTCCCATTGCCACGTTAAATTGCTCCTGTCAAAACCTATTCGCGCGGCGCCGGAACCGGCCAATCAGGCGGTTTGCGGCGCGGGCCGGAAACCATCCGGCAAACCTGCGAAGCCAGCCCGGCAAGGACCACAATTGGCCTCACCATCCTCACACGCCTCAGCGGGCCTCACCGCAGAACCGTCTGGCTCCCTCGCCGGAACCATCCGCGTGCCCGGGGACAAGTCAATCTCGCATCGCGCGCTCATTCTGGGCACGCTCGCGGTTGGCGAAACCCGGATCGAAGGGCTGCTGGAAGGCGAGGACGTGCTCGCAACGGCGGAATGCATGCGGCGGCTCGGCGCGCGCGTGAACCGCCTGGACGACGGCTCGTGGAGGGTCTGGGGGGTTGGTGTCGGCGGCCTCCGGGAACCAGCGGAGCCGCTCGATTTCGGCAATTCGGGTACGGGGGCCCGGCTCGTCATGGGGCTCGTCGCCGGGCATCCGATAACGGCGACTTTCGTGGGCGATGCCTCGCTTTCACGGCGTCCCATGGGACGGGTCATCAATCCGCTCACCGAGATGGGCGCCTATTTCCATGCCCGGGACGGAGGAAAACTGCCGTTGACGCTGACCGGCGCGCGGCCGGCGCTTCCGATTTCCTACACGTCTCCGGTGGCCTCGGCCCAGGTCAAATCCGCGATCCTGCTGGCCGGGCTCAATGCGCCCGGCAAGACCACCGTTATCGAGGCAACGCCGACACGCGACCATACGGAGCGCATGCTCCGAGCCTTCGGGGCGGAGATCGAGGCAAAGGAGGGTCCAGGCGGGCTCGTCGAAATCAGGCTTACTGGCCAGCCGGAGCTTTCTCCCTGTCCGATCACGGTTCCGGGCGACCCTTCATCTGCAGCCTTTCCGGTCGTGGCGGCGCTGCTGACGCCCGGCTCCGAGATTGTCGTCAAGGGCATCACGCTCAATCCTCATCGCGCCGGCCTTTACACGACGCTGATCGAAATGGGCGCCGATATAGAAGTGATGAACCAGCGCGACGAGGGGGGCGAGCCCGTGGCCGACCTGCGCGTGCGCTCGAGTAGGCTGAAGGGGGTCGACGTGCCGCCCGCCCGCGCGGCTTCGATGATCGACGAATATCCGGTTCTGGCCATCGCAGCCGCCTTCGCGGAAGGCGAAACGCGGATGCTCGGCATCCATGAATTGCGGGTGAAGGAGAGCGACCGGATCGCCGCCACCGCCTCCGGCCTCCGGGCAAACGGTATCAAGGTGCATGAGAGCGAGGACGGCATGGTGGTGGAGGGCCGCGGTGGCGACGTCGCAGGCGGCGGGCGCATCGCCACTCACATGGACCACCGCATCGCCATGTCCTTCCTCATCATGGGGCTTGCGGCACAGAAACCGATAACGGTGGACGACGCCTCCATGATCGCGACGAGCTTTCCGGACTTCATCGGACTGATGCGCGGCCTCGGCGCCAGCTTCGCCGGGCAGGCACAGTGACGCAGCCGCAAGGAACCGTCATTGCCGTCGACGGACCGGCGGCGTCCGGCAAGGGTACGCTTGCCCGCAAGCTGGCGGCGCATTACGGGTTCGCCTATCTCGACACGGGATCGCTCTACCGTGCTGTCGGCCATGCCGTGCGGGCGGGCGGCGGCGATCCGGCCGACGAAACGGCAGCCCTCGCCGCGGCGCAGGCGCTCGACATCACGAAGATCGATGAGAAGGCGATCCGTACGCCGGAGGCGGGCGAAGCGGCCTCCCTGGTCGCCGCGATGCCGCCTGTACGAGCCGCAATCCTCCATTTTCAGCGGAATTTCGCCGAAAATCCGCCGGACGGGAAAGCCGGCGCCGTGCTTGACGGGCGGGACATCGGAACCGTTGTTTGCCCTGCTGCCCAGGCGAAACTCTTCGTCTTCGCAAGCCCGCAGGTTCGTGCCCACCGGCGATGGCTTGAACTCAAGAATTCGGGGTCTCGGGTGAGCGAGGCACAAGTCCTTGAGGATATCGAGGAAAGAGACCGCCGGGACGCCGCCAGGGCGGCGAGCCCGATGAAGCCTGCCGCGGACGCGCACTTGCTCGACACCTCCGATTTGAGTATAGAAGCGGCGTTCGGCGCAGCCGTCGCGATCATAGACAAAGCAATGGGTTAAGTGCGTTTTCGCTCATGGGGCGAGCGCGCTTTTTCGCATTGGCGAAGCCTCTGACGTGCGGCCGGCTCCGGACATATCCGCAACCCCTAACCGAGTGCCCAATCCACACGCTCCCGAACACCTCACGATTTCGGGGGAAGACCCACGGACCCAACCGTCGGCCGGAATAAAAGCATCGTCAGGAGACTTCTATTGGCTAACACAGACAGCGCGCTCAATCCGAGCCGCGAAGATTTCGCCGCCCTTCTCGAGCAGTCCTTCTCGGACAGCAACATGCAGGAAGGTTCCGTCATCAAGGGGACGGTTGTCGGCATTGAAAACGATCTTGCGATCATCGACGTGGGCCTCAAGACCGAAGGCCGCGTTCCCCTGAAAGAATTCGCCACCCCCGGCAAGCCGTCCGATATCAATGTCGGCGACACCGTCGAGGTCTATCTCGAGCGCATCGAGAACGCCGCGGGCGAGGCCGTGCTGAGCCGTGAGAAGGCGAAGCGCGAAGAAAGCTGGATCCGCCTGGAAGTCGCTTTCGAAAAGCAGGAGCGCGTCGACGGCCAGATCTTCGGCCGCGTGAAGGGCGGCTTCACCGTCGACCTCGACGGCGCCGTTGCCTTCCTTCCGGGCAGCCAGGTCGATATCCGCCCGGTGCGCGACGTGACGCCGCTGATGAACATCCCGCAGCCCTTCCAGATCCTGAAGATGGACAAGCGCCGCGGCAACATCGTCGTCTCGCGCCGTGCCGTCCTCGAAGAGACCCGCGCCGAACAGCGCCAGGAACTCGTCGAGAACCTCAAGGAAGGTCAGGTGCTCGAGGGCGTCGTCAAGAACATCACCGACTACGGCGCGTTCGTCGATCTCGGCGGTGTGGACGGCCTGCTGCACGTCACCGACATTGCATGGCGCCGCGTGAACCATCCGACGGAAGTTCTCTCGATCGGCCAGACCGTGAAGGTCCAGGTC
Source organism: uncultured Rhodobiaceae bacterium (assembly GCA_913057645.1). Taxonomy (GTDB): domain Bacteria; phylum Pseudomonadota; class Alphaproteobacteria; order Parvibaculales; family Parvibaculaceae; genus Parvibaculum. The sequence continues at coordinate 24,070 of CAJXOU010000005.1, read as the reverse complement.
ATCAAGGTGAACCACGAAACGCAGCGCATCTCGCTTGGCATGAAGCAGCTCGAAGCCGATCCGTGGGAAGGCGTCGAAGCCAAGTATCCGCTCAACGCGCGCTTCAAGGGCCGCGTGACGAACATCACCGACTACGGCGCGTTCGTCGAACTGGAGCCGGGCGTCGAAGGCCTCGTCCATGTTTCCGAAATGAGCTGGACGAAGAAGAACGTGCATCCGGGCAAGATCGTTTCCACCTCGCAGGAAGTGGAAGTGATGGTGCTGGAAGTCGATCCGGTGAAGCGCCGCATCTCGCTCGGCCTGAAGCACTGCATGGACAACCCCTGGACCACTTTTGCCGAGCGCTTCCCGCCCGGCACGGTCGTTGAGGGCGAGATCAAGAACATCACCGAGTTCGGTCTGTTCATCGGTCTCGATGCCGACGTGGACGGCATGGTGCACATGTCGGATCTCGACTGGAACCGCGCCGGCGAAGAAGCCATGCAGGACTACCAGAAGGGCCAGGTCGTCAAGGCTCAGGTGCTCGACGTCGACACCGAGAAGGAACGCATCTCGCTCGGCATCAAGCAGCTCGGCGGCGATCCGATGGAAAGCCTCGGCGATATCCGCAAGGGCGCCGTCGTTACCTGCACGGTGACCAGCGTCACGGACAACGGTCTTGAGGTGAGTGTCGGCGACGACAGCATGCAGGCCTTCATCCGCCGTGCAGAACTCGCCCGCGACCGCGGTGATCAGCGCCCCGAGCGCTTCGCCGTCGGCGACAAGGTCGATGCCCGCGTGACGCAGTTCGACCGCGCCGCCCGCAAGATCCAGCTTTCCGTCAAGGCGCTGGAGATCGCGGAAGAGAAGGAAGCGGTCGCCCAGTACGGTTCGTCCGACTCGGGCGCCTCGCTCGGCGACATTCTCGGAGCGGCCCTGAACAAGGCCAGCACCGACGACAAGTAAGACGATCCGGTGGCGCGGTACTGCCGCGCCACCGGCATTTCCCATCTGCCATAACGATCCGGCAGCGAAACCGTTTACTCTTTCGCAGGCCACGTTAAGCTCCGGGTCCCGGATGTTCTGACCTGGAGGATCTCTCCCTTGTCACTCGACGCCGATACACTCGCAGACAGGCGACGTCTCAAGCGGCGGCTGTTCCTCTGGCGCGCCGGCGCCGTCATCGCCGTTCTCGTGGCGGTGGTCGTCGTACTTGCGGAAGGTGGACTGAGCTTCAACCGGACGCATATCGCGCGCGTCACGATCGGCGGCGTGATCGTCGACGACCGTTATCAGCAGGACATGCTGGAACGGATCGGCGAGGACGACAGCGTCAAAGCCGTCATTCTCTCGATCGACAGCCCGGGTGGCACCACGACGGGCGCCGAAGCCCTGTACGAATCCGTGCGCGATCTTTCGGAAAAGAAGCCCGTCGTCGCCGTTCTCGGCACGGTGGCCGCTTCCGGGGGCTACATAGCTGCAATATCGGCGGACCATATCGTCGCCCGCGGCAACACCATCACAGGCTCCATCGGCGTTCTCTTCCAGTGGACGCAGCTTGAGGATCTGCTCGACAATATCGGCGTCCAGATGCGCGAAGTGAAATCCTCGCCGCTCAAGGCCGAACCGAGCCCCTTTCACAAGGCCGATCCCAGGTCGATCAAGGTCACCCAGGAACTGATCGACAGCTCCTATGACTGGTTCCTCAGGCTGGTTGCCGAGCGCCGCAAGATGGACGAAGCGACCGCACGGCGGGTAGGAGACGGGCGCATCTATACGGGCTGGCAGGCGGTCGAAAACGGGCTGGTGGACGAACTCGGCGGCGAAGAGGCCGCGATCGCCTGGCTCGCCGAAACCCATGACGTCGATGAAGACCTGCCGGTGACCGATTGGGTGCCTGCCTATCCCGAACTCGGGTTCGCCGGCTTCGTGGGCCAGGCACTTGGCGAGGCGACGGTGGTCGCCGCCGATGGTCTGACCGGAAAAACACAGCAAACAAAACGACTTACACTTGACGGTCTGACGAGCCTTTGGCAACCTGACCGGTAAATGAAAGCAGGTTCCCGCCGTTTCCGGCAAGCGGGGGAAGCGCGGTGAGGCGAAGCCGGGGGACGCAAGGAAATGATCAAATCGGAACTCGTCGCCCGTCTCGCCCAAGCCAATCCTCATCTTTACCAGCGCGACGTCGAACGCATCGTCAGCACGATCTTCGATGAAATCAGCGCGGCCCTTGCCCGCGGAGACCGGGTGGAACTGCGCGGTTTCGGTGCCTTTTCTGTCAAGAACCGGCCTGCCCGCACGGGGCGCAATCCCCGGACCGGAGAACCCGTTCACGTCGAGGAAAAGTCGGTGCCCTTCTTCAAGACGGGCAAGGAACTGCGCGAGCGGCTCAACAATGCCGACATCGCCGACGACAAGCTCATGTCTCACGACGACAACGACGACAGCGACGACTGACCCTCGCCGCCGGAACCGTCTTTGCTGGATCACTCTGGACAGGAATCCGCCCGTTGAAACTCCTGCGCTGGCTCGTCCTGCCTCCTGTTATCGTTCTTGCGATGGCGATTGCGATCGCAAACCGCGCCCCCGTTACCTTCGGCCTCGACCCCTTCGATCCGGAAACGCCGGCGCTCGGGATCGAAGTGCCCCTTTTCCTGATCATTCTGGGCTCTGTCTTTCTCGGTATCCTGATCGGCGGAATCGGTGCCTGGGCGCAGGCGCGCCGCAAGAAGGCCGCTCAGGCAGCCCGGACGGCGCCCTCCGGCAGCGCTCTTCCAGCGCTGCGCGACGAGGCCTAGAATAGCACCCGCGCGCTTCCACGATCTGCTATAAGGCCCGGAATCACGCGCCCACAAGCCAAGGGGCAAGTCCGCATGAAGCTCGAAAATCCCGTTTTCTGCGCTCTCGACACAACTGAGATCAGCCGCGCCATCGCTCTTGCGCGCGATCTCGAAGGACGCGTCGGCGGCATCAAGCTCGGCATGGAATTCTTCAATGCGCAGGGCCCGGCCGGCTATCAGGCAGTTGCGGAAACCGGCCTTCCGATCTTTCTCGACCTGAAGCTTCATGACATCCCGAACACCGTCGCGGGCGGTATCCGCGCGGTTCTGCCGCTCAAGCCCGCTATCGTGAACGTGCACACGGCAGGCGGCAGCGCCATGATGCGGGCGGCGGCAGACGCGGCGAGGGAAGCAGGCGCCGGACGCCCGCTCATCATCGGCGTCACCATGCTGACCAGCCTCGACCAGGCAGACCTCGCCGATACCGGGGTCTCGGGATCGCCGTCGGACCATGTGCGCCGTCTGGCGGGCCTTGCGGCTTCGGCAGGGCTCGACGGCGTCGTCTGCTCCGCGCATGAGATCGAGATGCTGCGGCGCGACCTCGGTCCTGATTTCACGCTCATCGTACCCGGCATCCGTCCCGCAGGCAGCGATATCGGCGACCAAAAGCGCGTGATGACGCCCTCCGAAGCGCTGTCGCTCGGGGCCGACATACTGGTCATCGGCCGGCCCATCACCGGTGCAGGCAGTCCCCGCGCGGCAGCCGAGGAAATCGGCAAATCGCTCGCAGCGTGAGAGAGACATGACAACCCGCGTCAAAATTTGTGGCCTGTCGACCCGGGAAACGGTCGAAGCCGCAATCGGCGCCGGCGCCGACTATCTCGGTTTCAACTTCATCGCGAGAAGTTCGCGATATGTGTCCTGTGAAACGGCGTCGACGCTCGCCGCCGACATGCCATCGACGGTTGCGAAGGTGGCACTCACACTCGACGCCGACAACGAGACGCTCGACGCCGTGGTCGCGGCGCTCGATCCCGACATATTGCAGCTTCACGGCGCGGAGACGCCCGCGCGCCTCATGGAACTCAAGTCCCGCTACGGGCTTCCCTTGATGAAAGCCATCGGCATATCGGAGCCCGGAGACCCGGAAAGCGCGGATATTTACCGCGATTCCGCCGATTTGTTGCTGTTCGACGCCAAACCACCTAAATCTATGGCAGGCGCACTGCCGGGCGGAAACGGTCTCGTCTTCGACTGGTCGCTGATTGCCGGCCACCGGCCGGGCCTGCCCTGGATGCTCTCGGGCGGGCTCAACGCGGAGAATGTCGGAGAGGCGGTCAGGATAACCGGCGCGGAAGCCGTGGACGTATCCTCGGGCGTCGAAACCGCGCCCGGCCACAAATCGCCTGAGCTGATCGAGGCTTTCATCAAGGCAGCGCAAGCGACCTGAGAGAAAAGCGATACTGAAAGAGAGTTATCTTGAGCGCGGCCAAAGCAAATTCACTGAGAAGCGGACCGGATGAACGCGGACGTTTCGGCATTTTCGGCGGCCGCTTCGTCGCCGAAACGCTGATGCCGCTCGTGCTCGATCTCGAGAAGGCCTATTCAGACGCGAAAGCCGACCCGGCCTTTCAGGCAGAAATCGACTTCATGCAACGCGATTACGTCGGAAGGCCGAGCCCGCTCTATCTGGCCGAACGCCTCACCGAGCATTTCGACGGCGCGAAGGTTTACCTGAAGCGCGACGAGCTCAACCATACCGGCAGCCACAAGATCAACAATTGCCTCGGGCAGATTCTGCTCGCCCGGCGCATGGGCAAGACGCGCATCATTGCGGAGACGGGCGCGGGGCAGCACGGCGTTGCGACGGCGACGGTCTGTGCGCGGTTCGGGCTTCCCTGCGTGATCTACATGGGTACCACCGACATCGAGCGGCAGAAGCCCAACGTCTTCCGGATGAAGCTGCTCGGCGCCGAAGTCATTCCCGTCACATCGGGGACCGGCACGCTGAAAGATGCGATGAACGAAGCGCTGCGCGACTGGGTGACGAATGTCGAGAGCACCTATTACCTGATCGGAACGGTCGCGGGCCCGCATCCCTATCCTGCGATGGTGCGCGACTTCCAGTCCGTCATCGGACAGGAGACGCGCCAGCAGATGATGGAGCGCGAAGGGCGCCTGCCGGACAGCGTCGTCGCCTGCATCGGCGGCGGCTCGAATGCGATGGGCCTCTTCCATCCCTTCCTCGACGAACCATCCGTGAAGATATACGGCGTCGAAGCGGCGGGCCGCGGGATCGAGACGGGAGAGCATTGCGCTTCGCTCAAAGGCGGCGCGCCGGGCGTTCTCCATGGCAATCGCACCTATCTGCTGCAGGACGACGACGGACAGATCAAGGACGGTCATTCGATTTCAGCCGGGCTCGACTATCCCGGCATAGGACCAGAGCATGCGTGGCTCCATGAATCCGGGCGCGCCGAATATGTCTCGGCGACGGATCGGGAAGCGCTGGACGCCTTCCAGCTCTGCTCGCGTCTGGAAGGCATCATTCCCGCGCTCGAACCCGCGCATGCGCTCGCCTTTGTGAGCAAGATCGCCCCGAAGCTTCCGAAAGATCATCTCATGGTGATGAACATGTGCGGTCGCGGCGACAAGGATGTGTTCGCCGTCGCGGATCATCTGGGGGTGACGTTGTGACGACACGGCTGGATAAACGCTTCTCCCGCTTGAAGGCGGAAGGCCGCGCTGCCTTCGTTACCTTCATCACGGCAGGCGATCCCGACGCGGAGTTGTCCTTCAGCGTGCTCAAAGGCCTGCCCGGCGCGGGGGCCGACGTGATCGAACTCGGCATGCCGTTTACCGATCCGATGGCCGACGGCCCCGCAATCCAGGCGTCGTCGCAGCGTGCGCTTCGCAGCGGCGCAACAATGCTGAAGACGCTCGAGCTCGTCCGCCGTTTCCGCGAAACCGACAACGAGACGCCCATCGTGCTCATGGGTTACTACAACCCGATATACCACATGGGTGTCGAAACCTTTCTCACGCGCGCCTGCGAAGCGGGCGTCGACGGGCTGATCGTGGTCGATCTGCCGCCGGAAGAAGACGACGAGTTGTGCGTGCCGGCACTGAAAGCCGGGCTCAACTTCATCCGTCTCGCAACGCCGACGACGGACGACAAGAGACTGCCTGCCGTTCTCGCGAACACCTCGGGCTTCGTCTATTATGTCTCGATCACCGGCATCACAGGCTCGGCGAGCCCGGAAGCGCGCAATGTCGCGGAATCCGTGGCGCGGATCAAACGGCATACCTCACTTCCCGTTGCCGTTGGCTTCGGAATCAAGACGCCGGAACAGGCAGCCGATATTGCGCGTGCCGCCGATGGGGCAGTCGTCGGCTCCGCCATCGTCGATGCCATCGCGCGAGAGATAGATGCCAATGGCGCCATCAAGTCCGGCGCCGCGGAGCGCGTTCTGGCTTTTGTCCGGTCGCTTGCCGATGGCGTTCACCACGCCCGGGCGGCGGCGGCCGAGTAAGGGAGTTCATGCGATGAACTGGATCAACAATGTCGTTCGTCCGAAGATCCAGCGGGTCTTCAACAAGAAGCAGCAGACGCCGGACAATCTCTGGCACAAGTGCTCTTCGTGCGGCGAGATGATCTTCCATCGCGATCTCGAAGCGGCGATGCGCGTCTGCCCGAACTGCGACCATCACATGCGTCTCGGCACGAAGGAACGCTTCGCTGCCCTCTTCGACAAGAGCGACTACCAGCTCATCGCGACGGACGCCGTCGCGCTCGACCCCCTGAAATTTCGCGACCAGAAGAAATACCCCGACCGCCTGAAGGAAGCGCGCACCAAAACCGGACGCGACGACGCGGTGACAGTGGCACACGGACCGCTCGACGGCGTCGAGACCGTGATCGCAATCGAAGATTTCTCCTTCATGGGCGGATCGCTCGGCATGGCCGCAGGCGAGGCCATCATCAAGGGCGCGGAAGTCGCGCTCGAGAAGAAGGCACCCTATATCCTCTTTACGGCGGCCGGCGGTGCGCGCATGCAGGAAGGCATTCTTTCGCTCATGCAGATGCCGCGCACGACGGTTGCGCTGCAACTGCTGCGCGAGGCGGGACTTCCCTTCATCGTGGTTCTTACCGACCCGACGACCGGCGGCGTTCTCGCCTCCTACGCCATGCTGGGCGACATCCATGTCGCCGAACCCAAGGCGCTGATCGGCTTTTCGGGACGCCGCGTCATTGAGCAGACGATCCGCGAGAAACTGCCCGACGACTTCCAGTCGGCCGAATTCCAGCTTGAGCACGGTATGGTCGACATGATCGTCCATCGACACAAGATGAAGGATACGCTCGCCCGCCTCGTCCGGCTGATGACCCATCGGCCGCGCAGTGCGAAGCAGCAGAGCGCCAATGTTCCGGCGACCGTCGCCGCATCGTCAGCCCCGTGAGCGACGACGCACTCGTCCAAAGCGATGTCATTCTTCAACGGCTGACGAAACTCCATCCGAAGCTGATCGATCTGTCGCTCGAGCGGACATGGCGTCTGCTCGGCGCGCTCGGCAACCCGGAACGAAGATTGCCGCCGGTCTTCCACATCGCGGGAACGAACGGCAAGGGCTCTGTCGCGGCGATGCTGCGCGCCATGCTCGAGGCGGGCGATTACGCCGTCCACAGCTATACCTCTCCCCATCTCGTCCGCTTTCACGAACGAATCCGCCTTGCAGGCAAGCCGCACAGTGCGCCGATCGAGGAGAGCGATCTCTCGCGGCTTCTCGACGAATGCGAACGGGCAAATGCAGGCGAACCGATCACTTTCTTCGAGATAACGACGGGTGCCGCCCTCCTCGCCTTTTCGCGGGCGCCCGCCGACGCACTCATTCTCGAAGTCGGCATGGGCGGGCGTCTCGACACGACGAATGTGGTCGACAAACCGGCCGTCAGCGTCATCACACCTGTCGACCTCGACCACCAGTCGTTTCTCGGCGACACGCTCACGCTCATCGCGACGGAGAAGGCGGGCATTCTGAAAAGAGGCGTGCCCGCGGTCATCGGACCGCAACCCGACGAAGCGCTCGCCGCGATCGAGAAAGCCGCCGCAAAGGCGGGAGCGCCGCTCTTCGTTCACGGGCAGGATTTCACGGCACATGAAGAGGCGGGCGCCCTCGTCTATCAGGATGAGGCGGGGCTTCTCGACCTCCCTCTGCCGCGCCTTCCCGGACGGCACCAGATCGACAATGCGGGCGTCGCCATATGCGCGCTAAGGCAAGCCGGCGCGCTGCCGCTCGAACGGGACGCAATCGCGCAAGGTCTCGCGCATGCGGAGTGGCCAGCCCGGCTGCAGCGCCTGACACGCGGACCGATATTCCAGTATCTGCCGGAAGGAACGGAGGTCTGGCTCGACGGCGGACACAACCCGGCTGCGGGGCGCGCCGTCGCGGAGGCGCTCGCCGATCTCGCGCAGCACGATGCGCCGGGCGAGGCGCGGCCGCTGCTGCTTCTGTCGGGAATGCTGGAGACGAAGGACGCAGGCGGTTTCTTCGCCGCGTTCCGCGGGCTCGCCGCCCATGTGGAAACGATCCGGATTCCCGACGCGGATGCCAGCCTTTCTGCCGAAAGCCTGGCGGCCGCCGCCGAGGGCGCCGGCTTGAGCGCAAGCGCCGCCTCCTCGCTGAATGACGCGTTGGCAAGGCTCGGCGTTGCTGCGGGACGTGCGACACCGCGCGTCCTCATTTGCGGATCGCTCTATCTTGCGGGCCACATCCTCAAGGACAACGGATAGAAAAAGGCCGGTCATCAAGACCGGCCTTTCAACAAATATATCCGATCGATCAGATCGAGCTGTCGATCCACTCGACGATCTTGCCCTTCGGCAATGCGCCGACCTTGGTCGCCGAAACCTGGCCGTCCTTGAAGATCATCAGCGTCGGAATACCGCGCACACCGTATTTGGTCGGCACGTTCGGATTTTCATCGATATTGAGCTTCGCGATCGTCAGCTTGCCGCCGTAATCCTTGGCGATCTCTTCGAGCGCGGGACCGATCTGTTTGCAGGGACCGCACCACTCGGCCCAGAAATCGACCAATACCGGTCCGCTCGCATCCAGCACATCGGATTCAAACGAGGAGTCGGTCACTTTGCTGGTTGTCATGTCTTTATCCTTTCCAGCCCGGCCCCGGATGTCGGAGGCAAGGCGCGCGCCGGTGACGCGCTATAAACAGGGTACGGGTTCACGTTCGCTTGAATCTAGGAACGCCCCTCAACAAGGTCAAGGCTACCTCATTGCCGCAGGCGCCGCCGCAGCAAGCGCATTCTCCAGCATTTCCGCGGGCAATAGCATGAGTTCCGGCTCCTCGGTCCAGAGCAGGGCACAGCGAATCACACGGTCAGGATAGATATCCGCGAGCACCGCCCGATAGGCCGCCATCTGGGCGATGTAGGCGGGAGCGACCTCTGCGACCGTTTTCGGCGGCGAACGGTTTGTCTTGTAGTCGACAATGGTGACTTCGTCACCGGCAATGCAGAGCCGGTCGATCTGGCCGCCGACGAGGAGCGGGCGGCCGCGAAACTGGATCATGCCGGCAACCGGCACTTCGGCGCGGCTCCCGGGCGCAAAAACATCGGCGAACTTCGGGTTTTCGAGCACATGGAAAACAGCGTGCTCTATTTCCGCCCTTTCGTTTTCATCAAGTCCGTGTACAGACAATGCAAGATATCTCCTCGCCGCCGCGGGTCGTTCTCCCACAGGCAGATCCGGCAGGGTCTGGAGAAGGCGGTGTATGAGACTGCCGCGCCGGAACCGCGCGGTGCTGTCGCCGGCTGCGGGCGAAGAGGCAGCCGGTTCGGCCAGGTCTTCCGGCGGCAGGCGCGACGGCGCCAATGGCCGCGAGGGTGTCGGCTCGGAAGGAGCGTTCCGGCCGCTCCATGCAGGGACACCTGGGGACCTACGCGTTTCCTGTCTCTTGTCCGCCTCGACCTTCCCGCGCTGCTTTCCCTCGATCCGCCAGACTTTTCGTCCATCCTCGAATTCGATCTCCTCCGACTCCGGGATGAGCGCTTCGCAGATCATCTCGTACCAGCAATCGGGGGCAGGCGGATTGATCCCCCGGTAGCCCGCAATGTAGAGGCGGTCGCGGGCCCTCGTCATCGCGACGTAGAGAAGGCGCCGGTACTCTGCCGCTCGCAATGTTCTCAGTCGCTCGCGCGCTTCTGCGCTCAGCGCGTCTTCGTCTTTCTTGCGAACAGGCCAGAGAAGCAGTTCCGGCCCATCCTCGCCCAGCGGCGGCAGTGAAAGAAGAGCGGGATCGTGTGCGCCGCCCGGCGCAGCGCAGGTATCAGGCATGAATACAATGTCGGCCTCCAGCCCTTTCGCCCCATGTACTGTCATCACACGGACTTCGTCGCGGCCCTGGTCCATGTCGCGCTTGATCTCGGCCGCACCCTGTTCCAGCCAGTGCAGAAAGGTTTCGAGGGAGGGCGCATGATCCTCCTCGAATTCGAGGGCAAGAGAGAGGAACTCGTCTATCGGGTCCGCCGCATCGGGACCGAGCCGTTCCAGGAGACGCTTGCGGCCCCCTTCGCCCGCCAGGACATGCGCGAAGAATTCGTAGGGCGGCTCGAAATCCGCACGATCGAGCAGACGGGAAAGAAAGTCTGCCGCATCGCCGTATCGGCGGTCTGCCGCCTTGTCTTTCAACGCCTGCCAGAGCGTGCCCTTTCGTTGCCAGGCAAGCTCGAAGAGTTCGTCCTCGGTGAAGCCTACGAAGGGACTTTTCAGCACGGTCGCGAGGGTAAGATCGTCATCGGGCAGAAGAACGAAATGACCGAGCGCGAGGAGATCCATCACCGCCATCTGCTCGGTCAGAACCATGCGGTCTGCGCCCGCAACCGCAATATCGAGTTCCTTCAGGTGCCGCACCATCTCGCCGACAAAGGCATTGCGGCGGCGCACGAGGACAAGGATATCGCCCGGACGAATGGGGCGGCCTTTTGCGGGGAGTTCTTCTCCGTCGTCGAGCCAGCCGCGAATGGTTTGCGCGATGCGGGCGGCGAGGCGCGACATGGGCGCCGCGCCCGCGACATAGTCGAGCGGCGCATCCCAGGGGTCAGCCTCCTCTCCCTCCTCCGGTTCTTCCAGATCCCAGATTTCGACGAGGCCCGCATCCAGATCGCGATGCGCAATATGGGGATCAACATCTCCCGACGCAGTCAACCCGTTGCGGGCCCTTTCGAGTTCGAAGACGCGATCGACAGTCCTCAGAACTTCCGGAACGGAGCGGAAGGAGCGGGTAAGCGGGACATAATCCCATCGCCTTTCGGCTCCCTTCACCTGCTTTTCGAAGTAACGCTTCATGTCATCGAAGCGGGTGGGATCAGCGCCCTGGAACGAGAAGATCGATTGTTTCTCGTCACCGACGGCAAATATCGTGCGCACGACCTCGCGGGCGCCGTGCCCCGACAGAAATTCATCGGCGATCCGCGCCACTACATCCCATTGTTCGGGGCTGGTGTCCTGTGCTTCGTCCACGAGAATATGGTCGATGCCGCCATCGAGTTTGTAGAGCACCCAGGGTGCCATGGCGCTTCTCGTGAGCAGTGCGCGCGCCTTCGCGATCAGGTCGTCATAGTCGAGCAGAGCACGTGCCCGTTTCTCTTCCTCGAAAGTATCGAGGATCGTGACGGCAATCGTTACGACGGCCTCCGTCGCTTCAGCGACACGAACGGCCTTGAGCCGGCTGACAAGGTGCAGGACACGCTCTTGTTCCTTCTCCAACGCGTGCGCAATTTGAGGATTCTCTTCGCCGAGTTTCTTCGTGATGACGGTCTTGCGTGGCGTCATCTCCTTTGTGAGGAACACACCGATATAGTCGTCGACGGCGTCTATCCGCTCGGGTGCGGCGAGAAAGGCATGGAGAGCCGCCGCGCGCTCCGCATCCGTCTTCGTCCCCTCCATCAGAACAGTCGCCGCCTGGCGCATGTCTTCTTCCGCGATGGCCGCTATCTCGGCGAGGAGAACATCCGAAGTGGCGCCGGCCTCGACCGACAGCGCCACGCGAATAGCGGCACAAATTCCTTCCAGTCCACCGAAACGCTCGCGCATCTTCACGAAATTGCCGCGCTGGCCGATTACTTCCGTCAGCAACTTGCCGAAGGTGAGTTCGTCGACGCGTGAGACGACATGCGCAAGCGAGAGGCCGATCGGCGTTTCAGGCGCTTCGCTGGCGCGGCGCAAAACCGCGTCCCGCACCTCGGCTATCAGTTCCTGTGCCCGTCTCTCGTCGAGAATCTCGAACTGCGGCGGCACATCGGCTTCAAGGGGGAAGCGGCCGAGAAGCCGCTCACAGAAGGCGTGGATCGTCTGAATCTTCAAACCACCGGGCGTTTCGACCGCACGCGCAAAGAGACGGCGAGCGGTCGCGAGCTCGCCCGCTCCGGGCTTCTTGCCGCCGATATCGGCGATGGCCGGTGCCAGCTCGGCATCCGCCATTGTCGCCCAGCCACCGAGACGCTTGTAGAGACGCGCCGACATTTCGGCGGCCGCCGCCTTGGTGAAAGTGAGACAGAGAATACGCTCGGGTTCGGTGCCTGCGAGCAGCAATCGTGCGACCCGCGTCGTCAGGGCATGCGTCTTGCCCGACCCGGCATTGGCCGACACCCAGACGGAGGTTTCGGGATGCGAGGCGCGCCGCTGCGCTTCGTCGGGGGCCATATCCTTCCGGGCGACACCGCTCATTCGCTGTCCTCGCCCGCCGCAGACCATTCCTTGACGCGCGCAAGATGGTCGTAGTCGGCATAGCGGCCCCAGAACATCGGACGCGGGCGGGAAAGATACGGCGTCTCTTCGTCTTCATACTGGCCGAGAAGCGCGACCAGCGAAGCAAAGATGTTCTCCGCGAGCTCGCCATCCGGGTCGGAAACGGCGCGCATCTCTCCCGCGGTCTCTCCGCCTGTCAGGCGCATGTAAATCATGCGGCGTGTTCTTGCCGGGGGGATTTCCGCGTTGCCTTCCGATTTTTCCCGGAAGCCGCCGCGCGCAGCGATGGCGGCCTCGAGCGGCAGCTGCGGTGCAAGACCAATTTCGACCTGGCGCGCGCTGGGCAACATGCCTGTCTTGTAGTCGACGATGTCGACCGTACCGTCTTCGCGCAGGTCGATCCGGTCCGCCTTGCCGACAAGCGTCACGGGCCGCGCGAGATCGCCGATCAGGATTTCGCCGCGCGCTTCTGCATAGGCCCGGCGGAGGTTCGCCCGCTCCTCACGCTCATGCTCCACGATCCAGCGCGCTATGCGCCGGAAGCGGGGCCACCAGAAGGCGGCGACGCCCGGCCGGCCAATCGCATGGGCGAAGACCTCCTGTCCGATTTCGACAAGACGTTCCAGCGCATTCTCCGGAAGCTCCACCGGATACTCGTCGACGAAGCGCTCGAGCGCCTCATGCACGATGGTGCCCCGTTCGGCGGCGGCGATATCGGCGTCGACGGGATCGAGCACGGGCAGCTTCAGGATCTTCTTCGCATAGATCGCGTAAGGGTCGCGGATCAGCGTTTCGATTTCCGTCACGGAGAATCTGACCGGGCGCGCCTCGAGCGGCGGAGCAGGTCGCGGACGAACCGGAACGAGCAGCTTTTCCGGCCGGTCCAGCTTCTGCGCCCATTTCCACCATTTTTCGTCCGCCAGATCCTCGCCGCCGACACCGCTGCGGACCGTTTCGAGGCGGAGCCACCATCGCGAGGCGACGGCGGGGGCACCCTCGACCTTCAGCGACCGGGTCAAGACGGACTCAATGGCCGATGCGCCTTCCGCGAAATCATGCGCCGCGAGGCCGATGCGACGTTCCGGTGGCTCGAGGCCCATGGCGGCCCGCATCGGCCTGTTGAGCCAGGGATCGATATTCGCTTCTGCCGGCCATTTTCCTTCATTGAGGCCACCGAGGATCATGCGATCGGCGTGTTGAAGGCGAGCCTCGAGCGGACCCCAGATGAAAAGCCGGGGATGGAGACCCCAGCGGGGGCGAAGGACCCGGCCGCCAAGAAGTTCGGCGAAAAGGCGCGCATAGGTCCGCGGATCGATATCTCCGAACGCCGGTGCCGCGTCCATCAGCTCCCGGATGAAATTCGCCGCCGCCTCGCCCGCCTCTTCCTTCCAGAGCCGCCCTGTTCCCTTTTCTCCTGCCGTCTCCGCCAGATTCTCGGCGGCGGCGATATGAGCCCGCACGATGTCCGCCGTTTCACGCCGCTCCAGCATCGCATCGGCGAGCGGCGACATGCATCGCTCGATCAGGTCAATCAACGCAGCGAGCCGCGGCAGATGGCGGCTCCTTCTTTCGTCGTTCCCGGCTTCCTTCACCGCCGCGCGGAGGCCCGCAATGCCTGCGGCGGGGCGCGGCCCGCGCAGCAGCAATGCCTCCAGCCGGCGGACCCCGGTGCGAAACGCTCCCGGGTCTTCGCCAGCGGCCGCCAATGGGTGCTTCAGGCAGGCAAGCAGCGCAACCGGCGCGAATTCCTCCGTCACCATTTCCGCGACGAGCCGAAGAAACGAAACGGGCGCGGTGTTCTTGAGCGGCTCGCCGCCGGAATCGTTCACTTCCACCTGCCAGCGGCGAAGCTCCATCGCGACGCGGCGCGCGAGCTTCCGGTCGGGTGTGACCAGGGCGGCGGTCTTGCCGGGCGTTTCGAGCACCTCGCGCATCAGGAGCGCAATCGCCCCGGCCTCGTCCCGCTCGCCGGGCGCCTCGATCATCGACAGGCCTGCCAGCCCCTCCTTCGCTTGTCCTTTCAGCGCCGAGAGCCGTTGCAGCCATTTGTCGGTCGTCTCGGCGGGGCGCAGCGCTTCCGACAGGAGACTGGCACGGGCGGTACGGCGCGGGGATATCCCGGTGCCCGGCCAGAGCGCGACATCGGCGCGTTCCGCCCGCAGATGCGCGAGAAGTTTCTTCATGCCGTATTGCGGGTGCGAGGCGGTGCCGGGTTCGCCGATCGTTTTCCAGCTCTCGTCGTCGAGAGCGAGATCGAGGCCCGGCAGCACGACCGCCCCGCAGGGGAGATGCGCGACGATTTTCAGCAGATCGGCGGTGGCGGGAATGGAGCCGGTGGAGCCTGCCGCGATGACCGGACCGGCCGGCGGCTTCGCGGTCCAGGCTTCCGCCTGCGCGCGCAGGAGACGGTTGCGGCGTTCGGCCTGTTCCATGTAGCCGAGACGCGCGAGTTCCTCCGGCCAGCGCGCCGTCAGGACCTTCAGGAAGTCGAGCGTGATCTGCCAGTGGTCCGCGAATTCCTGCGGCACGAGGCTCGCGAGCGCGGAGAGATCGGCGCCTTCCGTCACGATCATGTCGAGGAAACGGCCGAGATCCGCGGCGAGACCGAGCGCGCGCACCTTGTCCGCGCCGCCTTCGTCCGCGATAAGGCGGGCCAGACGGAGCTGGCGCTCGAGGGCGGGCATGGCGGGCGGCAGAGACAGGGCCTCGGCGCCGAGGCCCACGGGATCGAGAACGAGTTCTTCCTCGTCGATATCGCCGAGCGCGCGGATCGACGGCAGGATCAGCGCCCGGCCTTCGCCCGCCCGCAGGAAGGCATCGCCCAGCGCGCGGACGGCGCGGCGGGTGGGCAGCAGGATCGTGGCGTCGGCGAGCACGAAATCGCCCTCGAAGCGGCCGCCGAGCGACAGGTCTTCGAGCAACGTCGCCGCCAGCCGCTCGAGAAACGGCGTGCCGGGCGGCATGGTGAAAAGCGTTGGGGAATCGGCCCTCATGGGGCCCATCGTAGCGTCCCTCGAACGATAATGCCGCTCACAAATCCCGCAGGAAGGCTTCCGCCTCGGCGAGATCGTCCGGGGCGCCGACATGCATCCAGGTGCCGGTCATGCGGTGGCCGAAAAGGCGGGCTTTTTCGATCAGGCGGTCCCAGACGAGGTTGGTCGAGAAGGGGCCCGCCGGGCCGTCCGCGAAGAGGGCGGGCTTCACGATCTGGACGCCGGCGAACATGAAGGGCGCGGTCGTGGAAGGCCCCCGGCGGGAGAGAAGGCCCGCTGCGTCCATGTTGAAATCGCCGCGGCCGACATAGCCGATGGTGCGGGCCGCCTCGGCGATCATCAGCAGGGCGTCCATGCGCTCCGGGTCCCAGGCGGCGATCAGCTCCGCGAGATTCGAGCCGAGCTCTTCGGCCCAGACGGAATCGGAATTGAAGGTGAGGATCGGCTCCTCACCCAGAAGCGGCAGCGCCTTCTTCGTGCCGCCGCCCGTGTCGAGGAGTTCGGCGCGCTCGTCCGAGATCACGATGCGCGGGCTCTTGCGCGCCGCGAGATGGGCTTCCAGCATGTCCGCGAAGTGGTGGACATTGACCACCGCTTCCTCGATACCGGCTTCTTCCAGACGGTCGAGCACATGATCGATCAGAGGTTTCCCTCCGAAGGGCACGAGCGGTTTCGGCATGGTGTCGGTCAGGGGGCGCATGCGCGTGCCCTTGCCTGCCGCCATGACCATCGCCCTGCGCACGCGGCCCGTCATCTCAAACCTTTGCGAGGACATGGGCATCGAGCCAGGCGCGGAGATCGCCCAGTACGGGATGCGCGAGATTGCGGCGGAGATAATCCATGGTGCGCGGCATGTGCGCCATGTAGTGCGGTTTGCCGTCGCGCTTCAGGAGACGCGGCCAGAGGCCGATGAGACGCAGCGCGCGTTCCGCGCCGAGGACGGCATAGGAAGCGCGGAATTCTTCTTCGTCGAAACCGGGAAGTTCCGCCTTCGCGCGTTCGAGGTAAAGCGCGAGCATGGCTTGCTCGCGGGCCGGCGGCACGTCGCGCCGCGCGTCCTGCAGGAAGGAAACGACGTCATAGGCGCGCGACCCGATCAGCGCATCCTGAAAGTCGATGAGGCCGACGCGGGCCGCGCCGTCGCGATCCCCGAGCCAGAGCATGTTGGGGGAGTGGTAGTCGCGCAGGAAAAGCGTCTCAACACCGGCATCGACATGCGGCCGCAGCGCCGTCCAGAGCCCGTGATAATCGGCGCGCATCTGCGCCGTCGCCTCGCGTTCCAGCACCACCGGGAAATACCAGTCGAGCAGCACGTCGAGCTCGGCGCGGAAGACGCTGTCGTCGAAGCGGGGCAATTCATGCGCCGTGCCGTCGCCGACGGGAAGCGCGGCGGGCGCGGGCACGGATTGCAGGCGGAGTATGGTTTCCATGCCGGCGCGGTAGAGGTCGTCGAGCGGTTCGCCGGCGGGCCCCTCGCCCTTTTCGATCAACTCGCCATAGACGTGGTCGCCGAGATCTTCCAGCAGCAGCAGGCCATGCGCGAGATCGCGGGCGAAGATTTCCGGTGCGGCGAGGCCGAGGCCGCGCAGATGCTCGCCGACCGCGACGAAGGGACGGCAATCCTCCGCGAGATGCGCGATGCGGCTGTAGGCGGCGCGGCCTTCAATGACGGGGGCGTCGGGACCGGAGGGCCAGTCCATCAGCACGGCGGGACGGCCCGAGAGCGAGAGGCGCTCATAGCGGCGCGTCGAGGCGTCGCCCGCGAGCGGACGGCGCTCCGCCTTTTCCCAGCCGGCTTCCTTGAGGAAGGCGCGGATCGTTTCCTCGCGCGTCGTCAAATCGTCAGCCCCTCGAGCCGCGCGGCCCAGCTTCCCCTGCCTTCAAGCCGCGCGCGACGTATGCCTTCTGGCATGAGAGCGAGCGAGATGTCGAGACAATCGCGCGAGAGGCGGCGGATTTCCCGCGCCGCGCGCTCCGGCCATTCGACGATGACGACGCCTTCGTCGATGGTTTCGGCGAGGCCGAGCTCGCGCAATTCGGATGCGTCCTCGATGCGGTAGAGGTCGACATGGGCGATGAGAAGGGCCGGGCTTTCATAAGTCTGAACGAGGGTGAAGGTCGGCGACGGCACGTCCTCGGCGAGGCCGTGGGCGGCGAGATGGGCCTGCACAAGGGCGCGGGCGAGCGCGGTCTTTCCGGCGCCCAGATCGCCTTCGAGGAGGATCAGATCGCCCGGCCGGAGGCGGCCCGCAAGCGCGCCGCCAAGGGCGCGGGTCGCCGCCTCATCGGCCAGCTCGAACTCCAGAATGCTCAGGTTTTCCGCAGTCATGAGCGTTTGTAGCGCGGCGGCACGGGGCGCGCCAAGCGGCACGGCAATTTCCATAAAGTTACTTTACCTTAGGGTCCCGTTAAGGATCGCGGGACAGACTGCCGTTGCGGAATGAGGGGAGACGCGGGGCGATGAACGATATTCGGGAGCGGACCCTGGCGGAGGTGAACCCTGCTCGCATCGAGCATCCGGTTCTGGCCGACATCCATGCCTACTGGAACGCGAAACGGGGCACACGGACGATGCCGACGCGGGCGGAAATCAGCCCGCTTGAGCTGCGCGACCAGCTCGGCTGGATCATCCTTGTCGATGTGCTGACGGGGTTCAGCGATTTCCGCTACCGGCTGATCGGGACGAAGGTGGCGCATTATTTCGGCGCGGACGCGACCGGCAAGACGATCACGGAAGCCTTCGAGCCGTTCGGCGCGGATGCGGTTAGGAGCGTGCAGTCCGTTCACAGGCAGGCGGCGGAACTGAAGCTGCCGGTGCGGGCACATGGCGACGCGGCCTGGCTTGCCGACGGCTTCGACACGTTCGACTCCATTTTCCTGCCGCTTTCCGAGGATGGCGAGACCGCGAACATGATCCTCTCCGCCTTCACCTTCGACTATGGCGTGGTGAAGGCGAAGAGCAAATCCATGCTGCTTTAGGCGGTTTTCCGCTGCTGTTCCTCCGTGACCGGATGAAGCGAGCGGAACGAGACGGCCAGCCTGTTCCAGACATTGATCATGCCGATGGCGACGGTGAGGTTCGCGATTTCCTGTTCGGAAAACGCCGCGCTGACGGCCTTCCATACCTCGTCGGGCACGCCGGTTTCGCTGACGCGCGTCACCGCTTCCGTCCATTGCAGCGCCGCGCGCTCGCGCTCCGTGTAGAGCGGCGACTCATGCCACGCGTTCAGGAGATAGAGCCGCGCCTCGCTTTCGCCGGCGGCGCGGGCCTCGCGAGTGTGCATTTCGAGGCAGAAGGCGCAGCCGTTGATCTGCGAGGCGCGGGTCTTCACGAGTTCCAGCAGCGAGGGCTCGAGGCCGCATTGATCCGTATACGCCTGAAGCTCGATCAGCGGCTTGTAGGCGGCGGGCGCGGCCTTGTAGGGGTTCATGCGGGGGGTGAGATCGGTGCTCATGGGGAAGCCTCCTTGACTGCTTTTGGGGCATGGTTTCAGAGACAAGACGAGGCGGGGACAAGCTCTGTGACAGGGGCCGAACGGGGATAAACCGGGGCGACTGTCACCGAACTGTCATCGAAACGTCACACAAGGCGGCGCTCGCGCGAAACCGGGGAGAAGGCCCCCGGGAACAAGTTTTTCCGGCCGCGCGCCGATTCGCCATAAGACGGGATATCCCCATGGGGACAAGTCCCTGCCCGCTCCCCGCGGGAGCCCCCACAAAAAAGTTGACGCTGGCGTCATTTTTTGGCGTGTTACACTTCGGACAGTGCCGCACGAGCCCGGCGCGCGGCGATCCGCCGCGAGGAGGGGGTGAGGCGCAATCCCCCGAAAGAGGGTATATAAATCCGGCGTTTGCGTAGTTTATCTCCGCATATTTTCGGGGGAGACTGCGCGGGGGGCGGCGAGCGCCCCGGAAGCGGGATCACGGGGTGCCGGGAGGCCCATGGACCCCGGTTTCCACCGGGGTGACACCTTTGTTTGAGGACGGCCCCAGATTCATCCTTGTACGGATGAAAGCGCGGCGGAAAGAACGCGGCGGGGCGAGGGAGGAAGATGGCGGACGACATTCTCATCATCGGCGCGGGCCAGGCGGCGGCGCAGGCCGTGCAGAGCCTGCGGGCGGAAGGCTTCGAGGGGCCGATAAAGCTCTTCGGCGACGAGCCCTATGCGCCCTATCAGCGGCCGCCGCTCAGCAAGAAATTCCTCGCGGGCGAAATCGGCTATGACCGGGTGGAGCTGAAAGGCGCCGACTTCTATACGCAGTCGAACGTGGAAACGCATTGGGGCACGCGGGTGACGGAGATCGACCGGCGCCAGAAGCGCATCCTGACCGGCGACGGCCGCGGCTTCGATTACGGCAAGCTGCTGATCGCGACGGGCAGCCGCGTGCGCGAGATCAACGTGCCAGGCTTCGAACTCGACGGCGTGCATTATCTCCGCAACATCGAGGACGTGAAATCGATCCAGGCGCATTTCAGGGAAGGCGCGAGGATGGTCGTCGTCGGCGGCGGCTATATCGGGCTGGAAGTGGCGGCGGTCGCGGCGAAGCGTGGGCTCAGCGTCACCGTGCTCGAAACGGCGGACCGCGTGATGGCGCGCGTGGTGGACCCGATCGTGTCGCATTTCTACGAACGCGTGCACCGGGAAGAAGGCGTGACCATCGAGACGGGCGTCACCGTCGCGGGCTTCGAAGGAACCGACAAGGTCGAAGCCGTCGTCTCCGGCGAGGGCAAGCGTTTCCCCTGCGACTTCGTCGTCGTCGGCATCGGCATCATTCCGAACACGGAACTGGCGTCCGAAGCCGGGCTCGAGGTCTCGAACGGCATCGTGGTGGACGAGCAGTGCCGCACGTCCGACCCGGATATCTGCGCGGCGGGCGACTGCACCAGCCATCCGAGCGCGGTCTATGGCCACCGGCTGCGGCTCGAAAGCGTGCACAACGCCATCGAGCAGGGAAAGACGGCGGCCGCGACGCTGGCCGGCAAGGAGAAGCCCTACAACCAGGTGCCGTGGTTCTGGTCGGACCAGTACGACCTCAAGCTGCAGATCGTGGGGCTTTCGGCGGGATACACGCAGGCCGTGGTACGCGGCGACCCGGAGAGCGGGCGCAGCTTCGCGGTGTTCTATCTGAAGGACGGCGTTCTCGTCGCGGTCGACGCGGTCAACCGCGCGCCGGAATTCATGATGGCGAAAATGCTGACGCAGAAGAAGGCGGTGCTCGACCCGGCGCGCATTCGCGACGAAGCGATCCCAGTAAAGGAAATCGCCGGCTGAACGGCGAGCGACACAACAAAGACAAGTAGCGTGGAGGCGCGGAACGGAATGGCGAAGGTTACCTATGTCGAGAATGACGGCACGGAACACACGATCGAGGTCCAGAACGGCATGTCGCTGATGGAAGCGGCGGTGAAACAGGGCATTCCCGGCATCGACGGCGATTGCGGCGGCGCCTGCGCGTGTGCCACCTGCATGGTCTATGTGCCCGACGAATGGCAGGGGAAGCTCGCCGGGATCGAGACGATGGAAGAGAGCATGCTCGACTTCTGCGAACGGCGCGAAGACAACTCGCGGCTCTCGTGCCAGATCGTCGCGAGCGACGCGATCGACGGGATCAGGGTGCAGATGCCGGAGAGCCAGCACTGAGGGCTTAGCGCCCTTCCCTCTCGCTCGTCATTGCGAGAAGGCCGCAAGGCCGACGAAGCAATCCAGAAGCGGCAAACTTCATGTTTGCCGCTTTTTGATTCACGCAGAGGCGCAGAGCCGCAGAGAAAGGTGTCACACGGAGGCACGGAGAAGGCTCACGCGAAGGCGCGAGGACGCAAAGAGCGCGGCGAAGCCGCACCGATAGAATCAGAACGGCGCCCTTCGGGACGCCGTTTTTTGTTTGCCATTGCATGACACCGCGGCAGCTAAGCAAATCCTAATGTCTGAGATTGAGGTTGAGCTTCCTCTGATAAACTCCAATTCTCTTTTTTGCTCGTTCCACGACATCGCTGAAATACAATATTTCCGAGTACGTCTCACCGAGCTGCACTCGGGTACCGGGATCTCGAAGTTCGCTTGATCGGAACCACCCGTTACCCATGGCAAAGGGCGTCCATCCACTCAAGCGCAGCGGATTAACGGTATCTCCAATTAGGTAACAATAGAACTTCTTGAGCTTCCCTCCGGACTTTGCGGCAAGGAGGTGAGAGTATTCCGTGAGGTCTCCGACATAATCATCCAACTGCACGCCGGGAGCCTTGAACTCGACGATGATCGCCGAACCCTCGCTATTGAACAAAGCGATGTCCGGTCGCTTACCAGCATTCTCATCAGCTCGCCGAGCGAGCAACTTTTCAAAATCGCTATCTATGTCGCTCTCAAATACTTTTTCGCCATTCCATGTAATGTTTGCCAGAGGCGTATCTGACGCAATGTAATCATAATAGTGGTACTCTTCACTGAGCAGCCAAATGTCGTGATCAGAAATTTCAGCGCTATCTTTCCGCATAGGGAAGAAAATGCTGTGTATAATTCTCTCGTCCTTCCGCCGCCTACCCTCGACGGTGGCCTGCATAACCAATTCCCGACTGCACGCAAGCTCTAGGATTTCTACGATCGCTGCACGGCGAACAACGAGCTGCGATAAGTTCGCCATGTCAAAGTTTTTCAGCGACGATGTATACTTCCACGATAAGTCATTGATCTTCTCCCTGAACTCATCCGAATCTGGCTCAGCCCTCATAATTTCTTCTTTCAAGTCGAATATTTCTGCAGTCTCATCAATCACCATTTCCTGATATTTTTTCAAAACTCTCTCGACCACAGCCTTAGGGGAGTCGCCGTAAACAATGCGAGTAGATGTGTCCACCAACATGGCTTCGCTGACTCCAAATTGATCGGTGACTTCTTTGAGGACCTCCTCCTTCTTCCAACCCGACGGCACCACCATCCCCTCAATCACAGGGTCAATAACTTCGTGGAGTGCTGCATAAGAAATTTTCTCAACTGAGAACATGTCACCAGAAGGAATTTCTTTCGGAATGTTGTCAAAATCGTCGCGTTGTTCATTAACGTGCTGATCGAGGAAATCGCCTTCGACAAGTACAATGTGGTGATACCCACCCACTGGATTGTTTTGTTCCGATCTAGTCCGGAGATAGCTAGAAGTAATATCCTTCACAGGCGACGACTTTGCGCACAGTGCAATTGCGTTCTTGGGGAGATCGAACTGGGTCGCGTCCAACCGATAATGAGACAACTCGAATCTCTGATAAGTACCAAGCTTCTCGCCTGATTTCGGATCGCATTCTTCGACATCAACAACGCGCTTCTTATTTATTTTTGGTAGATCGGCATATCTGAGGAATTCGATTTGATCGTCCGACTTCTCTTGGCTAGTGGTAAATTTTATCTCGAAGTCACCAAGGCCTTCGCCCAGACTGACCAGCCTTTGCAGAAAGGCCACCAACATTTGTTTCTTCAGCGTATGTGAAGAAAACAAATCGCTAAGTTTATTTCCATCTGCGATACGCGAGCGAACTGCGTCTCTGAACTTTTCAAACCTTATAACCGTTCCGATCTCGCTCTCCCGGCCGGGACTAGAAGCGAAGTTGTGGGATTCAATCAGCTTCTGTGGCTCTGAATATTGCATCACCCGTCGCACAACGGTGGATGCATCGCGGCAAGTGCTGTCGATCGATATGCTCGAAAAATGATGAAAGAACTGAATACGGCCAGCGCCTCTACACTTACCGATTCCAGGAATAGCGAGGTCGTCTTTGTAGGACGTATCTTTTGTCAGGAACGCTTTGAGTTGCTCGTCGCCCAAACCACATCCGTTGTCTCGGCATACTACGGACATAGTTTCTTGGTCATCCAGAAGATCAGCGGAAGAAAAGGTGACTTGAATATCAACCCGCAAGTCGGAGACGGATGTATCCTGACTTTTCCGAATCAAGAATGAGTCGATTGCGTTGGAAATAAGCTCTTCAAAGACAACATACGGATTCGAGCTCAGCTTCGTGTTTTTTACACTTCCCCTGATGTCCAGTGTCATTCTTATCTCGATTGCTGCCTGATAATTGAGAGAAGTCCGTTTCTGAGTGCGAGCAAAATAGCAGGTCGCGACCCAAGCTGCATTTTTTGTGGCATAGGCGGCGACTGCTGCGAGTAATGGTTCAGATAGGCTGGCTGCTGATTCGAGCCTTTCCCCTACGCTGCATTGCAAATCCGGGGGGCACGGCGCGAGGATGAGACTTGATTGAAAGTCTGAGTAGGGGAAGCGCGGCTGCTGGACCCCCGGGTCAAGCCCACTGCTGTCCGGTTAAGGAATGGGTGGACGGGTTGCATGGCTTGGATTCAACTGTGTTTTGCGACGAACGCGGTTGAATGAAGCTCGGAGAGCCCAAGCCATGCGCTATCAATCTACGGTGTTTGCCCAATTGCTCCAAGCGGTGCCTCGGGGATGGTTCGAGCGGGAAGCGGCTCGACACCGCAGCGGTCGTGCGAAGCGTCAGCTCTCGCCCTGGGGTCATGTGGTGACGATGGTGCTGGCACAATTGTCGGGGGC
>CAJXOU010000004.1 GCA_913057645.1 uncultured Rhodobiaceae bacterium | reverse complement strand
GAATAGGCGAGCGGCAGGCCCTTCATCACCGTCGTCAGCGTCGTCAGCGCGCCGAGGACGCGTCCGGTCTTGGCCCGCACCAGTTCGGCGGCGTCGGGGTTGCGCTTCTGCGGCATGATCGAGGAGCCGGTGGTGAACTTGTCGGAGAGTTGCACGAACGCGAACGGCGCCGAGCACCAGATCACGATTTCCTCGGCGAGCCGGGAGAGATGCAGCGCGCAGATGTTGGCCGCCGACAGCGCTTCCAGCGCGAAGTCGCGATCGGAGACGGAATCCATCGAATTGGCGGTCGGGCGGGCAAAGCCCAGCGCCTCCGCCGTTGCCGACCGGTCGATCGGAAACGCCGTGCCGGCGAGCGCAGCCGCGCCGAGCGGGCACTCGTTGAGGCGCTCGCGCGCAGCGGCGCAGCGGCCGCGATCGCGCCCGATCATTTCCACATAGGCCATCAGGTGATGACCGAAGGTCACCGGCTGCGCGGTCTGCAGATGGGTGAAGCCGGGCATGATCGTCGCGGCGTGCGCCTCCGCCTGGTCGAGGAAGGCCACCTGCAGCTCGGCCAGCGCCGCGTCGATGGTGTCCATCGCGTCGCGCACCCACAGCCGGAAGTCGGTCGCGACCTGGTCGTTGCGCGAGCGCGCCGTGTGCAGCCGGCCCGCCGCCGCGCCGATCAGGTCGGCGAGCCGCGATTCCACGTTCATGTGGATGTCTTCGAGCTCGCGCCGGAATTCGAAATGGCCGCCCTCGATCTCGGCCAGAACCGTGTCGAGACCTGCGACGATTTTGTCGGCATCTTCCCTTGAGATAATTCCCTTTTCGGCCAACATGGCCGCGTGCGCCTTCGAGCCCCTTATGTCCTGGGCGAAGAAGCGCTGGTCGAAGCCGATGGAGGCGTTGATTTCCTCCATGATCCGGTCGGGGCCCTCGCCGAAGCGGCCGCCCCACATCTTGTTGCTCATTGCTGTTCTCCGGGGCGGGTCCGCGGGCTCACCCCAAAAAGAAACCGATAAAGAGTACGGAATGCCCCAGGTAAGCCCCAAACTGATCGCCGTTCTGGCCGGAGCGGCCGCCCTGATCGCTGGGGCGGTATACTTGATCGGGCAGGGGGGCGGCAACCCGGACGCGGGCGTGCCCTCGGGGGCCTATGCCGCACTCGATGCGGCTGCGGCCGGCGAAGTGGCCAATTTCACGCCGAAACCGGTTCCCACGGCGCTGCCGGAGGTCGGATTTCGCGACCGGCAGGGCCGGGAGACGAGCCTCGCCGATTTCCGGGGCAAGCTCGTCCTGCTCAATCTCTGGGCCACCTGGTGTGCGCCCTGCCGCGAGGAAATGCCGGAGCTCGACGCGCTTCAGGCCGAAATGGGGGGCGAGCGTTTCGAGGTGGTCGCGCTTTCGGTCGACAGTTCGGGGCCAGAAGCCGTCGCCGCCTTTCTCGACAAGGTGGAGGCGGAAAACCTCGCGCTCTATCACGACCCCTCGGCGAAGGCGAACTTCACGCTGGGCGCCTTCGGCCTCCCCACGACCATCCTGATTTCGCCCGACGGCGAGGAGCTTGGCCGCATGGCCGGTCCCGCCCCCTGGGCGAGCGAGGACGCGAAGGGGCTCATCGAGGAAGCCCTCAGGCTTTACGCGCCTTCACCGAATAGCTGAGCGGCATGGCCGGCGCGCCGTCGGGCGCCATGAAATAGTGCTCGTCCACGCGCACCATGCCCGGCACCGCCGGCCAGGGCAGCCGGTCATGCTCGTGCAGGAACTCGATTGCGAGCCCCGCTTCCGCCAGCGCCGTCACCACCTCGCCCAGCGTGTGCTGCCATTCGTTGCTTCTGAAATGGGTGAGCTTGATGCCGGGCTCTGCATAGTCATGGGCGTTCTCCCATTGCTGCGGCCCCTCGAGAAAATAGGAGCGCACGATCCGGAAGTTCTCCTCGATCCGCTCGCTTTCGTCCTCGAAGGTCCAGGTGATCGGGTGTCCTTCCGCGAGATAGAACATGCCGCCCGGCGCGAGGCAGGCCGCGATGTTCCTTGCCCAGACGCCGAGATCGGGCAGCCACATGAGGACGCCCCAGCTCGAAAAGACGATGTCGTAGCCGGTACCCGCCTTCGCAGGCGCGTCGTCCACGCGCGCGCAGACGAAACGTGCATCGAGCCCGGCCTCGCGCGCGAGCTTCTCCGCCGCCGCTATCGCCTTCGGCGAGAAGTCGAGGCCCGTCGCCTCCGCGCCTTCCCGGGCGAGGGAAAGCGTGTCGAGGCCGAAATGGCATTGCAGATGGAGAAGGCGCTTGCCCCGCACGGTGCCGATTTCCGAAAGGACGATCGGATCGAGCGAACTCTCGCCGCCGAGAAATTCCTTCATGCGGTAGAAATCCGAACCGACATGAATGTCGACCTGTTCCTCCCAGCGCGCGAGGTTCGCGGCGAGCGGATCGTCCGAGGGTCGTGTGGCGGTCATGGCGCGGAGCTCCTCTCCCGGATGCTCCGCAGCGTCACGAAGCCGGGCAGAATACGCCTCGCGCGGCGCGCGTCAATCTCCGGCGGGATCGACTTTCGAGACGAAGAGGGCGCCGATGGTCTGGGCGGGCTCGGTGCCGCCCGCCGTCAGTGGCACGGAGATGCAGTGGCCGACGAGATAGAGGCGGCCCGAGGCCGCAAAGGGCACTTTCACGAAGACCGGCTTGCGGCCGAAAAAGGCCTTCTGCGTGATGTAGGTCCAGCGCCGCTGCACGGCTTCCGGATTCCGGCTTGAAAAGGCGGTGGCCTCTTCGGCGTATTCCGACAGAAGCTTGCCTGTCCGCTCCTCGCCCAGAAGTTCGACGAGCGCGGTCCCGAAGAGCCGTGTACGAAAGTCTTCGCCGCCGTTCACCGCCTCGGCGATGATGATGTTCGGCATGAAGCGGGCGATCTCGGAGGGACGGATGTCGGCGCGATCCGGCATTTCGCGCGTCCCGCGCTTTTCCTCCAGATAGGCATGCAGCGCCGCCGCCGAAGGGTGCTCCGGCGCGTCGATGAATTGCGGTTCGTTGGTAATCTTCCTCGCGCGTTCGCCCGTGTCGAAACTGCTGGCCATTCCTCCACCCCTCCATGCGTTCTCGCGACGCATGGGGCGATTATCGCCTTGCCGGGTTAACGAATTGGCAGCGTTTCGTTTCTGGCGCGAAACGGCCCCTAGCGCGTCGGGACCGGCTTTTCGCCCCGATAATCGTAGAAGCCGCGCTGCGTCTTGCGGCCGAGCCAGCCTGCCTCGACATATTTCACCAGCAGCGGGCAGGGGCGGTACTTCGAATCCGCCAGCCCGTCATAGAGCACCTGCATGATCGAAAGGCAGGTGTCGAGGCCGATGAAGTCCGCAAGTTGCAGCGGGCCCATCGGGTGGTTCGCGCCGAGCTTCATCGCCTTGTCGATGCTTTCGACCGAGCCGACGCCCTCGTAAAGCGTATAGACCGCCTCGTTGATCATCGGCAGTAGGATGCGGTTCACGATGAAGGCCGGGAAGTCTTCCGCGTTCGCGATCTTCTTGCCGAGCGAACTCGCGAAGTCCTGCATCGCGTCGAAGGTCGCATCGTCGGTCGCGATGCCGCGCACCAGTTCGACGAGCTCCATCACCGGCACCGGGTTCATGAAGTGAACGCCCATGAAGCGCTCGGGACGGTCCGTCGAGGCGGCGAGGCGGGTGATCGAGATCGACGAGGTGTTGGTCGCGATCAGCGCGTCCTCGCGCAGATGCGGGCAGAGATCGGCGAAGATCTTGCGTTTGACGTCTTCGCTCTCGGTCGCGGACTCGATCACGATGTCGGCGTCCTCGAAGCCTTCCATGCTGTCGGCGGCTTTGAGCTTCTCCAGCGCCGCGTCGCGCTGTTCGACCGTGATGCGGTCGCTCGACACCTGCCGGGCCATGTTGCCGTCGATGGTCGCGAGTCCCGCCTCGATGCGCTCGCGCGAGATGTCGTAGAGCGCGACATCGTAGCCCGCCAGCGCGCAGACATGCGCGATCCCGTTGCCCATCTGCCCGGCGCCGATGACGCCCACCTTGCGAAACTTCATTACTCGAAACCCGTGATTTTCCGGCCTCTTGCCGCGGCGCGATCCGGCGGGGGAGCGCCCCTTCTTCCAATCTGCCCAAGAATGGCGCGGAAGGCCTGCAGCGTAAAGAGAAAGCGCCGCCGGGAGGCCCGGCGGCGCTTCGATTTCCGTCTCTCCGGTCTTGCTGGCGTTCAGAGACCGGCCTTGCCGAGCTCTTCCTCGAGCTCCGGCACCGCCTTGAAGAGGTCCGCCACGAGGCCGTAATCGGCAACCTGGAAGATCGGCGCCTCTTCGTCCTTGTTGATCGCGACGATGACCTTCGAGTCCTTCATGCCGGCCAGATGCTGGATGGCGCCGGAAATGCCGACGGCGATATAGAGTTCCGGGGCGACGACCTTGCCGGTCTGGCCGACCTGGTAGTCGTTCGGCACGAAGCCCGCATCGACCGCGGCGCGCGAGGCACCGACGCCGGCGCCGAGCTTGTCCGCGATCTTTTCCAGCATGGCGAAGTTCTCGCCGTTCTGCATGCCGCGGCCGCCCGAAATGATGATCTTGGCCGAGGTGAGTTCGGGACGGTCGGACTTCGTCAGCTCTTCGCCCACGAATTCCGAGAGGCCCGGATTGTCGGCCGCGCCGATCTTCTCGACCGAAGCCGAGCCGCCCTGGCCCGCCGCCGGGAAGGCGGTGGTGCGGACCGTGATGACCTTCTTCGCGTCGGTCGCCTTCACCGTCTGGATGGCGTTGCCGGCATAGATCGGACGCTCGAACGTGTCGGCGCCCTCGACGGCGGTCACTTCCGAAATCTGCGCCACGTCGAGAAGGGCGGCGACGCGCGGCATGAAGTTCTTGCCGACGGTGGTCGCGGCCGTGACGATCGCGTCATAGTCGCCTGCAAGGCTCACGACGAGCGCGGCAAGCGGTTCGGCGACGGGGTGCTCGTAAAGCGCGTCGTCGGCGACGATCACCTTCTTCACGCCGTCGAGCTTCGAGGCGGCTTCCGCCACCGCGTCGCAGCCCTTGCCCGCGACGAGGACGACGATGTCTCCGCCGATCTTCGAGGCGGCGGTGACGGTCTTCGCGGTCGCGTCGGCGAGCGCCTTGTTGTTGTGGTCTGCAATAACAAGCGTGGTCATCCGATTACTCCCGCTTCCTTGAGCTTCGACACGAGTTCGGCGGCCGATTCAACCTTGATGCCGGCGGAGCGCTGCGGCGGCTCGCTGACTTTCACGACTTCGAGATGCTGCTTGATCTCGACGCCGAAATCGCCCGGCGCCTTTTCGTCGATGGGCTTCTTCTTTGCCTTCATGATGTTCGGCAGCGACGCGTAACGCGGCTCGTTGAGGCGAAGGTCGGTGGTGACAACCGCCGGCATCTTCAGCTTCAGCGACTGGAGACCGCCGTCGATTTCACGGGTGAGCTTCAGGCTGTCGCCCTCGATCTCGACCTTGGAGGCGAAGGTGCCCTGCGCCCAGCCGAGCAGCGCGGAAAGCATCTGGCCGGTCTGGTTGCAGTCGTCGTCGATCGCCTGCTTGCCGAGGATGATGAGGTCCGGCTTTTCCGCTTCCGCCACACCCTTGAGGATCTTGGCGACGTTGAGCGGTTCGACGGTTTCGTCCGTCTTCACCAGGATGCCGCGGTCGGCGCCCATGGCGAGCGCGGTGCGGATGGTTTCGGTGGTCTGCTGAACGCCGATCGAAACGGCGACCACTTCCGTCGCCGTGCCCGCTTCCTTGAGGCGCACCGCTTCTTCAACGGCGATCTCGTCGAACGGGTTCATCGACATCTTTACATTGGCGAGGTCGACGCCGCTGCCATCCGATTTCACGCGGATTTTCACGTTGTAGTCGACCACTCGCTTGATAGCTACGAGGACTTTCATCGAGGCGGACTCCCTGCGCATTGCCTTGGCGGCGAGAAACGGGGAAGAACAACCCCCGGCCTCACGGATACCTTGGCGCCGGTCTTTGTGTAAGTCTGGGCGGCGGCTGGCTGCCTTGAAAACGGCTGTTTTCTGGGTAAAACGAGGCCAACTCGCCCGGTGCCACAATAGCTGCTGTTGCGGTGCGGGAACCTAGTGGCCCCGTCCGCCCCTGTCAACGAATAGGGATTCCGGGCGGTTCCCGTGTCTCTGTTCTTCCCACCCTCCCCTTGAGGGAGGGTGGGAAGAAGAAGCTGTGCCTCAGCGCGTGCCGCCCGGCACCCACATCACGTCGCCGGGGCCGTTCCCGTCCTCGCCGAGATTGGCGTAGCGCGCCGCGACGAAGAGGAAATCGGACAACCGGTTGAGATATTTGAGCGCCGCCTCGCTGACATGCTCATGCGGGCCTTCCTTCAGCGCCGTTACCTGCCGTTCCGCGCGGCGGCAGACGGTGCGGGCGAGGTGGAGATAGGCCGCCGCCGGCGTTCCCCCCGGCAGAACGAAGGAGCGCAGCGGCTCGAGTGCCGCGTTCATTTCGTCGATTTCCGCTTCGAGCCGCGTCACCTGGCCTTCCACGATCCTGAGCGGCTCGTAATCGAGCTTCTCGTCCTTTTCCGGCGTCGCGAGGTCGGCGCCGAGATCGAAGAGCTCGTTCTGGATGCGTCCGAGCATGGCGTCGAGCGTCGGCATGCCTTGCGTATGGAGCCGCACGATGCCGATCACCGAATTCGTCTCGTCCGTCGTGCCGTAGCTTTCGATCCGCAGCGCGTGTTTCGGCACGCGCTCGCCGGTCGCAAGCGCGGTCGTGCCCTTGTCGCCGCTCTTCGTGTAGATCTTGTTGAGCGTGACCATCTCGTCTCCGCCTTCTCTTGCCCTCAGGCTCTGCCGGGCAGCATCCGCTTCAGCACATTGTCCTTCAGGACGAGGTGATGATAGAGCGCCGCCAGAATGTGAAGCGTCACCAGCCCTGTGATGATGAACGCGTTGACCATATGGGCAACATGGCCGATTTCGTTGATGAGGTCGTTCTGCACGATCTTCAGCGGAATGACCGTGAAGGCAACGGGTGAGCCCTTCGAGAAGGAAACCATCATCAGGCCGAAGATCGGCTGCAGCGTCACACAGGCGTAAAGCCCGTGATGCACCGCCTTTGCGGTGATCTCCTGCCAGCGCGGCATGTCGGGATAGGCCGGGCGCGGCTTGCCGCTCTTGACGGCGAGCCAGATCACCATCAGCACGAGGATCACGAGGCCGGTGCCGAAGTGATATGTCGCCGTCTCGCGGCTCAGCGTGAAGCCGCCATAGATCATCAGAAGAACGAGAACGGCGAGGGCCCAGTGCAGGGCCTTGATCGCGGACGGAAAAGTCGCGGTACCGGAAACGGTGCTGTCTGTCATGGCTTGGGTCCCCCCTGGCTGTGGCAATGACGGAGACTCGCGCGTCCCGAGGCCGGGATCAAGTCAAAGCGTATCCGACGCCTGTTTCTTCAAGCCCTCTATTTCTTCCAGGACTGGCGCCACTTCGCGATTGCCTCGCCGATTTCGTGCGGGCTGTCTTCCTGCAGGAAGTGGTTGCCCTTCACGGTTACTTCTGTCTGGTTCTTCCAGCTCCGGCAGAATTCGCGCTGCGCACCGATCAGAATTGCGCCGGGATCGGCATTGACGAAGAGTTTCGGCAGATCGTTCTCCGCCATCCAGTGCGCGTAGTCCTTCGCGATGTCGACCACGTCTTCCGGTTCGCCGCCAAGCGGGATCTGGCGCGGCCAGGTCAGCGTCGGCCGCCGGTCCTCGCCCTCGTTGAGGAAGGGACGGCGATAGACCGCCATTTCCTCATCTGTCAGCTTGCGCAGGATCGAGCCCGGCAGCACGGCCTCGATGAAGAGGTTCTTGCGCAGGATCATTTCCTCGCCCGCGTCGGAGCGGAATCCCTTGAATATCTGCGTCGCCGCCTCGCTCCACTCGCTCCATTCGAGCGGGCGCACGATCCCTTCCATATAGGCGATGCCTTCGACCGCGTTCCGGTTCCGGTTCGCCCAGTCGAAACCGAGCGCGGAGCCCCAGTCGTGGATCACCAGCGTCACGTTCTTCGTCACGCCCATCGATTCGAGAAAGGCGTCGAGAAAGCGGCGATGTTCGCGGAAGGTGTAGCGCGTCGGACCCGAGGGTTCGAGCTTGTCGCTGTCGCCCATGCCGATCAGGTCGGGCGCGATGCAGCGTCCCTGGGTCCTCAGATGCGGCATCACGTTGCGCCACAGATAGGAAGATGTCGGATTGCCGTGCAGGAAGACGATCGGATCGCCTTCGCCCATTTCCGAATAGGCCATGCTGCGGCCGGAAATGGTGATGTGGTTCTTCGGCAGTTCGGCGGCGGAAATCTCTCGTTCCGTCATCGCGTGGCCTCCTCTTGGCAGAGCCCCACCCCTGTTCCCGGGTATGCGCGGGGCAGGGCGCATCATAAGCCCCATCCGGCCGCTTCGTCGAAAAAAGAAGCTTGCGTCCCTTACAGCGTACTCAGATAGAGCCCGGCCATGATCACGACGATGGCGAGGAACTGCAGCCCCACGCGCCAGCGCATCAGCGTCTGCGAGCGGCTCGCCGAGCCGCCGCGCATCATGTTCCAGAGGCCGAGAAACAGCACGAGAAGCACGGCCGCCATCGCAATGGGGCCGAGCCATGTGAAAACTTCGTTCATGGTCTCAGTTCCCTCCTTCGAGCAACCGGCGCGCGATCACCTGCGCCTGAATTTCGGCCGCGCCTTCGAAAATGTTCAGAATACGCGCATCGCAAAGCACGCGGCTCACCGGATATTCGAGCGCGAAGCCGTTGCCGCCGTGGATCTGCAGCGCGTTGTCCGCCGCCGCCCAGGCGATGCGCGCCGCCAGCAGCTTGGCCATGCCCGCTTCGAGGTCGCAGCGCCGGCCGCCGTCCTTCTCGCGCGCGGCAAAGTAGGTGAGCTGGCGCGCCACCATGATTTCGGCCGCCATCATCACGAGCTTTCCGAAGACGCGCGGGAAACTCATCAGCGGCTTTGAAAACTGGATGCGTTCCTGCGCGTAGCGAAGTCCGAGTTCGAGCGCCGACTGCGCGACGCCGACGGCGCGCGCCGCCGTCTGGATGCGCGCGCTTTCGAAGGTCTGCATCAACTGCTTGAAGCCCTGGCCTTCCTCGCCGCCGAGCAGGTTCTCCGCCTTCACCTCGAAATCGTCGAAGCCGATCTCGAATTCCTTCATGCCGCGATAGCCGAGCACCTCGATCTCGCCGCCCGACATGCCCTTCGCCGGGAAGGGTTCGTTGTCGTCGCCGCGCGGCTTTTCCGCGAGCAGCATCGAAAGCCCCTTGTAGCCCGGCTCATCGTTCGTGCGGCAGAGCAGCGTCATCACGTCCGCGCGCGCCGCATGGGTGATCCAGGTCTTGTTGCCGTTGATCCTGTAGACGTCGCCGTCCTTCTTTCCGCGCGTCTTCAGGCTTGCAAGGTCGGAGCCGGTGTTCGGCTCGGTGAAGACCGCCGTCGGCAGCACTTCGCCGCTCGCAATCTTCGGCAGCCATTTTTCCTTCTGCTCCTTCGTGCCGCCGCCGAGGATCAGTTCGGCCGCGATTTCCGAGCGCGTGCCGAGCGAGCCGACGCCGATATAGCCGCGGCTCAATTCCTCCGAGACGACGCACATCGACTCCTTGCCGAGGCCGAGCCCGCCGAATTCCTCCGGGATCGTCAGTCCGAAGACGCCGAGCTCCGACATCTGCGCGATCACCTCCATCGGAATGTAGTCGTCCTTCAGGTGCCACTCATGCGCGTGAGGCATCACTTCGGCATCGGCGAATTTCCGCATCTGGTCGCGGATCGCGTCGTAGGTTTCCTCGAGGCCGGTATCGCCGAAGGTCGCCGCGCCCGCATTCGCGCCGATCAGTTCGGCGAGCCGGGCGCGCGTCTCCACCGTGTTGCCGGCGGCGCACAGCGTCTTCACGGCGTCGGTGCGGAAGGCGGCAGCGTCCTCGTCGCTGAGGCCGAGGTCCTGCGGGCGCACCGTCTCGCCCTGGCTCATCGGAATGCCGCCGGTCATCTGGGCGAGATACTCGCCGAAGGCCGTCTGCACGATCAGCGCCTCGAACTCGCCGAAGCGGCCTTCGCGGTCCATGCGCGCGGCATAGGCGGCAAGCTGGCGCAGCGCTTCCACATAGGTTGCCGCCCAGGCGAGCCCGTGCGCGGCGAACTGCTCCTTCTCCACCAGCGCGGCGGAAACCTTGCCGTCCTTCGCCACTTTCGCGAAAACCGCCGCTTTCGCCTTCGCGAGCAGCGAATCCGCTGCTTCCACGGCTTTCGCGGTCAGCGGCAGGAGATCCGGCAGAAGCGCCCCGGCTTGCGTGGCGGCGGGGCTGGCGGCGGCGGGGGCATGGCTCATGAAGGGCAACTCGCTCGTGTGACGGGACAGGGTCGGCGGATGGGTCGGACCGGCGGTCCAGCGTAAAAAGAGACGGAAAGGGCGCCTTTTCTCGGGAATGGCACCCGCTCCTCAATGTCTATATATCTCGAACCCCCGGCTCCGGCCAGCGGAGTGGGGCGATTCGAATTGTGCGACGGGGGTATCGATGGACGGCGCCAGGGCCACGGGAGCGGTCGACAGCACCAAGGTCGTGGGGCTCGTCATCGGGGCGCTGCTCGTTGCGCTCGCGGTGCTGATGCTGGTGCCGGTGCTTGCCGAAATCGTCGCGCGCAGCGGCGACTGGCAGGCTTTCCTGTCGAGCGCCGTGGTCACGGGCTTTGTCGGCGGCGCGCTGATGCTCGCCAACCAGACCGAGAACCGCGACCTCGGCCATCGTGCGACCTTTTTCGTGACGAGTTTCGGCTGGCTTTCGATCGGGGCTTTTTCGGCGCTTCCTTTCGCCTTCTCCCAGCTCGACATGAACTACACGGACGCCTTCTTCGAGGCGATGTCGGGTGTCACCACCACCGGCGGCACGGTCATGGTCGGTCTCGACCGCGCGCCGCCCGGCATTCTGCTCTGGCGTTCGCTGCTGCAATGGGTCGGCGGTATCGGCATCATCGTCACCGCGGTCGCCATTCTGCCCTTCCTGCGCGTCGGCGGCATGCAGCTCTTCCGCACCGAGAGCACCGACAAGACCGAGAAGGTGCTGCCGCGTCCCGGCCAGATCGCGGTCGCGATCGGCGAGGTCTACCTCCTGCTCACGCTTCTCTGTGCGCTCGCCTATATCGTCGGCGGGATGACGCCCTTCGACGCGTTGAACCACGCCATGACGACAGTGGCGACGGCGGGCTTCTCGACGCATGACGCGTCGTTCGGCTATTTCGACAATTCCTTCATCCACTGGACCGGCACGATCTTCATGATCTCGGGCGCCGTGCCGCTCGCGCTCTATGTGCAGACGCTGAGGGGCGCGGGCGAGAAGATCTGGGACGATCCGCAGGTCAGGGGTTTCATCACCCTTCTTGCTTCCGTTTCCGTCGTCATGGCGCTCTGGCTTACCGCGCGCGGCGACTTCGATTTCTTCCAGGCCCTCACGCACACCGCCTTCAACGTCACCTCGATCGTCACCACGTCGGGCTTCGCCAGCGACGATTACCAGCTCTGGGGACCCTTGGCGACGATGTCCTTCTTCGTTCTCATGTTCATCGGCGGCTGCACGGGTTCCACGGCGGGCGGCATGAAAATCTTCCGGCTGCAGATTCTCGCCATTCTGTTCCGTACCCAGGTGCGCCAGACGCTTTATCCGCATGTCGCGCAGACGCTGCGCTATGGCGAGCGCACGGTGAGCCGCGAGATCGTCTTCTCCGTCGCGCTTTTCGTCTTCGTCTATCTCGCTTCCATGCTCGTCGTCGCGCTTGCGCTGGCCGCCTTCGGGCTCGACTTCATCACCGCGCTTTCCTCCGCCGTCACCGCCATCGCGAATGTCGGTCCGGGCCTCGGCCCCATCGTCGGCCCCGCCGGCAATTTCGCGACGCTCCCCGACGGCCCGAAACTCATCCTCGCCTTCGCCATGCTGCTTGGCCGCCTCGAACTGCTGACCATCCTCGTCATGTTCTCGAAGGACTTCTGGGAGCGGTAGAGACAATGTTGCAGCCACCACTTCTTCCAAACTGACCACGCGTCTATTGCCGCTCCATCCGCCGTTTGTCACTTTCCTTTCGCGCCGCGACGGCGCGGGGAGGGACGACATGAAAAGCATGACAATGGCGTGTCTCGCGCTCATTGCGGTTCTGGCCGCGCCGGCCGGTTTGCGCGCGGATGCTTCCAGCGGAGGAACGGATATGACGGCGAAGTCTGAAATTGCGGCGCTCGTGAACAATTGGGGCTTCTATCGCGATCAGGAGCGCTGGGCCGAACTGTCATCCGTCTTCCATCCCGGCGGCACGATTTCGATCAGCTGGTATGACGGGCCGCATGAAGGCTTCGTCGAAGCCTCGAAGATGATCGCCGCCAACGGCACCGCTCTTCTCAAGCATCAGTTCGGCGTGCCGTCGATCCGCGTCGAGGGCGGGCGCGCGGTGAGCGAGGTGAACGTCGTCATCATGGTGCGGTCGTCCGCGCCCTTCGGCATCGTCGATACCACCTCCCATGCGCGCTTCGTGGACCTCATCGAAAAACGTGACGGCGCATGGAAGATCCGGAAGCGTGTCGCCATCTATGAAAAGGACCGGATTGACCCCGTCGACATGCCGGCGTTGCCCGCCGCTGTCTTCGAGGGGCTCGACGCCTTTCCCGCCGAACTTCGCTTTCTCGCCGCCAGCATGAAGAAGGCCGGCATCGAGCTTTCGAAGACCGTCGTTCTCGACAGGAGCCCGGAGGCGAAGGCGCTCTACGACGAGGCCGATGCCTGGCTCGCGGGCGGTTGAGCGCGGCGGCCCGCTGCAGCGGCCGGCGTCATAAAACTGTGCTTGGCGTGTGAGCGTCCTTGCCGCCAGACTGCCGCCCGTCTCGGATAGGGAGGGGTACGGATGAAAGCTCTCGGCCTGCTGCTGCTGCGTTGCGCTCTGGCGGTTCTCGTCGCGGTCTGGGCGGCGGCGCTTGTCGCGTCGCCCGAGGGCGGGATTGCTCCTCTCGGCGTGTGGGTCCCCTCCCTTGCGATCGACCCGCTCTCGGTACAGCTTGCCGGTGGGCTCGGTGCGGTGCTGGCGCTGCTCGTCCTTCTCGGCTTCTTTCGTATCGCCGCCTATCCGCTCCTTCTCGTGAGCTTCGCCGTTGCTGCCGTCGCGGCCTGGCCGTTTCCCGCCGCGCCGCTTGATCTCGTCGCGGGCGGCGTCAGCACTTTCCTTCTTCTCGCGGTGCTCGCCATCGCCTCCCTGATGCCGCTCGTCTTCTATGGCGAGGACAGGTTCGCGTTTGACCGCCTCCCCGCGCGACGTCCGGCGGTTGTCGCCGCCGCGAGCGTCGCGTCCGCGCCGGAGGTATCCGCTCCGTCTACGGAAGAAATGGCTTCCGCCGGGCCGGTCGCTGCTGCTGAGCCCGCCGCCGAAGCAGCGCCGGAAGCGGCGCCCGTCTGCGAGGTTCCCGCAGCCGAGCCGGCGGACCCTTCCGAAGCGGTTGCGGAAGTTCCGGCCGAAGAGCCGCAGCAGGTCCCGGCGGAGGAGGCGCCCGCCGCCGAACCGGCCGAACCCGAAAAATCCGCCGCCTGAAGCGTTCCTGAAAACCGGGGACTACTTTTTCGCGCGCACCCTACCGCGCAGGCGAAAGCGCAAACGGGAATAAATTATTTTCCGCGTGGCGCGTGAGCGCCCGCAGCACATGAAAAGGGCCGGGGATAACCCGGCCCTTTCGCGTTCGATTGCCGCCCGAAATCGCTTTGTGACGTTTCGATGACAGTTCGGTGACAGTCGGCCGTTTCAGGCTGCCTTTATCCCCGCTTCGATGGCGTCCTCGACGGTGCGCAAGCCCGGCCGGGCGGCCGAAACCAGCACCGCCATGTTGCCCGGCAGGTGCTCGTTCTTCCACATCTTGGTATGTGCGAGCGGAATGTCCGTCCACGGAAGGACTTCCGACATGCAGGGGTCGATGCGCCGCTCGATCACGAGCTGGTTCGCGGCGCTCGCCTGTTTCAGATGCGCGAAATGAGAGCCCTGAATGCGCTTCTGACGCATCCAGACGAAACGTGCGTCGAAGGTCAGGTTGAAGCCCGTGGTGCCGGCGCAGAAGACGACCATGCCGCCGCGCTTCGTCACCATGCAGGAAACCGGGAAGGTCGATTCGCCGGGATGCTCGAATACGATATCGGGATCGATGCCCTTGCCCGTGATGTCCCAGATCGCCTTGCCGAACTTCCGCGCTTCCTTCATGAAGGCGTTGAACTCTTCCGAATTCACCTTCGGCAATTGCCCCCAGCAGTTGAAATCCTTTCTGTTGATGACGCCCTTCGCGCCCATCGACATGACGAAATCGTGTTTGCTGTCGTCGGAAATAACGCCGATGGCGTGCGCCCCCGCCGTCGCGCAAAGCTGCACGGCGAAGGAACCGAGGCCGCCCGACGCCCCCCACACCAGCACGTTCTGTCCGGGCGAAAGAATATGCGGCCGGTGACCGAACAGCATGCGATAGGCGGTTGCGAGAGTGAGCGTGTAGCAGGCGCTCTCTTCCCATGTCAGGTGCTTCGGGCGCGGCATCAGCTGCTGCGACTGCACGCGGCAGAACTGCGCAAAGGAACCGTCCGGCGTTTCGTAGCCCCAGATGCGTTGCGTCGGCGAGAACATCGGGTCGCCGCCATTGCATTCCTCGTCGTCGCCATCATCCTGGTTGCAATGGATGACGACTTCGTCGCCGACCTTCCAGCGCTTCACCTTGGCGCCCACCGCATAGACGATGCCGGAGGCATCCGATCCCGCGATGTGATAGGGCACCTTGTGGACGTCGAAGACGGAGACCGGTGTGCCGAGGCCGGCCCACACACCATTGTAGTTGACTCCTGCCGCCATCACGAGGACGAGCACCTCGTTGCTGTCGATCTCCCATGTCGGCACGACCTCGACCTGCATCGCCTGCTGCGGCGGGCCCTCGCGGTCGCGGCGGATCGCCCATGCATACATGTTTTTCGGAACATGACCGAGCGGCGGAATCTCTCCGACCTCGTAGAGGTCCTTTTTATCCGTATGCGTCATAATTTACCTCGTTCGCCGTTCGGTGCCGTTTGGCGCGGATCATTGGCATTTGACGTCGCGGATGCAAGGGTCTTTTGCGCTGCAATATAAACCTTTCGTGGGGAAACCGCGGGAATCCTGCCTTTTCTTCGGGATGGCGTCGCGTTTAATGCGGAGTTATACTCCGTATATTGCTCGGAGGGAGGAGAGACCGATGCAGAAAATCAAGGACACTTACGCGCTCGCGCTCGAGGACAGCCACTGGTCCGTGCCGCAGAATTTCGACGCCATGTTCAACTGGAACTACGACCCCGAACGCACCGCGATGATGGGCCTCTATCGCAAGGGCGTCGAGATGCAGTGGGATGCGAACGAGCGTCTCGACTGGAGCCAGGAGCTCGACGAAGACAATCCCGAACAGTTGCCCGACGAGATGCTGCCGATCAACGGCATGGATCAGTTCGAGAAGATGTCGCGCAAGGAGAAGGCCAATGTGCGCAAGCACTTTCAGGCCTGGCAGCTTTCGCAGTTCATGCAGGGCGAACAGGGCGCGCTGATCTGCACCGCGAAGATCGTGACGCAGGTGCCGGACATGGACTCGAAGTTCTATGCCTCGACGCAGGTGATCGACGAGGCGCGTCATGTCGAGAGCTACAAGCGCCTGCTCGAGAAATTCCAGCTCGCCTATCCGATGACGAAGCCCTTGCAGGACCTGATCGAACAGACGTTGCTCGACAGCCGCTGGGACATGACCTATCTCGGCATGCAGGTGGTGATCGAGGGGCTGGCGCTCGCGTCCTTCGCGCAGATCCGCGACAACGCGCAGAACCCGCTTGCTGCCGCCGTCAACGCCTACGTGATGCAGGACGAGAGCCGTCACGTCGCCTTCGGGCGCCTCGCGCTGCGCGACTACTATCCGCAGCTCACCGAGAAGGAACGCGACGAACGCGAAGAGTTCCTGCTCGAAGCGAGCTATCTCATGCGGGACCGCTTCGACGCCGTCGAGGTCTGGAAGAATCTCGGGCTCGATCCCGTGGCCTGCGGCGAGCACATGTACAATTCGGGTTTCATGACGAAGTTCCGCTCGTCGCTCTTCCAGCGCATCGTGCCGATCGTCAAGGATGTCGGGCTGTGGGGCCCGCGCATCCGCAAGGGCTACGAAGAGATGGGCGTCATGGACTACGCCAATCAGGACGTCGACCAGATGCAGTCCGACGATGAAAGCATCGCGCTCGAATTCGACGCCCGCCGCCGTCACATCGAGAGCATGGCGGCCCGTGCAAGCGGCGTGAACGCTACCGCGGCCGCGGAGTAGAAAACAGCAACTTCACGATGATAAAAGGCGTCGGGCTCCCGGCGCCTTTTCCTTTTGGCACACGCATTTCGTGGCCGGGGCCCAATTGCTGCCACAACTCCACGTCTTGCTGTCTCTCCCGTGTTCACTTGCGGAGAAGAAAAGATGCGGACGAAACTCTTGGTTCTGGGGCTCACATTTGCAGTCGCGCTGCCGGGCGCCGTGCTCGCCGGGAATGGCAACGGCAAGGGACCGCCGCCAGGCAAGGGCGGCGGCGTCGGTTCCGAAACGGAGATCGGCGTCGAGGTTGCGGTTTCCTTCGCACCGGATGAGGTTCGTATCATCCGCGACTACTTCTCGACTACGCCTGCCGAAGTTAAGCCGTTGCCGCCGGGCATCGCGAAGAACCTCGCGCGCGGCAAGCCGCTCCCGCCCGGCATCGCGAAGCGCTACCTGCCACGGGATCTGTCGTCCCGTCTTCCGGTGCGGGCCGACTACGAGCGGCTGATCGCCGGCGACGACGTGCTGCTCGTCTCTCTCGCAACCGGTGTCATCGTCGACATCCTGACCGACGCGCTTTGAGCTTCCAGGTTCGGCGTTCAAGAAAAAGCCGCCGCGGGATATCTCCACGCGGCGGCTTTGAAGCCGGAGCGGCTTGGGCAGGTCCTACCAGAGACCGTGCTTCTGCACCTCGGCGCGGCCGACGACCATGTGATGGACTTCGTCCGGACCATCGGCAAAGCGCAGGTGGCGCATGTCCGTGTACATGTCGGCCAGCGGCGTCCATTGCGAGATGCCGGCGGCGCCGTGCATCTGGATCGCCTGATCGATGATGAGGCAGACTTTCTCAGGCACCATCGCCTTCACCGCGCTGACATAGACGCGGGCTTCCTTGTTGCCCAGCACGTCCATGGCTCTGGCGGCCTGAAGCACGGCGAGACGCATCGCGTTGATCTCGATGCGGGCGCGCGAAATGATCTCGAGGTTTCCGCCGAGCTTTGCGATCGGCTTGCCGAAGGCTTCGCGCGTGGCCGAGCGCTTCACCATCAGTTCGAGGGCCTTTTCGGCCTTGCCGATCGAGCGCATGCAGTGATGGATGC
This sequence comes from uncultured Rhodobiaceae bacterium, assembly GCA_913057645.1. Classification (GTDB taxonomy): domain Bacteria; phylum Pseudomonadota; class Alphaproteobacteria; order Parvibaculales; family Parvibaculaceae; genus Parvibaculum. The sequence continues at coordinate 54,316 of CAJXOU010000004.1, read as the reverse complement.
GGCCGGGCCCGAGGCGGACCTGACTGATTTCGAAGCCGCGGCCTTCGCCGAGCAGGATGTTTTCCTTCGGTACGCGCACATTGTTGAAGCGGATGTGCATGTGGCCCTGCGGCGCATGATCCTTGCCGAAGACCTTCATGCCTTCGAGAATCTCGACGCCGGGGGTGTCGATCGGCACGAGGATCTGCGACTGCTGCTTGCTGGGCGGGGCATCGGGGCTGGTGCGCACCATCACGATCATGATCTTGCAGCGCGGGTCGCCTGCTCCCGAGATATAGAACTTCTCGCCATTGATGACCCAGTCATCGCCGTCGAGCACGGCGCTGGTGCGCACGTTCTTCGCGTCCGAGCTCGGCACGTCGGGTTCGGTCATCGCATAGGCCGAGCGGATTTCGCCGTTGAGGAGCGGCTCCAGCCATTTCTTCTTCTGCTCCGGCGTGCCGACGCGTTCCAGCACTTCCATGTTGCCCGTGTCCGGTGCGCTGCAATTGAGGGACTCTGACGCGAGCGGCGACTTCCCGAGTTCGACGGCGATATAGGCGTAGTCGAGATTGGTGAGGCCGGAGCCGATTTCGGAGTCCGGCAGGAAGAAATTCCAGAGGCCCGATTCCTTGGCCTTGTTCTTGGCGCCTTCCAGCAGCTCGAGCTGGCGCGGATGCCATGTCCAGCGGTCTGTCTTCTCGTCATGAAGGCGGAAGAATTCTTCCGTGATGGGGTCCACATTCTCGGCGATGTGCTTCTGCACGGCGGCCATGAGAGGCCGTGCCTCTTCCGACATGGCGAGTTGAAAGAGGTCCTGATTCTGGTCTGACATGAATTTCGTCCATCCCTGGTGTTTTCAGTTCTGATTTGTGCAGGGTAGCGCTTCGGGCCCCCGTCGCGAAATCTATTGCGATGCGTGTCACGCCAATTGCCGGACGGAGGTCCCCATGGCTCTTTTGCAGCGCAGCAAAGCCTGTGATAATGGCATGGCAAAGGTTTGGTGACGCGAGGTCAGGCGATGAGCGGGAACGGTGAAGAAGGCAAGGGCGGTCCGGTCAGGGACAAGCCCTGGATTTTCCGTACCTATGCCGGTCACTCGACGGCGAAGGCCTCGAACGAGCTTTACCGCACGAACCTTTCGCGTGGCCAGACGGGCCTTTCCATTGCTTTCGATCTGCCGACCCAGACGGGCTACGACAGCGACCACGTGCTGGCGAAGGGCGAGGTCGGCAAGGTCGGCGTGCCGGTTTCGCATATCGGCGACATGCGGGCCTTGTTCGACGGCATCCCCATGGAGCAGATGAACACCTCCATGACGATCAACGCCACGGCGGCATGGCTGTTGGCGCTCTATATCGCGGTTGCCGACGAGCATGGCGCGGACCGGGCCAAGCTTCAGGGCACCGTCCAGAACGACATCATCAAGGAATATCTATCGCGGGGCACCTACGTCTTTCCGCCCGCGCCCTCGATGCGGCTGCTGACCGATGTCGTCTCCTACACCTATACCGAAGTGCCGAAGTGGAATCCGACCAACGTCTGCTCCTATCACCTGCAGGAAGCGGGCGCGACACCGGTGCAGGAACTCGCCTTTGCGCTGGCGACCGCGCAAGCCGTGCTCGACCGCGTGAAGGAAGGCGGGCAGGTGCCGGAGAAGGACTTCGCGAAAGTCGTCGGCCGCATCAGTTTCTTCGTCAATGCCGGTGTTCGTTTCATCACCGAGATTGCCAAGATGCGCGCCTTCGTCGATCTCTGGGACGAGATCTGCCGCGACCGCTATGGCGTCGAGGATGCGAAGCTTCGCCGCTTCCGCTACGGCGTGCAGGTGAACTCGCTCGGCCTCACCGAGCAGCAGCCGGAAAACAACGTCTATCGCATCCTGCTCGAGATGCTCGCGGTCACGCTCTCGAAGAATGCACGGGCGCGTGCCGTGCAGTTGCCGGCGTGGAACGAGGCGCTCGGCCTGCCGCGTCCCTGGGACCAGCAATGGTCGCTCCGCGCGCAGCAGATCCTCGCTTATGAAAGCGACCTTCTCGAATATGCCGACATCTTCGACGGATCGAAGGTGATGGACGCGAAGGTCGAGGCTCTGAAGGCCGAAGCGCGCGAAGAGCTCGCCCGTATCGAGGAGATGGGCGGGGCGGTCGCCGCCGTCGAGAGCGCCTATATGAAGGAGCGGCTCGTCGAATCCAATTCCGCGCGTCTCGAGGAAATCGAAGCGGGGCGGCAGGTCGTCGTCGGCGTCAACAAATACGAAGAGTCCTCGCCCTCGCCGCTCTCGACGGGTGCCGGTTCGATCCATGTCGTCGACAAGGGCGTCGAAGCGGAGCAGATCGCGGCGCTGAAGAAGTGGCGTGAGACGCGCGACAATGACGCCGTCGCGGCAGCACTTGCCGATCTCCGTGCGGCGGCGAAAGAAGGCCGCAACATCATGGAGCCCTCCATTGCCTGCGCGAAGGCCGGCGTTACCACCGGCGAATGGGGCACGGCGCTGCGCGAAACCTTCGGCGAATACCGCGCGCCGACGGGCGTTTCAAGCGCGGCGCGCAATGCGCCGGGCGATCTCGACCGGGTGCGCGAAATGGTCAACGCCGTTTCCTCGAAGCTCGGCCGCAAGCTCAAGTTCCTTGTCGGCAAGCCGGGCCTCGACGGCCACTCGAACGGCGCGGAACAGATCGCGGTGCGTGCGCGCGACAGCGGCATGGATGTCGTCTACGAAGGCATCCGGCTCACGCCCGAACAGATCGTGAAGGCGGCGCAGGATGGCGAGGTCCATGTGATCGGCCTCTCGATCCTGTCCGGCAGCCACATCTCGCTGGTCGAGGATGTGATGACCCGGTTGAAGGACGCGGGGCTCGATACGATCCCCGTCGTCGTCGGCGGCATCATCCCGGCCGACGATGAAGAGAAGCTCCGCGCCGCGGGCGTCTCGGCGATCTACACGCCGAAGGATTTCCAGATCAACGACATCATGGCCGAGGTGGTCCGTCTCGTGGACTACAACACGGAAGAGGCGGCCTGACCGGCTCAGGGCATCTGCGCCACAATAAAGGGTCGAGTGTCCTTTCGTTCCGAGCCGTGGCGCGCGTTTTCGAGAATTTCGAATCCTGCGGCCCGGATTTCCCGTTCCAGCGATACCGAGGAAAATGGTGTCACCGAAGCGGGCGCCTTGCCGGCGACCCGCATGAGCGGGATCGCAAGGCGGATGAGCGGGTTCATGTCGCCAACACATGGCGTCTTCGAAATGAAGAGCCCCTTCGGCTTCAGCAGCGTGCGGATGTTCGCGAGAACGCTGGATGAATCTCCCGCCAGATGAAGATAGTTGAAGCCCAGAATCGCATCGTATCGGGTGGACGCCGCAGCCAATTGCCCGGCTGTCGCCTGCCGGAAACTCAACCGCTCTTTCAGGTGTCCGATTTTGGGGTTCGCCAGTTTTTCTTGTGCAATGGCGATCATTTGCGCGGAGATGTCCGTGGCGAGGTAGCTTTCCACAGCGTCCGCGAGCCGCAGCGCGATCGTGCCCGTGCCGCAGCCCAGCTCAAGTACATGATGACCCGGAGCCAGCTTCTCGCGTACGCGCGCCAGGGTTCGTTCAAGTCCGGCCATGTCCGCAATCGGAGAGGCGGCGTATTTTCGGGCTGCCTTGTCCCAGAATATCTCGTCTCTTTGGCTCATCCATTTCCCCGTTCTGCGCTGCTTCTGTGCAGGTCAGATAGCGTGTGTGGAACCGCGCTGCACGGGTCAAATGCAGAGGGATCACATTCTCGCCATATTCCCATAATGTTTCCGCCGCATTGAAGTCCTCCAATGGGACAATCAAGTTTGGGCTCACAAAGTCCTTGGGGCTGCTTCTATTTCGATCTCTTTCGATTTTTCAGGACTCCGCGCCGGCCGCCCAGAATGTTACAGTTAAAAGAGTGTTAAAGCGGGGTGCGTGAGGAAAGGACCGGCTGATGAGCGACGGTTTCGACACCACTGGCGGGCAGGGCGGACAGGACAAGGGCCAGACGGCCTGGCACTACGGCAGAAATGCCGAACCCCTTCCGGAACTTCATGTCTTTTCACGGCTCTCCGAGCTCGACGCGGCCTACGCTGCCGAGCTTGCCCGGCGCCGCGCGCGGCAGGAGACGCTCGAGCGCGAAATAAGCGAACTTGCGAAACGCGTGGCCGCGCCGCTCGAGGGTGCCAGGGAAGAGAAGCCGAAGAAGAAAGGCTTCTTCAGCCGGGGGACGAAGTCATGAGCAACGGCGTCTCCCTCATTTCAGAGGATATGCGCGCCGAGATGACGCGCAATTATGTCGCGAGCGAGCGCCAGGCGCGGTTCGCGAGCTTCTACTTCATGACATTCGTGCTGGTCGGTCTTGTCGCCTTCGGCGCGCTCGTCGTCGACTACATGATCGTCAGCGAATTCTGGACCCGCGCGCTTGCCAACGAATTCCTGGAACTGCCGGGCGCGCTTGGCTCGTCCGTCGCCTTCAAGTCGATGCAGGTTCTGTTTGCGACCGTTGCGGCGCATATCCTTTACGAGCAGCTCGGGCCGTTCGGCAAGGCGGTCTTCGTCCGCATCGTCTTCGTGCTCGCGCTGACCATGCTGCTGGGCGTGGGCGTTCTTCTCGCGCTCATGTCGCTGCCGAACGGCATTGCCGCTTCCAGCGACGGCAGCGTGGGTTCCTCGCTCGGCAATGCGCTGGCGGGGCTCGGCATCTCGACCGAGGCGACGCAGGAAACGACGCGAACCGCAACCGAGATCGACCAGATGCGCGGCTGGCAGCCGATGGCATGGCTTGCCTCGCTCGGCATCGTCTTCCTCGTGGTGACGGGCGTCGCAGCGCTCTGCATCCACTATGCGGTCGAGTCGCTGCGCAAGGTCTTTCTCGCGCGCGACTTCAAGCATCGCCGGGCGGCGATGGAGCGCCTCGCGTCCCTCGAAGCCGAGTACGACAGCAACCGGCATTCATTGTCCGAGATGGAAGGCCCGGAAAACCGGCGTCACCTTCTCTGGACGGGCCTCATGCGCGAATGCCGCTCCTACGAGCAGGGGCTCGACGAGGCGCGCCGCAAGGGCGACAGCGGGAAACTGCTTCAGGCATCGGGCGGCCGCGGACTGCTCGGGCGCCGCAAGCAGACGCCGGCGCTCGCCAATGGATCGGGGCATTCCTTTTCCGACCGGCTCCAGTCCTGTGAGGATTCGCGTCATCTCGCCCGCTCCGAGAACCTCTTCGCCGATTGGTGGTATCGCCTCTCGCGCAATGCGATGAAGGCGGGACCGGCGCGTCTTGAAGCGATCCGCGAACCCATCGGTGAAGTGCTGCCGCCGCGGCAGTCGCGCCGCATTCCCATCGGATCGGCAGGCGAATGAAGGCCGTGCAGATGCGGCGGCTCTTCTCTCTTGCCGTTCTCTGTGCGGTGGCGTTTTCCGGCGCCGCATGGGCGGTCGATGAGCCGTCCCGTCCGCGTACGGTGGTGATCGGTCTCGACATGTCGAAGAGCAACCCGCTGGTCGAAGACGCCGCTTACGCGGCGCGTGTCGGACAGCGCACGGCCTCCGAGCTTGAGGCCCTGCCGCTTCGTTCGCACGTGATGCTTCGTACCTTCGGCTCCTACGACATCAGCGTCAACGCGCTCAAGATCGACGAGGTTATTTCGACGCGCGCGAAGCCGCAGGCTGTCGCCGAAGGCATCGGCGCGCTGATCTCGGCTGTTCCCGAACTCGTCGCACAGGGAAAACTGCAGGCGCAAGGCTATACGAACGTCATCTCCTTCCTCGAAAACACCTCACAGCTTATCGACTGCAATGCGTCGGACGTCACGGTCATTCTGCTGACGGACGGCTTCGAAGATTCGGAGTATGCGAACCTCACAAAAGGCGGTGCGCTGCCGCATCCCGAGGCGCTCTATCCCGGTTGTGCGGAGCTCATGATGCTCGGCGTGGGGCAAGGCGGCGGCAGTCCAACGGTTACCAAGCGCGTCCGCGAACAGTGGGCGGCGTGGGCGGAGGCGGCCGGTTTCCAGAAGTATACCGGTCTCTACGACTGGTAAGTCCTGTTTTTGACGCGGCGTCGGCGCGGGGCTAGTGTCCGCGCGCCTTCCACAACAAGCCGCCGGACGTCCCATGCCAGTCGCTCTCACGCTCGTTCTGCCGATCTTCGGCGTGATTGCTCTCGGCTATGCCGGCGCGCGCTCGAAGCTCATCAGCCATGCAGGCGTCGACGGGCTCGATACCTATGTCTTCACCTTCGCGATGCCGGCGCTGCTGTTCCGGAATCTCGCCCATACGGAATTTCCGTCGACGCTGCCCTGGGGTCTCTGGGTTTCCTATTACGGTGCGATGCTCACGGTCTGGGCGGTGGGGTCGTTCATCGCGTTTTACGTGCTGCGCCGGCCGTCTTCCGACTCCGTCATGCTCGGTTTCGGCTGTGGGCAGGGCAACACGATCATGCTTGGCCTGCCGATCATCCTGACGGGCTTTGGGCCGGAAGCGGGCACCCCCGTTTTCCTGATCCTCGCCTTCCACGGGATCATCCTCTTCACCATTGCGATGTTCCTGCTGGAACTCACGCGCGCCCGGGGAGAAGAGGAAGCGCCGAGCTTTGGCGCGATTCTCAAGGAAGGGCTGCTCAATACGGCGAAAAATCCCGTCATCATCGGGATAGCCTCTGGCGTCATCTACGGGCAGACCGGCGTGCCGCTGCCCGGCATCATCGATTCGGCGCTCGAGATGGTCGCGCGCTCCGCCATTCCCTGCGCCCTTTTCGTGCTGGGTGCCATGCTCACGCGCTACAGCATTCGCCGGTCCGTGGGTGCCGCTTCCATCACGACCTTCTTCAAGCTCATCGTGCACCCGGCGCTTGTCTTCGTGATGACGCAATATCTGTTCGGGCTGGAACCGCTCTGGGTGACCGCGGCGACATTGCTCGCTGCGATGCCGACAGGCGTCTATTCCTCGATCCTCGCGAACCGTTACCAGGCCGCGCCCGGTGCCGCGTCCAGCACGGTTGTGCTGTCGACCGGCGTCAGCATCGTGACGCTGACGATCCTCATCGGCTGGTTTCTCTAACCTCAGTCACCGCCTGCAGTCATCACGACGTTCCGCTTGAACTCGCGGGGCGCCGTCAGACGGAACATGTCGGGCCGGATGTAGAGGAAATTGAGCGGCGTCTTCTCGAGGATCCTGAAGCCGATGATCGGCGAGACGACAGCGATGGTCAGGGCGACGAGCGTGATGAGGTCTCCGTTCTCGACGCCGAGCTTCACCATTGCAATGCGGGTTGCCGCCATGGGGAGGAAGAAGGAAAGGAAGATATAGAGCGAGTGCTGGCCGACAAAGGCGAGCGGCCCGGCAAGACCGTTCGACGCCGAAATGCTGACGAGCATGATGGCCGCGCCGGCACCGGCGAAACCCATGAGAAGCTCCAGCCCGCGAATGTCGATCAGGTGCGAGAAGACGACGGTGCCGACACTCACGAGGAGCGTCGCAGCGAGAAGGAGCCCGCTCGCCGGACGGGCGCGCGCCCAGTCCGCGATCTCGAATACGTGTTTTGCGCCGTAAACGCCAGAAACGAACCAGACGAAACGCCAGGCGAATTCGTCGATGAGCATCCAGCCGGTGTCGAGGCGCATGAAATAGAGGGCGATAGCGAAGAAGAAGACATAGGCGGGGCGCGCGCTGCGCATGAGGCGCATGGCGGCGAAGAACATTGCCAGCGAGTAGATGAACCACAGAACCGCGAAGGGCTGGATCGGGATCATGAGCAGGTCGACATAGGTCACCTGCCAGCCGCCGTCATGCGGTACGGCGATCTTGATGCCGATCTGGATGACGGACCACAGAACATAGAAATAGGCGAAGTGAACGATCTTGCCGTCGACAAATTTTCGGAGATCGCCGTAGAGGGCCTTGTAGGCGAAGAGCCCCGCGACCAGAAAGAAGAGCGGCATGCGGAAGGGTTTCGCGAAGTCGGCAATGGCGCCGAAAACGGGCGGCAGGTGACCCAGAGCACCCTGCACACCAAAGGTGGTGTGCTCCATGACGACCAGAATGATGGTCAGGCCCTTGACGGCATCGATCCAGTCGATGCGCGGTTTTGAGACAGCAGGCGCTTCCGTGACGGCCATCGGGGGGGCTCCTCGGGTTCGAAAAGGCACGGTTTCGTCCCTTTTCGGGAACGAACCGCTTGTTCAACACCTTCGAAGCAGATTCCGCGCCAGCAAGGGCTTCTCGAGACGATGGTTAAAGTCCGACCATCCGCCGGATGTCGGCAGGCGACCTGCCGGCGCTGCGGAGTTCCCTCAGCCCCATGTCTCTTGCGCTTTTCGACAAGCGCCGTCCGGCTTGGTCGCGGATGAGCCCGTGATGGTGGTAGCGGGGCTCGGGAAGGCCGAGTAGCACCTGCAGGAGGCGGTGGACATAGGTTGCGGGGAAGAGATCCTGTCCGCGCGTCACCAGCGTCACGCCCTGCAGTGCGTCGTCCATCGTGACGGCGAGGTGGTAGCTCGTCGGCACGTCCTTTCGCGCAATGACGACATCGCCGAAGAGCTCCGGCTCGATTGCGAGCCGGCCATGGTCGCCCCGCGCGCTCTCGCCCTCTTCGTTGAATGTGATCGGCCCGCCATTGATACGCTCCGCCTCGTGTTTGGCCTTCTCCGTGTCGAGCCGCCAGGCATAGGTTCGGCCCTCCCACATCAGCTCGTTCAGCCGCTCCTTCGGCATGTCCTTGCAGATACCGGGATAGAGCGGCGCGCCGTCGGGGTCGGTCGGCCAGTTCTGAAGCGGGATACCGCTTGCAACGATGGCGTCCTGGATTTCCTTGCGCGTTGCGAAACAGGGATAGACGAGACCCATCTCGCGCAGGTGCTTCAAGCCCCTTTCATAGTCGGCGAAATGCTCGGACTGGCGGCGTACGGGTTCTTCCCATTCGAGCCCGAGCCAGGCGAGATCCTCATATATCGCCTCTTCGTATTCGGGGCGGCAACGCCCCTTGTCGATGTCCTCGATCCGCAGCAGGAAGCGGCCGCCGATGCGCTTTGCCGTCTCGAAGGCGAAAAGCGCGGAATAGGCGTGACCGAGATGGAGCCAGCCGTTCGGACTTGGGGCGAAGCGGAGCACGTCTCCTCCGCTTTGGTCATCCTGCATTGAAACGGCAACTCCGCGCGGCATAGTGTGGCAGGCATTGTTAGCCCGCGTTGGCGCGGGATGAAAGGGGAGACGGGACATGACATTGACAGGACCGAGCGTTGCACCGGTGAGCGGCGTGGCGAAACAGCTTGTGATCCTGTGTCACGGCTATGGATCCGACGGCAACGATCTGATCTCGCTTGCGCCCTATTGGCAGAAGCTTCTGCCCGATGCGGCCTTCATCGCGCCAAATGCGCCGCAGCGGTGTGACGGCAATCCGATGGGCTATCAGTGGTTTCCGATTTCGCGGCTCGATCCGTCGGAAATCGCGCTCGGGGTGACGGCGGCGGCGCCGCTGCTCGACCGGTTCATCGACGAACAATTGAGGCAGCGGGGCCTGGACGGGTCGCAGCTCGCTCTTGTCGGCTTCAGTCAGGGCACCATGATGTCCCTGCATGTCGGGCTTCGCCGTGCTGTCGCGCCTGCCTGCATCCTCGGTTATTCCGGCGCACTTGCCGTCCCCGAGCGTCTTGGAGATGAAATGACCTGCCGGCCGCCGGTGCTGATGCTGCATGGCGATGCCGACGACATGCTACCCGTCTCGCGCATGCATCAGGCGGTGCAGGCACTGGGTGAGGCGGGGCTTCCGGTCCAGTGGCACGTTTCGCACGGGCTTGGTCACGGCATCGACCAGACCGGGCTTGAGCTGGGCGGGCGCTTTATCGAGGATGCCTTTGCTGGCAGGCTGCAAGGCGTCGTTGCGGCAGGGTGAGCGGCCGGTCCAGCACTGGCAGCTTCACAAAGCCGTCGCACCATATATAGTAATATGAGGCCGTAGAGGGGTCGGCCGCATGTGGTGGCCCCGGCCTCAGGAGGGTGGCGTGCACGGATCGTTTGCCACGCCGGAAGCTTGTCCGGCTCTTGTGTTGAACGCGGATTACAGGCCGCTCAGCTATTACCCCCTTTCGCTCTGGTCATGGCAGGACGCGATCAAGGCCGTCTTTCTCGATCGCGTGAACATCGTCTCGTCCTACGACACGCTGGTGCGTTCACCGAATTTCGAGATGCAGCTTCCGAGCGTCGTGTCGCTCAAGTCCTATGTGAAGCCCGCGCGCTTCCCTGCCTTCACGCGGTTCAACCTGTTTCTCCGCGACCGGTTCACCTGCCAGTATTGCGGCGCGCGGCACGAACTCACCTTTGATCATGTTGTTCCGCGCTCGCGCGGCGGGCAGACGACCTGGGACAACGTCATCACTGCCTGTGCACCATGTAATCTGAAGAAGGGTGGCAAGATGCCGGCGCAGGCGGAGATGTTTCCGATGCAGCCGCCGTTCCGTCCTTCGGTCAGCGATCTGCACAAGAACGGCCGCGCGTTCCCGCCGAACTACCTGCATGAAAGCTGGCAGGACTATCTCTACTGGGACAGCGAACTGGAGCCGTAGGCTCAGGCCTTTTCGGAAACCTTGATGGCGAGGCGGCAGGCCGCCTTGATGGCGCCGGAGAGGAGCGGATAGGCTGGTGCTTCCCTTGCGCCGGACGCCAGAGCCTCGTCACGATGCTCCACTTCCTCCAGCCGAAACTTCTCGATTGTGTCGCGGAGCGGCTTTTCCTCTGCCCCCATCTGGTCGAGGCGGCTCACCTGCGACTTATAGTGTTCGTCGATTACCTCTTCGACGGCAGCAGTGCAGGCATGCGCCGCTTTCTCACCGAGAAGCGCTGTCGCCGCACCGAGCGCGAAACCGGCGACATGCCAGACAGGCGCCAACGCGGTCGGGCGCACGCCGCGCTCGTTGACGATTTCGTTGAAGCGGGAGAGATGGACTTCCTCATCCTTCGCCATGCGATCCAGTGCGTCCGCGATTTCCTGCTTGTGCGGCAGGTTGCGGAAGACGGCGCGCTGGCCTTCGTAGATACGGACCGCCCCATATTCGCCCGCATGGTCGACGCGGATCATTTCCTCGATCGCGGCGTTTCGCGCCCGGCCGGGCTGCGCGGAGACGCGGGGCGATTTCGGCGCGGATCTGTCGTTGCGGATCGTCATCAGGCTTCTCCCCGGCTTTCACGGAAGTAGCGCAGGAGCGGAAGCGCGGAAAGGGCTGCGAGGGCAAGCGTGATCGCGAAATTGAACCCGGCCAGCGAAATCCCGAAGAGCGTCCAGGCCGCTTCGTCGCAGCGCGGCGCTTGCGCTCCACCCTGAAGCGCCGCCTGAAGGTCTTCAAGCGAATTGGCGACGAGATTGCCGCCACCGCAGGTCTCCGGTCCCTCCCACCAGTGGTACTCGACGCCGGCGTGATAGAAGGAGATACCGGCGCCCGTGAGGTAGGCGGCGACGCAAAGGCCAAGAAAGACCAGTGCGCCGATGCCGATATTCGCTTCGCGCGAGAGGATGCCTGCGATCAGAGCCGCGGCCATTGCGAAATAGTGGGGCTGGCGACCGTCAAGGCAGAGAGAACAGGGCACGTAACCCAGTACATGCTCGAAAAAGAGCGCGCCGCCGATGGTCGCCGCGCTCACGGCGAGCAGGATCCAGGGGATGGCATTCGATGGCAGGCGGTCCAGCATGACGCGCATTGAAGCATGGAGGCATTGCCCTTGTCCCGCGCCTTCTCGCCGCATTCCAGGCCGGGGCCAGCCCTCTTTTCCATTGAAGGCAAGCCTCAGCCGATTATGATGCGCGCCCAGCGCTTCAGGGCCCCTGTGGCGGAATGGTAGACGCGGCAGACTCAAAATCTGTTGTTGGCAACAACGTGCTGGTTCGAGTCCGGCCAGGGGCACCAACCTGTGCATTGCGGCGCGGCTGGCCGCATATTCTCAAGTTCGGTTTGGCCGTCCTCGTCCGGGCATCTTCTGTATCAGGATGAGGTTGAGGCAGCGGTCGATTTTCTGCACACTTTCGTGGAATGCCACGCCTAGAGCCCGGCCCTGTGCGCGAAGGCTGTCTGAATCAGCTCCCGCTTTCGAGGTGATCGTTCAGCAGTTTCGCGAACCATTTGCGGAACCGTTTGATACCGTCCTGGTCGAGGCCGGCGGCTTCGGCGAGTTGCCTGCCGACGATCGCCTCACCAAAAGCCGCGTTTGCCGTCAGCATGGCGATGAAGAGCGTGTCTTCCTTGTCCGGCGCCGGCGTTCCCTGGTCCTTTGCATATTCTTCCCGCTTGGCCTGAAGCGCCTCGACGATCTCACCCATGATGTTGTGCGCATCGGATTCTTCGGTCGCGCGGCCGGTAAGCAGGAGCCATGACAGGAGGCGGGCGGTTCCCCGGTCGCTCAATGCCTCGAAGACATGGCCGATATGGTCGGCCGCGTCCTGGTTCGCCGCATCGCTGCCGAGCGCGCCAAGCAGCGAGTCTCGAAGTTGCGCGTTCGTACGGGCGATGAGCGCGCGCACCAGGCCTTCCCGGCTTTCGAAGTGATGCAGGATGGCGGGATGCGAAATGCCCACATCGCGGGCGATATCCTGAAGTCTCAACCCCTCGGGACCCTGCCGTGCGAGGCGTTCTTCCGCCGCATCGAGGATCAACCGCCGGGCTTCCTCCGCGGTTCGGCGAACCCGCTTGGCGGCCGGTTTTTCCGCAGATTTGGCGACAGGAACGGCCTTGGCGGCCGAATTTTTTGCAACGCTGGACACACGGGGCTCCACTTCGGGAAATCGGATATTGACAAGAATGTCAGTACTTGCTATCTTTCAGCCAAGGTTGGTAGCGGTGAACCACTATAGCAGCGGGACATAACCCATGACGATTGCAAGCCCAACAGAGTTTGACGGCAAGGTTGTGGCGAAGCGGAAACGCAAGCGTATCCAGCCCGTGAAGGCGATCCGCGCGATCCGCGCGCTGATCGCCGACAAGGAAGATACCGGTCAGGTCTTCAAGGTTATCGATGCTCTCGCGGGTGGTGTCGTGGATCGTCAGTTCCAGCGTTTCATGGCAACGGACACCGGCCAGCGGATCGTCGCGGAGAAACGGAATCTCATCGATACGCTGAGCGACCGGGCCTATCTAGCGAGCCTGCCGGAAGGCTCGCTCGGACGCACCTATTACGAATTCATGGCGGGTGAAAACCTGACAGCAGACGGCCTCGTCGCGGCGAGCGAGGAAGTACGCCGTCGCGACGACCGTACGGAAGCCGAGCGGATTTTCGGCGATCGCCTCCGCGACCAGCACGATCTCTGGCACGTGACGACGGGTTACGGCCGCGACGGGCTCGGCGAACTTGCGCTTCTTTCCTTTACCTATGCGCAGACCCGGAATCGCGGCATCGGCTTCATCGTTCTGGTCGGTGCGCGAATTACCCGCAAGGCACTTCCGAACGTGAAGGTGTGGCGTGTGATTCGCGAGGCATACCGAAATGGCAAGAGCTCGGCATGGCTGCCCCAGACCGATTGGGAAGCCATGCTTCCGAAGCCGCTGCCGGAAGTCCGCGCGTTGCTCAAGATCGTGACGCCTGCGGCCTATCGCGAAGCGGAGCCGTTCTCTCTCGCCGCCGAGGCGGAGTTCAAGGCGCTGCGGGCCGAGCAGGAGAAGCTCGCGGCCTGATACGGGCGTCCCCGGCTCGACCGCCCTCATGGGTCTTGGCACCGGCCTCATCCCCGCTATGCTTTCATGGAGGAAAGTGAAGCTGGGATGGGGCCGGTGCTTATCGTTTATGGACTGAAGAATTGCGATACCTGCCGCAAGGCGCTGAAGTGGCTGGAGGCGGAGGGCATCGCTCATCGTTTCCTCGATGTCAGGGCGGACGGCATTTCCGCCGCCGATGTGAAGCGGTTCGCCAAAGGGGCGGGGTGGGAGACGCTTCTCAACAAGGCGAGCACCACCTGGCGCAGCCTGCCTGACAGCGACAAGGATGACATAACCGAAACCGGGGCCGTGAAGCTCATGGCGGCTCATCCCGCGCTCATAAAGCGGCCCGTATTCGACATGGGCTCCGCCGGAATCGCCGTCGGGTTTCGCGATACGCAGAAAGCCCAGTTGAAAAAGGCGGCTCGAAAGTGAGGATTCGGCGGAGCAGCGAGCCTGATCCGGCGCTTTCGCTTCCGATCGAGACGCCGCGCCTCCTGCTCCGGGAATTCGTCTCGCGCGACCTTGATGCCGTTCATTCCTATTCGTCGCGCGATGAGGTGACGCGGTTTCTCGTCTGGGGGCCGAACACCCTGATGCAGAGCAAACAGACAATCCGCGGCTTTCTGGACGACCAGAAGGAACGGCCACGCACCAGCTTCGATCTTGCGATCGTTGCGAAAGGAACGGGGCGCCGGGGCGAACGACCTCGCCTCATCGGCGGCGTCGGTCTGAAACTTGCCGATTGGGAAAACCGGACGGGTGATATCGGCTATGTCCTGCATCCCGATTACTGGGGTCAGGGATATGCGGTGGAGGCTGCGCGAGGGCTTGCGCATGCCGGGTTTCGAGACTTCGGATTGCAGCGCATCGTCGCCACCTGCGATCAGCGTAACAAGGCATCCGCGCGGGTGATGGAGAAGCTCGGCATGCGGCGCGAGGGCGCTTTCCGTCAGAGCAAGTTCATTCAGGGTGAATGGCGGGACGAATATCTCTATGCCGTTCTCGCCGCCGAGTTCGATTTTCCCGGTTAGATATCCTTTACCGGCTTCGAAAGCAGATCGTCTTCGGGTTCGCGAATATCCGTGCCCCGCCGGATCAGAAACTCGATCCAGGTTCCCCGATCCCTGATGTCGATCAACTCATGCCCCGCCTCGGCGCAGAAATGCGGCATATCGATCCGGGCGACGGGATCGCTGGCGAAAACCCTGAGCAGCGCCCCGGGGGTGAGGCGAAGCAGGCGTTTTCGCGCTCGCAGCACGGGCAGCGGGCATTGCTGACCGATGACGTCGAGCAGAACTTCTCCGCTTCCCTGTTCGCTGTTGCGGTTCATGCCGTTCCTTGTTCGCTTCCAGCCCAATGGCCCCACGCGGAAAGCGGATAATGCCGGTGGCGCCCGCGCCTGTCACGTGTGGCTGAATGGTTGATTTTACGTACGGAAATGCGGCTTTTCTTGACGCTTCTGCCGCATGGCAGGCATAACTTAAGAAAATATCGTTCACGCAGCGATCACTGGGGAGGATGGATAAAGATGGGTTTCTTCAAGCGGGTCGGCAACGAAATCGTATTCGTGCGGGCGGCCCTCCGTTCGCTGAAGAAGCTCAAGGAGATCAGGGCCGACGCCTCCCACACCTTTTCGGACAAGATCGAGGAGCTTGCGCGCACCAAGCCGAACAACGTCGCGATCTACTTCGAGGATCGGACACTTACGTACCGGCAATACAATGAAGAAGCGAACAAGTACGCGCGCTGGATGCAGGAACAGGGGCTTGGCCGGGGCGATGTCGTCGCGCTGATGATGGAGAACCGGCCCGAATATCTGGTCGCCTGGCTCGGCATTGTGAAGGCGGGCGGAACCGCCGCGCTCATCAACACCAACCTCACCAAGGGTCCGCTCGCCCACTGCCTCAATATTTCGGGCGCGGATCATCTCGTCCTCGGTGCGGAGCTTGCCGAAAACTTCTCGACCGCGTCCGACCATCTCGAGCGGCCGATGACGGTCTGGACGACGGGCGGTCAGGTCCAGGGCGCAAACGACCTCGACGCTGCACTGGCACAGCTTCCCGGAGATTCGCTGCCCGCGGATATCCGCAAGAATGTGACGCAGGACGACAATGCTCTCTTCATCTACACGAGCGGCACGACGGGCAATCCGAAGGCGGCACGCATACCGCATGTTCGCCTGAACAGCATGATGGGTGCTTTCGCGGCGGGCACCAATGCAGGCGAAAAGGATCGCATGTATGTCGTGTTGCCGCTCTATCACTCGGCGGGCGGTGTCTGTGCCGTCGGCACGACGCTCACGGTCGGGGGATCGGTGATCCTGCGCCGCAGGTTTTCGGCCACGCATTTCTGGGACGATGCGGTCAAGTACAAGGCGACGCTCTTCCAGTATATCGGCGAGCTCTGCCGCTACCTTCTCAACACGGAAAAGCATCCCAAGGAGCGCAAACACAAGCTGCGCATGGCGGTGGGTAACGGGCTCCGCCCGGAAATCTGGAAGGCATTCCAGCAGCGATTCCGTATTCCTCACGTCCTCGAATTCTACGGCGCGACGGAAGGAAACGTCGCATTGATGAATTTCGACGGCACGACAGGCGCTATCGGCCGTATTCCCGGTTGGGCAAAAGCGAAATTCAATGTCGAGATCGTGAAGTTCGACATCGAGAACGAGCAGCCCGTGCGCGGCGCAGACGGCTTCTGCATCAAGGCGGAACCTGGCGAGGCGGGCGAGGCGCTCGGCAAGATCACCGACGATCCCGACCAGCCTACGGGCCGCTTCGACGGATATGCCAAGAAGGAAGAAACCGAGAAGAAGATTCTTCGCAACGTGTTCGAGGAGGGTGACGCCTGGTTCCGGACCGGCGATCTGCTGCGTCAGGACAAGCTCGGCTATTTCTATTTCGTCGATCGCATCGGCGATACGTTCCGCTGGAAGGGCGAGAACGTTGCGACATCCGAAGTCGCAGAGGCGATCTCCGTCTTCCCCGGCGTCAAGGAAGCCAATGTCTATGGCGTGCATGTGCCGGGAGCCGATGGCCGCGCCGGCATGGCGTCCATCGTCGCCGAGAACGGCACGCTCGATCTCGACAGGTTCCATGCGCAGATGCAGAAGGAACTGCCGGACTACGCCGTCCCGGTTTTCCTGCGTATCCAGCCGGAAATGGAAGTCACGGGCACTTTCAAGCACCGCAAGGTCGAGCTTGTGAAGGAAGGTTTCGATCCGTCGGCGATTCCCGAACCTATTTTCTTCAACTGCCCGGTGCAGAAGAAATATGTGCCCGTCGATCAGGCCCTCTATGGCCAGATTTGTGCCGGCGAACTCAGGCTCTGAGAGCGACCTCTTGGACGACAAAAAAGGGCGGCCCGCGGGCCGCCCTTTTCGTTTGTCCGTATTGCTTACTGTGCTGCGTCGGGCTTCTTGCCAAGGCCCATAGCTTCGAGAATTTCGGGGCGGATATTTTCCGTGCCCTTCTTCTCGACATGCTGCGCGACGCGGCTGCCGACCGCCATCATGGCTTCGCCCATGAAGGTCGGACGATTGTCGCGCGCCCAGGCGAGCGACGCGTCGCGGTTGTCGTTCAGCTGCTGGAACTTCGGGAAGACGTAGCGCGCCATCAGTTCGTATGAGCGTTTCGTCTGCTCGAAGTCGGCCCAGTTGTGCGCCATCTGGAGGAAAGCACCGAAGCCGCCCGACTGCTCCTGCAGGCGCTCGATCTGTGCGATGGCATCGTCCGGTGTGCCGATGACGGCCATGCCGGAGGCGATAAGCGCATCCACCGGGTCGGTGCCATCGGTCGGCGCGAGCGGCAAGGCAGCGACCTCGCGGAAGTAGTAGAGCCACTTTTCAAGACCGAAGCGCACGTTCTCGCGTGCCTTCTCCCGGGTCTCGGCGATATGCACGGGGCCGACAAGCCGCCACTGGCTGCGGTCCATCATGTTGCCGCTGTCTTTCGCGGTTTCCTCCGCGATTGTCCAGTTGGTGGACAGTGCATTGAAGCCGCCGGCGGAGGTGGCGCCGATCGAGAGGAGGCCGAGGCCGTGGCGGCCTGCAGCGGTTGCGCCGGTCGGTGACACCTGGCTTGCGACGGAAATCTCGACGCTGGGACGCGACCAGGGCGTCATCTGAAGCCGGGCTTCGTTCAGTTCGAACCAGTCCGTCTTCGCCGTCACCGTTTCGCCGCGCAGCAGCGGCACGAGAACGTCGAGCGCCTCGTCCATCATGTCGCGCTGCTTGGCGACCTTGATGCCCATCATGAAAGCATCGGAGGGAAGTGCGCCCGGGCCGACGCCGAACATGACGCGGCCGCGCGTCAGGTGGTCGAGCTGGTTGATGCGGTCGGCCAGCATCAGCGGCTGGTGATAGGGAAGCGACGAAACACCGGTGCCGAGGCGGATATGCTTCGTGCGCTGTGCGGCGGCGGCGATAAAGAGTTCGGGGCTCGCGATCAGCTCGTAGCCTGCCGAGTGATGTTCACCGATCCAGGCTTCGTCATAGCCGAGCTTGTCCATCCATTCGACGAGTTCGAAGTCGCGTTCGACGGCAAGCGTCGGGTTTTCATCAAGCGGGTGGAAAGGCGCGATGAAGGCGCCGAAGCGCATTTTCGTTCCAGGCATGTTTCCGTTTCCTCGGTTTCAAATTCTTGTGGCCCCATCGGACATCCCGATGGCCAGCTTGTCCATCAATTCCTGCGGCGCCGGGCTTCAATCTGCTGCGCCGCGCGATTTCGTTTTTGCCTCTTCTTCCGCCTGATGTTTGGCGATCGTCTGCATCGCGGCGTTCATGGCCGCCCCGATGAATTCGCCGGAGTTCTCGGTCGCCCAGGCGAGGCTTTCCTCGCGGGCGGTGTTCGCGCCGTGGAATTTCGGTTTCACGTGGCGGGCGAAGAGTTCATAGGAGCGTTTGGTGTTCTCGAAATTCGCCCAGTTGTGGGCGAGCATCAGGAAGGCACCGAAGCCGGGAATCTTTTCCTGCAGCCGCTCAAGCTGGGCGATGGCGTCGTCCGGCGTGCCGACGATCGCCTGGCCGCTCTCGATCATGGCGTCGAGAGGGTCCTTGCCCTCCTGTGTGTCGATGCCCATCGGGTTGATGGAGCCGAAATAGTAACGCCACTTGTCGAAGCCGTACTTGACCTGCTGGCGTGCTTCCTCGCGTGTTTCGGCGAGATGCATCGGGCCGACAAGGCGGAGCTTCGAGGGGTTCATGGTCGTGCCGTTCTCGGCGGCGACCTTGTTCGCCACCTCCCAGTTGATGCCAAGCGCGTCGTAACCGGCTGTGTTGGTGGCGGCGACGCAAAGCATGCCGAGACCGTGCTTGCCCGCGAGCTTACCGCCCGACGGCGTCACCGAACTCGCAACGGCGACTTCGGGGTAGGGATCGCTGAAGGGGCGAAGCTGCAACTTCGCCTTGTTGAGCTGGAACCATTCGGTTTCGGCCGTCACCGTCTCGCCCTTGAAAAGGCGCAGGATCACTTCGAGCGCTTCGACCATGCGGTCGCGCTGCTTCGCCACTTCGATGCCGAGCATGTAGGCGTCCGACGGCAGCAGGCCCGGACCAACACCGAACATCACACGGCCCTGCGTCATGTGATCGAGCTGGATGATGCGGTTCGCGGCCATCAGCGGGTTGTGATAGGGCAGGGAAACGACGCCGGTGCCGAGCTTGATGCGGCTCGTGCGTTCCGCCGCGGCAGCGATGAAGAGTTCGGGGCTCGCAATGATCTCGTAGCCGGCCGAGTGATGCTCGCCGATCCAGGCCTCTTCGTAGCCGAGCTTGTCGAGCCATTCGACCAGTTCGATGTCGCGCCGGATCGCCCGTGTCGGGTCCTCGTCCACCGGATGGAACGGCGCGAGGAAAATCCCGCTGCGCAGCTTGCTCATGATGTCTCTCCCTGCAGTGCTTGAATGGGGGTCGCTCAGACCTTCTTCTTGAGGCCGTTGAGCTGGAATTCCAGAAGACCGAGATTGATATCGTCATTGTCGACGTCGGGGTTTTGCGTCCACCAGGCGGTGAAGGCGCTCCAGGCGGACACAAGGGCAACCGCCGCCACTTCGGGCGGGCAGACATCCGTGAATTCGCCGCGCTCCTGTCCCCGCGCGACGATGCGTGTCACGAGATCGAGCACACTCTCATTGGCTGCCGCCGCCTTGGCGAGGAGTGCGGGCTGATCGAGAAACTCGCTCAGCATCTTCTGCATGACGGGGGCGTTTGCTTCCCAGGCCTCGCGGAGAACCGACACAAGGAGCAGCAATTCCTCTTCGGCGCTGCCCGAATATCCGGCGAGCCTTTCCGTCAGCGAACGGGTGATTTCCTCGTTGAAGGCGGTGATGAGCGCGGACTTGCCTGCGAAATGAAGAAAGAATGTCGCCTTGGCGATACCGGCGGCCGAGCAGATGTCTTCGATGGTCACCTTGTCGTAGTCGCGGTCGGCGAAAAGCGTCATTGCGGCCCGGTAGATTTCCTGCCGCGTGCGCTCTTTCTTTCCGGCGCGTGGCGGCCGCGGGTTTTCTTCGGCGTCTGCCTTGCGGGTTGTTTTCAGCAATTTGGTCATGCGGGTGGTTGTCTCCTCCCCCAAAAAATAGACCTTGGTATATTTTTTCTCAAGCCCGCATTTCTGACGGCCCTCCCCGTGGGTGGGGCGTTGCGGGCCTAGGGCTCTTACCCTATGACTTTGGGGACAAACCATAAGAAGATTCCGGGAGAAAATCATGGGACGGGTAAGCGGCAAGGTGGCGCTCGTTACGGGCGCGGCAAGCGGCATCGGGCGGGGAGCGGCTGTCGCCCTCGCCGCCGAGGGGGCGAAGGTCGCCGTCACGGATGTGGACGAGTCGGGCCTCAAGGAAACGGTCGAGATCATCCGCAAGGCAGGCGGCACGGCCAGTTCGCACAAGCAGGACGTGACGAGCGAGGAGCGCTGGCAGGAGGTCGTGGCCGCGGTGAAGGAGGAGTTCGGCGGTCTCCACATCCTCGTCAACAATGCAGGCATCGGTATCGGCGCATCGATCTTCGAAATGTCCTACGAGGACTGGAGCCGGCAGCAGGCGATCAATGTCGACGGCGTTTTCTTCGGCGTGAAACACGGCATTCCGGTCATCGCGGCCTCGGGTGGCGGTTCGGTCATCAATATTTCGTCTGTGGCCGGTCTGCAGGGCGCGCCGGGTCTTGCCGGCTATTGCGCGACCAAGGGCGCCGTTCGCCTCTTCACCAAGGCCGTCGCGCTTGAATGCGCGCAGGCGCAAATGAACGTGCGTGTGAACTCGGTTCATCCCGGCATCATCGACACGGCGATCTGGCAGAAGATTCCGCAGGGCGGGGGCGGTGTCGGCGCCGTCGCCTCCAGCGTGCTGCAATTGCCGGAAGGGGCGAACACGATCGACCCCAATGCCATCGCCACGGTCGGCGCGCCGCTCGGTTATGCGGGGCTTCCGGCGGATATCGCGGCGGGCATCGTGTTCCTCGCCTCCGACGAGTCGCGCTACATGACAGGCTCGGAACTCGTGATCGATGGCGGCATGACAGCCCGCTGACGCGGCTATTGGGTCAGCACGGTTTCGTTGGTGATCCGCCAGTGGCCGTCGAGCCACTGGATGACCTCGCGGGCACAAGGATGATCGACGGCGGCGTAGCGGTCTCGCAACGCCGCCGGTTCCTTTTCGCTGAGGCCATCAAGGCCTTTGTCCTGTAGCAGTTCCAGATCCGCTTCGATCAAGCGTGCGAGCTCCGGTCCTGCGACGGCCTCGGCTGCCGCGCGAAAGGCGGCATCGGCGTCGTAGCCGGTGTCTTCCATGTAGACGGCCTCGAGCGTAAGCATCGGGATACGGCTCAGCCAGGGTTGCGAGGCGGGGTTCACGCCATGCGCCGAAACACGGTCGCCGATTTCCGACCCGCGTCCCGTGAAGCCGCGCAGGTGCAGGAAGGGCGACATGCGCTGCCCGTCATTCACCGGATAATTGTCCCAGATGAAGGGCTTGCGTTTCAGCGTCTCTCCGACGCGCGCGAGATGGTCCGCCGTGATCTCCTTCGAGCAGACGCGCGGGCCTGTCCAGAAAATCTCGATGGATGGGTCGAGCACTGAGCCCAGGGTTTCGAGATAGTTTGCGGGCCTTTCGCCGAAGACACGGTCGAGGATCGGATCGTCGGTGTAATAGCTCGGACAGACGATCAGCCTCCCTGCCTTCGAGCGCTCTGCGGCGAAGTCCACGATCTCGATCTGCTTTTCGGCAAGACCCGGCAGGTCGCCGCGCATGTCGTCGAAAAGAATGGCGAGGTCGTCGATCCCGATTTCGTCGAGTTCATGGAGTTTTCGGGCGAGCGCTTCCCGCGTCGCCTCGTCGAAGCCGAGATAGAGTTCATAGGGGCTCAGTCCGACACCGAAGCGCACGCCTTCCCTTCGGCAATGCGCGGCGAGAGCTGCGAGATGTCCGCTCTCGCTTTCCGGATGCGGCTCGCTCCAGCGCCGCCGCAGGAAGGCGTCGGCCTTCGGCGCATAGAGATAGAAGCCGTAGCCGTGCGGCGCGAGCGCGGTGACGTGGGCGGCGCGCGCTTCCCAGTCCCAGGGCCGTCCGTAAAAACCTTCGATAGTGCCGAGTTCGGGCGTCATGCGCCTGAGACTATCACGACTTCATCACAAGGAAGCCCGCCCTCGGGAAATGCACCACGACGTCGCCCACGCGTGGGTCGTTGCGTTTCAGTGCGATGTGCTGCGCTGACGATGAAACGAGTTCGCCCGAAACCGGGTCGCGTCCATAATCGTCTGCCATCACGGTCACCGTGTCGCCCGGCTTCAACCCATTCGGCTCGCCCGGATCGGCATTTGCCTTTTCCGTGCTCGCCGTCGCTTTCGCTATGTCGAGGGCGTCCTCGCGGGAAACTTCCTGTCTGTTCCCGTGGCCGATCCCGGCAACGCGCTTCTCCCACGCGGCGACGCCCGGGAAGCTCTCGATGAGCTTTACGCCGTTGGGGCTTGTCCAGCGCACGAAGGCGAGGTTGTAGAAGGCGCTCGCATCGGCGAGGCCAGGATTGTCGCCAGGAAGGAAGGCCCGGCCGTCGGAGAGCTGCTCCTCGAGCCAGCCGAGCTGGGCGCGGAACTGTTCGGCCATCATCGGTGCGGCGGCCTTCATGCCCTCTATGTCGAAGGGCCGGCCGGTAAGCTTTTCGCGATCCTTTATGAAGGCCTCGTCGGCAAGGGGCGTGCCGCCGCCGAAGATGATCGCAACCGCCGCCTGGAAGAGAACGCGGTCGGTCCACATAGCAATTCCCCAGCCGGTGCCGTTGTCCGAACCGGCATGGATCGACGGCGAGGGGAAGCGGCGTTCCAGTTCGCGGATGATGATCTGCGAGTCGCAATAGATATCGGCACCGATCTGCATCACCGGAATCTTGCGGTAGCCACCGGTCAGGGCCGTCAGCTCGGGCTTCGGCATGATGACGGGCTCGTCACAGGCAAACCAGTCGAGCCCCTTGATGCCCAGAACCACGCGCACTTTCTCGGAGAAAGGCGAGATGTCGTATTGATGCAGGATGATCGATTGCGCGTTGGCGGCCATGTCGTTTCCTATTCGAATTCGTAGCTGTAGCGGATGTTGTTCTTCTTCAGTCCGTCGAGAACGATCTCCGGCCCGCCCGTCTTCATCATCCATTCGAGGCGGTGGTCGCGATACTCTCGCTTGAACAAACCCTGTTCCAGCACATTCGCGACCTGCTGCATCCCCGCGATGCTGTCGATCGCTTCCTGTGCGGTGCGGGCCACGCTGGGTCGTTCGTTGGCGCGCGCGAGCCATTTGCCGAGAATCGAGCCTTCCTCCGGTCCGTTGCCGAAGCCGACGGAGGCATTCACGTAAGGAACGACCGACAGATCGCCCCAGCCGAAGGCCCGGTCATTGAACCAGTCGGCGCTTCCGAGTTGCTTGGTCAGCCAGCTCTGGAGCTTCGCCGTCTGCCGCGAGGCGCGATCCTGCATTTCCTTTGCCTTCGCGCCGGAAGCGCGTTTGAAATAGGCAATCTCGCCGAGGCCCCAGTTGATCGCCTCGTAATGCGTATCGCAGACCTCTTCGATCATGCGCACTTTCGCCCGCGCGGCGGGTGTCGCCGGCAGCATGGCGGGCGAGGGCGTACGGTCCTCCAGGTATTCAAGAATGATCGTCGAGTCGAAGATGCGCACATCGCCGTCGATCAGAGCGGGAACCTCTGCGCGGGGATTGGCATCAACGAACTCTCCCTGCGCGCCGCCAGCGCCGATCCCGTCCGGCGTCCTCAGTTCGAGGTCGATGTTTTTTTCGCGCGCGGAAATCTTGACCTTCTGCGCATAGGGCGAGAGAGGGTGTTCGTAGAGAATTGCCATGATCGTCCTCCCGGGTGGCGGTGGCGCGGATCATCGGTTGCGTCGCCGCAAGTGTCTACAGGCGCTACGATCACGGATGCGTGACGTTCCATTCGGCCCGGGATACGCGACGTCAGGCGCGCAGACGCCCCTGCCGTTTCGCGAGTTCCGCCATCTGGTCGAAGATCGTCGGTACGTCGTTCGGTAGGAAGATCGGCAGCGGCTCAAGTCGATGCTTCGCACTTATGCTGCTGCCGATCTTGGTTTTCTACTCGCAGGCGACAAGAATCGTATTCTGCATCCCCTTGGGAGCTCGACGGGAAGTGCGGGGATCGTCACCCATCGAGGGAGAGTTTGCTGAAGTATCAAAGCCGAGATCTGTGCAGACGCTGTTCAAATACTCCAGCGAGCAATTCATAAACAACCCTCTGTCTGCACAATGGCTTTGACCGTTCGAAGCCGAACTTTCAACATAGATGATTGTTTTTCCGAGAACGGGCGTGGCCCCCATCAATGCGATGGCCAAACTAGCACCTAATACACTGAGAACTTTTGGAAACTTTCCCATGGATTGTCCTCCAAGTCATTGTATTGAAATAAAATTTACTCGGTACACCGACGACAATTAGTTATAGTAGGCTCTGTGTCAAACGCGGAACCTTCTGTTACATTGAAAATATGGGTCGTCCGACGTCAGGCGCGCAGCCGCCCCTGCCGCTTCGTGAGTTCCGCCATCTGGCCGAAGATCGTCGGTACGTCGTTCGGCGTGTCGTCGCCCGAGAATTCCTTGTAAAGCGTCGAGACGTTGACCACGATCCGCTCGCCGTCGCCCCAGCTGTCGTAATCGGTCATGTCGATGTCGAGGGCGGCATCGAAGGCGGAGAGCCCGGCGTCGTAGCGCTTCTTCGCTTCGTCGCGGATATAGACGAGATAATCGCGCACGGCCTGCACGCCGTTCTTGCCGGTGATCGGCCCGTGTCCGGGCACGACGGTCTCGACGTCCATGGCGATGATCTTGTCGCAGGCGTCGATCCAGTTGCCCACGGGGCCTTCCCACATGATCGGATGCCCCTCGATGAAGAGAATGTCGCCGGTGAAGACTGTCCTGTCTGCGGGAACATAAACAAGCGCGTCGCCCGGCGTGTGCGCGGGGCCGACATGCATGATGCGGATTTCCTTCGCGCCGACATGCCGCGTCAGCTCGGTCTCGAAAGTCGTGGTCGGTAAGGTCTGCGTTACGCCCTTGAAGTCGAACGGGCCGAAACACTGCGTGACATACTTTCCGAGGTCGCCCATCTGCGGCGCCATGTCGAGGAAGCCTGCCAACAGGGCGGGAGGCTCGTGGCGCATACCCTCGACGGCGAGCTTGTGCGCGATGATCTCCGCGCCCTTGCAGCACTCGTTGCCGTTGCAGTGATCACCATTGTGATGCGTGTTGACCACGGTGCCGATCTTCGCCGCCGCCTTCGGCTCCGCCTTTTTCATCGCGTCGAGCATCTCGCGCGTCAGCGGCACGTCGAACAGCGTATCGATCAGGAAGCTTTCACCGCCATCCACGACGAGCCCGGCATTCGACCAGCCCCAACCGCCATCCGGCTGCAGCCAGGCATAGCCGCCACTGCCGAGATCGTGCAGACCCTTGGTGTATTGAAACCGGCTCAGACCCAGACCCATGTCATCCCCCCTCGGCTATATGTGTTTGCCCCAGTGTCGGGCTGTGCGCGGTGTGCTTCAAGCACTCATTCGAGATGTGGGATGATCGGCCGCGTCGCTTCTGTCGTCGCGGGAATGTCGACCGTCCGGAAGCCGTCCATGATGCGGTTCGCCGAGGCGGCGAAGCGGCTCCGGAGGGAAGGCCAGTCGACGCCGACGAGCTTGCCGTCGCGCTTCACGATTTTGCCGTTCACGAGCACGGTGGAAATGTCGCTCGGACGTGCGTTCATCACGAGCGCGCCGACGGCGTCGAAGGAGGGCGTCATGTGGATCGCGCCGGTCGAGATGATGGCGATATCCGCGCTCTTGCCCTTTTCGAGCGTGCCGATTTCCTTCTGCATGTTGATCGCTTCGGCGCCGCCGATGGTAGCCATGCGGAGAACGCTTTCTGCCTTCGGCTCAATGACAGATGGCGCGCGCTTCCGCGCTTCGTATTCGGCATTGCGGAGCGCGCGGGTCGATTGCAGCGCAAGCCGCATGGGCAGGAACATGTCACCCGAATAATTCGAGACGATATCGATGCCGAGGCCGGTCCTCACGCCATGCGCATGCGCGCGATGCGCAACGGGGAAGCCCATGCCCATCTGCAATTCGGTTTCGGGCGTCGCCGAGATGCCTGCACCGGCCTCCCGGATGAGATCGAGTTCGAGGTCGGTGAAGGCGGAGCCGTGCACGAAAAGAAGATCGGGGCCGAGCAGGCCTTCTTTCTTGAGGTTCTCGACGACATGCGCGTCGAAGGCGTAGGAGCCCATCGCCGCGTGCAGTGAGATCGCGCCCGCACCCAGTTCCCGCGCGAGCTTGATTTCGGCGGCGAGATCCTCGAACGGCATCGCTTCCGCTTCCGACGGCGCAAAGCCGAAGCGCACGAGGCCACGGCTGTCCGACAGACGATGAGCCTTCAGCTCCCGCGCCGTCTTGTGGCGCCAGTCAGGATCGTCCGGCACCTGCATGGGCACGCGCGGTTCGTTCGGAAAGGTGCCGTAGCAGAAGATCGCACGCATGCCCGAATCCTGCAGCCCGCGAGCGGCTTCCTCCGCGTGCTCCGGCGTGTTCAGGATGTGGCAGTGATCGACCAGCGTGGTGATGCCCGCGTCGAGCGCCTCCAGCGCGCCGACATAGTTACCGAGATAGGCGTCTTCGGCCGTGTAGAACGTCGAATAGGAAAGCCGCATCTCGACGAAATAGTCGAAGAGGCTCCAGTCGGTTGCGACGGTGCGCAGCTGCGTCTGCCAGACATGACGGTGCGTATCGACGAAGCCCGGGATCACGATCGCGTCCGTTGCGTCGATCACCTCCGCGTCGGCGGAAATATCCGGGGCGATATCGGCAATCTTTCCATCCTCGACGAGCACATCGGCGCGCTGCTCGCCCGCGCCGTCCGTCATGGTCAATACGCGGCCGCCCTTGATGATGAGCTTCGCCATCGGTCCCTCCTCAAGCCGTGCTTGGCATTTGCGAAGAACCTAGGTAGATGTAATTTCGATGTCGATAGAAAATTTCGAAATTAAGACTTCCCGTCCGGACCGCACCCTCTCAGCCGGGGTGGCGGGGCGGCTGCGTGCCGACATTCTGAACGGCCTGCTGGAGCCCGGCCGCCGGCTCGGCATGGCCGAACTCACCGAGCGCTATGGCGCGGGCATGAGCCCCGTCAGGGAGGCGCTGTCGCGTCTCGTCGGCGAAGGGCTCGTCCAGTCGGAAGGCCAGCGCGGCTTCCGCGTCGCGGCGATGAGCCGAGAGGATTTCAACGAGATCGTCATGCTCCGCCAGGTGGTGGAGGAGGCGGGCGTGCGCGCCGCCATCGAGAAGGGCGAGGAGACATGGGAAGCCTCGCTCGTCGCCGCCTTCCATGTGCTGGAGCGCCGCCTCGCGGCGCTGCTAGGCGAGGCAAGCGACAGCAATTTCGCGGCCTACGAAGATGCACACCGCGCCTTTCACTTCGCGATCATCGCGGGCGCTGGTTCGAAGCGCCTCTCGCGCATGCAGCAACGTCTCTACGAAGAAGCGCGGCGTTACCGGTTGCTCTTCTACAGGAAACAGTTCGCGGGCAATGCGGTCGACTTCAGCGAGGCGGGCGCGATTCATCGAGAAATTCTCGATGCGGTACTCGCGCGCGATGCCGACCTTGCTGCGAAAATTCTCCGCAATCATGTAACGCTCATCAACGATTTCGATCTTGAAGATTGAGCGTGCATCTTGCGTGAATCTTCGTGACGGGAATGTCTCCCGCCCATGAATCGCCCAGCTTAGGTCTTCTTCTCGCCACGCCCCCGCGCTTCGATCTGTCCGGGCGGATTGCAGCAGGCAAAGCGACATGACCTATCAGCATGCCGGGTCGGACTCTGTCCGAACTCAATCCCTCCCTGAAACAGCGCAAGAGCCAAAAGGCGGATGGATCGGCCCTGCCGCTTTCGTTCTTTCCATAGCGTTGATCGCTTTTCTCGCAGGTGCGTGGACCGTTCTTTCGCGTGTGCCGCCCTACAAGCTGCTGACGAATGCCCATGACGCGGCCGGTGCGCTTTACGCGCAGGCGACGCAGTATGGCGACCGCTACCAGACGGATCTCTGGTACGACGCGCGGAGCGACGACAAGGGTGTCGTTGCGCATGATGCCGCCACCGCGCTTGAAGGCTACACCCTCTACACCTCGTCGCATGAGCCGAGCGCCTTCCTTGTCGACATGAAGGGCCGCGAAGTCCACCGCTGGTTCATTCCGCCCGAGAAGATATGGACCGAAGACGTCGAAGCGGCAGGCACGCTCGGCCCACACATCTATATCCGCAAAAGCTACATGTACCCGAACGGCGATCTCCTCGCCGTTTACGAAGGTTCCGGCGATACGCCCTGGGGCCTCGGGCTCGTCAAGCTCGACAGGAATTCGAATGTCGTGTGGAGCTATCTCGACGAGCGCGCGCATCACGATGTCGAGGTCGGCGCGGACGGAACGATTTACGCACTGACACATGAGATGCGCCACGAGCCGGTCGAAGGGCAGGGACTCGAAACACCGCTCATCGAGGATTTCCTCGTCATTCTTTCGCCTGACGGGAAAGTCGAGAAGCGCCTTTCGCTTCTGGACGTTTTTGCGGAGTCGCGTTTCAAATGGCTCCTCAGCGGCCTTTCCCGCCGCACAGGGCAGGACCCTCTCCATACCAATTCCGTCAAGGAAGTCGGCGCCGAAGCGGGCGCCGCCATGAACGTCGCGCGCGAAGGAGATCTCATGATCAGCTTCCGCAATGTAAAGCTCGTCGCGGTACTCGACCCGAAGACCGAAGAGCTTGTCTGGGGCACGCTCGGTCCCTGGGTCGGGCAGCATGACGCCGAGCCGCTTGCGAACGGCAACGTTCTCCTTTTCGACAATAACGGAAACTACAACGGCCCCGGCGGTTCCCGGGTCATGGAATTCGCCCCCGAGACGATGGAAATCGTCTGGGCCTATGAAGGCACGAAGGATGACCCGCTGAAAAGCGTCCTGCGCTCCGCCTCGCAACGCCTGCCAAACGGCAACACGCTCATTACGGAATCACAGGCGGGCCGTCTCATCGAAGTCACGCCCGAGGGCAAGATCGCCTGGGAGTATGTGAACCCGGTGCGTGGCGGTGAGGGCGACAAGAAAATTCCGATCGTCGCCTGGGGCCGGCGCTACGCGCCCGCCGACCTCGACCGTTCGTTCGAACCGAAACCTGAATATGCCTCAGGCGAAATGTAGGAAGGGAGTACGAAGATGTTTCCGAAGAACATGATGTTGTTTCTCACGGGCCTCACGGTGTCGCTTGCCGTCGCCAGCCCCGCGATGGCCTATGTCGGTCCCGGCGCCGGACTCAGCGTCGTCGGCGCTCTCGTAGGCGTCGTCATGGCGGTTGGCGCCGCGCTTGTCTTCATCGTCGGCTGGCCGGTCCGGCGCATGATGCGTCGCCGGAAACTTGCGAGTGAGCGATCTTCGCAGGATGAGGCAGGCTCTTCTCCCGCGCGATAGGGAGCCGCCATGTCCATGGGCCTCTTCGATTTTCCGGCGCCGCTCTTCGGCGCGGTGGAGGCGCTCTTGCAGCCGCTGCCACCCGCCGCCCGGCTGGCACTGTGGGCGGCTGTCGCGGCCGGACTTTCGATGTGGCTCTACAAGCTTCTCTCGCCGCAGAAGAAGCTTGCGGAAGCGGAGGCCGAGGCTCTTGCCGCTCGGCGAGAACTCAATGCCTTCGACGGTGAGATGGACGAAGCCTGGCCGATGATATCGCGCATGTTTCGCGCGGCGGGCTCGCGTCTCTGGCTCGCGCTTCCTCCGGCGCTCCTGGCCTCGCTCCCCATCGTCGCGCTCATCGTCTGGCTCTCGAACGATTATGGCTACCGCTTCCCCGCCGAGAACGTTCATGTCCCGGCGGAGGCGGCGCCCGCCCGCTACCACGCGGCCGTCACCGGCGCGGGCGATCAAGACCGCCGCGTTCTCGTGCGTGAGCCCGAGGGGGAGATCGTTTCCGACGTGCCGCTGGCGGCACCCGTTCCCGTGATCGAAAAGCATCGCTGGTGGAACTGGCTCATCGCCAATCCCACCGGCTATCTCCCCGCCGACGCCCCGGTCGAGCGTGTCGAGGTTCGGCTCCCCGCGCTCGAGGTCGTCCCCTTCGGACCATCATGGATGCGCGGTTGGGAAGCGCTTTTCTTTGCACTTTTCCTCGCATTTTCCCTCGTCATCAAGAAAGTCGGAAAGATCTCATGAGCAACGCGGCTTCCTCTTCCGTCCCTTCGCCGGCGGACAAGTTCGCTGTTACGCCCTGGATGGACCGGCTCGGACGCATTCTCTACGAGCGGCCGAAGCTGATGCAGTCGCTCGCGAAGATGGAAACGCGCCTCTTCGAGGATCGCTTCGATGACATCCCGGTCACTGCGCCCGTCTGGGTGAGCGGCCTCGCGCGCAGTGGCAGCACCGTCCTCCTTGAGCTGCTTGCCGGTCATCCGGATATCGTCACGCAGCGCTATCGTGATTTCCCGCCGGTTTTCACGCCGATCCTCTGGAACAAGTTCGTCGACTACATGCCGGGTAAGCAGGAGGTGTCCACCGAGCGTGCCCACAAGGACGGCATCTACGTCACCTCCGAAAGCCCCGAGGCGTTCGAGGAGCCTGTCTGGATGAACTTCTTCCCACACCTCCACAAACGTCTCTGGGACGAGACCTTCACGCGGGAGGCGTCACACCCCGAATTCGAGGCGTTCCTCAATGCGCATATCCGCAAACTTCTCTTCCTGCGCGAGGGCATGCGTTATCTCGCCAAGGCGAACTACAACGTCACGCGCCTCGAATATCTTTTGAAGCTCTTTCCGGATGCCCGCTTCGTCGTGCCGATCCGCGGACCCGTCTGGCACGTTGCCTCACTGATGAAGCAGCACCGTCTTTTCGTGCAGGGCGAGGTCGAACATCCGGAAGCCCGCGCCCATCTCGCGCATACCGGCCATTTCGAATTCGGCCTCGACCGAGTGCCGATCAATTGCGGCAGCGAGTCCGTCGCGGCAACGGTCGCCGAACTCTGGTCGGAAGGCCGCGAGGCGGAAGGCTGGGCGCTGCAATGGGCCGAGGTCTATGGCTATGTCGCCGAGCGTTGCGACATGAACCCGGCGCTTTCGGAAGCCGTATTGTTCGTCCGCTATGAAGATATCTGCGAGCGGCCGGCCGAGAAGATGCTTCGCGTCCTTGATCACTGCCGTCTCGGTGCGTCGGACGAGATCATCGAGCAGGCGCGCTCGCGTCTTCATCCGCCCGAATATTACGAGCCGCATTTCACACCGGACGAGCTGCATGCGATCCGAGACCGCACGGCCCCCGTCGCACATTACTTCGGCTATGGTCCGTCCGACTGAAGCTCAGGAAATGCCTGTCATGCCGCTGTCGACGGCGAGCGTCTGTGCGGTGATGTAGACGCTTTCGTCCGAGACGAGGAAGAGTGCCGCATAGGCGATTTCCCATCCCGTCGCCTGCCGTCCGAAGGGTACGGGCGTGCGGCCGCGCGAGGGACGGCCTTGCGTCGCAACGCGGCCGAGCGGCGTATCGACGAGGCCTGGCGCAACGATATTCGCGCGGATGCCGCGCCGCGATCCTTCGAGCGCGACATGCCGCATCAGTCCGCCAAGCGCGGCCTTCGAGGCATCGTAGGCGGGGAGCCTTGAGCCCGCGACGAGCCCGGCAATCGAAGAAATGAAGACGATCGGCGAACCGTCGGCGAGCCGCGGCAGCGCCGCCTTGCAGCAGAGCATGGGCCCGCGCAGGTTCACGGCCAGCACCTTGTCCCAGTCGTCCGGCTCGGCGCCCTGCAGGCCGAGCCCGCCGACGCCAATCCCGACATTCAGCACCAGCCCGTCGAGTCTGCCGAGCGCCGTCTCCGCTTCGCCGATCATCGCCTCGATGTCGGCAGGTTTTGAAATATCCGCTTCGATGGCATGCGCCTTGCCGCCCGCCTTCACGATCTGTGCGACGGTTTCCTCCGCCGACTTGAGATTCATGTCCGCGACCGCAACCTCGGCACCTTCGCGCGCGAAGAGCAGCGACATGGCACGGCCGTTGCCGATCGGGTCGTTCGCTGCGTCGAGCACGCGCTGGCCGCCGCCTACCACAAGAATGCGGCGGCCCATGAGTCGCCCGCGTCCCGGTGCCGTGCCTTCCGATTCCGGCGGCAGCGGCTTCACGTAAGGTTCCCTGTCCGCTCCCTTGTCAGTCATGGCCTTTCATGCTCCGCCTGATTTCGTCGAGGCCGCTCGTCTGAATGTCCGTCTCCTCCAGATCGATCTCCAGCGTTTCGAGATAGCGGCAGACCAGAAGATAGATGCCGACGATGATGACGAGCTCCTGCATGCCTGCATCGCCGAGATGCTTGTGGGCGGCGGCGAAGAGCGCCGCATCGGCCTTGACGTTCGCGACCTGATTGTCGGTGAAGGCGAGAACCGCGTTCTCCGTGTCGCTGAAGAGCGGCGAGGGCAGCGGGCCCGCCGCCGCCTCGATCCGCTCCGCGCTCATGCCGATCATCCGCGAGACGCGGCGATGCTGGTGCTGCTCGTAGTTCGAGCCGCAGAGATGGCCGACGCGCAGGATCACGAGTTCGCGGAGTTCCGTGTCGAGCAGCCCCTCGTTCAGATAGGCGTTGATGAGCGCCATGAAGGGAGCGAAGGAAGGGCCGCTGCCTGCCAGCATGCGGAAGATGTTGAGCTGCGGCAGGCCTTCGAGCAGTGCGCGGCTCGCGTCCGGCAGGTCCGCCGGATCGGGATAAGGGAGGCGCGCCATGGTCAGCCCTGCATGCCCGGCAGTTTCACGCCCGACTCGTGGCCCTTGTCCTCGATATCCACGTCGAAGGTTTCGAGGAAATTCGAGACCAGCGTGTAGAAGCCGATCGTGATGACGAGTTCCTGCATCTGCTTGTAGCCGAGCTTTTCGACCAGCGGATTGAAGGTCGCGTCGGAAGCGCGCGTGTTCTTCACCACGTCGTCGGTGAAGCGCATCACCATGCGCTGCAGGTCGTCGAACCCCTTCGCCTCCGGACCGTCGTGGATCGCGGCGATCAGTTCCTCCGACATGCCGATCTTCCGGGAGATCTCGTCATGCTGATAAACCTCGTAGGACGAACCTCTGAGCACGCCGGTCCGCACAATCGCGATTTCGCGCAGCACGGGGTCGAGGTCGCTATAGACGAGGATCGCATTGCCGAGCTTGATGAAGCCGTCGATCATGTCGCCGGAATGGCCGAGCATCCGGAAGATGTTCAGATTCGGCAGCTTCTCGTAGACCTTGGCGGCGCGGCCGGTTGCCTCTGCCGGGTCGAAATAGGGGATGCGGGCCATGGGCGTGAGTTCCTTCCCTGAACGTTGTTTCTGGTTGGGGGCAGTCTACCCCGCGCCGACGCTGCGTCCAGCCGCCCGCGCGCCTTAGGCGGCTTTTCAACAAGCCGTGTTCGCTTCCGGCTTCGCTTGCCCCGCCCGTGCGGGTGGCTACACTGCCCGCAAGTGGGCCGGGGAGGCCGCACGCGCCGGGGCATCGGATTGCCCGCGCGGGACAAGGGCATGAATGCCAGCATGGGGAGGAAAGACGTCATGTATGACGCCGAACGAGTGAAATGCGTGGCCGACATCACGCGGGCCCAGGCCGCGACGCGGCCGGACGCCGTCGCGCAGGTCTTCGAGGGCCGCGAAACCACCTATGGCGAGCTCGACCGGCGCGCCAGCCAGGTCGCGCAGGCGCTGATTGCCGACGGCTGCAAGCCCGATGCCCGCATCGGCTTCATGGGCAAGGGCTCGGACCGCTACTTCGAGATGCTCTACGGCGCCTTCAAGGCCAAGGCCGTGGTGGTCGGCGTCAACTGGCGCCTCGCCGCTCCGGAGGTCGCCTATGTGCTGAATGACTCCAGGACCGAAATTCTCTTCGTCGGTGCTGAGTTCTACGACCTCGTCGAGAAGGTGCTGCCGGAATGCCCGACGGTCCGCAAGGTGATTGCGCTCGATGGCGGCCGCAACGACTGGCAATCCTTCGACGACTGGCGCGATGCGGCAAAGGCCGAGGACCCGATGCTGCCCGCCGCGCCCGACGACGATGTGATCCAGCTCTATACCAGCGGCACGACGGGTCATCCGAAAGGCGTTCAGCTCACCAATGCGAATTACATATCGGTCTTCAAGCAGGGAACCGACTGGGCGAACTGGAGCCCGGACGACGTGGTTCTCGTCTGCATGCCGCTGTTTCATGTCGCGGGCGTCAATATCGGCGTGCTCGGCAATCTCTACGGCTGCAGGAACGTGATCCTGAAGGATGTCGATCCGCTTGTGATTCTGAAGCTGATCGAGAGCGAGAAGCTCACCGTCGCCTTCATGGTTCCCGCAGTCATTCTCTTCCTGCTGCAGCAGCCGAGCCTTGCTTCGACCGATGTCTCGAGCCTGCGTCAGATTCTCTACGGTGCTTCGCCGATTGCCGAAGACGTGCTGCTTCGCGCACAGGATACGTTCAAGCGCGCGGGCTTCGTGCAGCTCTACGGCCTCACTGAAACCAGCGGCGGTGCCACCCATCTGCCTCCGGAGGCGCATGACCCGGCCAAGGGCAAACTTCGCTCCTGCGGCATTCCCAATCCCGGCATGGATATCCGTGTCGTCGATGACAAAGGCGAAGATGTGCCCACCGGCGAGGTCGGCGAGATCGTCATCAAGGGCGGCTCGATCATGAAGGGCTACTGGAACAGGCCCGAGGCGACGACGGATTCGATCCGCGACGGCTGGTTCTATTCGGGCGATGCCGGGTTCTTCGACAAGGACGGCTATCTCTTCATTCATGACCGGGTGAAGGACATGATCGTCTCGGGCGGCGAGAACATCTATCCCGCCGAAGTCGAGAACGCGCTGTTCGGCCATCCGGCCATCGCGGATGCTGCCGTCGTCGGTGTGCCGCACGAGAAATGGGGCGAGGCGGTGAAGGCCATCGTTGTCCTCAAGCCCGGCGAGCAGGCGACACCGGACGAGATCATCGCCTTCGCGAAGACGCGCATCGCAAGCTACAAGGTGCCGAAATCGGTCGACTTCATCGAGGCGCTGCCACGCAATCCGTCGGGGAAGATTCTCCGCCGCGAACTGCGCGCGCCTTACTGGGAAGGCCGGGAACGCATGGTCAACTGACCGGCGATACGGCGCATTCGACATCGACATCCGGGGCACCGCGCGCATCAGAACGCGCGGGCCCCGAAGTCTATTCAAACCGGAGGAAACCCCATGAGCCTGGCAGAAGATACGGGCGGCCCCGCGCCGTTCAAGCCGCTGAAGCAGAAGCCGCCGAAGATCACGGTGAAGCGGAACGATGCGGGCGCGATATATATTTCATCGGACCATCCCCTGCCCGAGATGAAGCGGAGCGTGCCGCACATCCTTGAAGAGCGGGCGGGCCTTCATCCTGACCGCAACTTCATCGCCGAGCGCGGGCCCGACGGCGCCTGGCGCTTCATCACCTATGGCGAAGCCAACGCGAAGGCCGATGCGGTCGCGAGCGCGCTTCTCCAGCGCGGGTTCGATTCCTCGACACCGCTGATGGTCCTTTCCGGCAATTCCATCGCGCATGCCGTCATGGCGCTCGGCGCAATGAAGGCGGGCGTTCCCGTCGCACCGGTCAGCGTTCCCTACTCGCTGATGAGTTCCGACTTCTCGAAGCTCCGCCATGTCGTTTCTCTCGCGCAGCCGAAAATGATCTTTGCCGATCACGGCGATCTCTTCGCGCGGGCGCTCGAAACGGTCGGCGGTGGCGCGGAAATCGTCACGCAGACGGGCAGCGTTCCCGGCGCGACTTCCTATGACGATCTCGCCTCGACAGCGTCGGGCAATGCGGTGCGCGCCTCGATGGAGGCCATCGGTCACGACACGGTCGCGAAATATCTCTTCACCTCCGGCTCCACCGGCATGCCGAAGGGCGTCATCCAGACGCATCGCATGATGATGGCGCAGCTTGCTGCCGCGGAAGCGCTCCGCACCGAGGATCCGGATCCGGACGAGATCCCGCAAAGCCTCGAATGGATGCCGTGGAACCATATCTCCGCCGGCAATATCGGCTTCAACGGCAACATGTCGGCAGGTGGCACCGTCTATCTCGACGCGGGCAAGCCCATTCCCGGCATGTTCGACCAGACAATTGCGAACCTTCGCGAGGTCTCTCCGCGTGTCTTCGGTTCGGCACCCGTTGCCTTCGCCATGCTCGCCGATGCGATGGAGCGCGACGACACGCTGCGCGCGAGCTTCTTCAGGAACCTCGAATATATGGGCTATGGCGGCGCGACGCTGTCGAGCGATCTTTATGACCGCATGCAGGCGCTCGCCGTCGCCGAGACCGGCACCCGCATTCCTCTCACCACCATGTATGGCGCGACGGAAACGCAGGGGATCACCGTCGTCCACTGGGTGACGGAGCGTGTCGGTCTCGTCGGCCTGCCCGTGCCCGGCATCACGCTGAAGCTCGTGCCGAACGGCGCAAAGCTCGAAGTGCGCGTGAAGGGCCCGACGGTGACACCCGGCTATCTCAACGATCCGAAAAAGACGTCGGAAGTCTTCGACGAGGAAGGTTTCTACAGCCTCGGCGATGCGGCGAAGTTCCTCGATGAGGACAGGCCCGAACTCGGCCTCGTCTTCGACGGGCGCGTGACGGAAGATTTCAAGCTCTCGTCGGGCACCTGGGTTTCGACCGGCACGCTTCGTGCCGATGTCGTTGCCGCCTGTTCGCCCATCGTGCAGGACGCCGTCGTCTGTGGTCTCGACCGCGCCTATATCGCGCTTCTCGCCTGGCCGAATATAGCGGCCGCACGGAAGCTGGCGGGGCTGCCGGACGATGCCGATCCGCAAGCCGTTATCGCTCATCCGGAGGTCGTGGAGCATCTGCGCGCCGCGCTCGCAAAACACAACAAGGCGGGCGGCGGATCCTCCACCCGTATCGCGCGCATTCATCTGATGCTCGAGCCGCCCTCCATCGACGGCCACGAGATCACCGACAAGGGCTATGTGAACCAGGCGGCGACGGCGTCGCGCCGCGCGCATCTCGTGGAGCGGCTCTATCAGGATCCGGCGCCCGAGGACGTGATCGTCGTTTGACGCCGCCTCACGGCGTCATTGCGAGGAGCGCTAGCGACGAAGCAATCCAGTCTGTACCTTGCGGCTCTGGATTGCTTGGGTTTATCTCGCGCCACCGTCAAGGGTGGGAAGCATTGAAAGATATGCAATGTGCACAAATAGGGCATACATCCCGATAGTGATCATCGTCGGCATTGTTGGTGTTGTTAGTTCAGCATATTCGGAGATCAACACTGGACCGAGACGTGAACTCGATGTTGTCTTAGAGGACTATGATGTGACATCGGGGCAGTTCATACAGGCTGCGGCCATCTACGGTTGGTCGCAAACCTTCATGGCGCGGAAGGTTTTTGAGGTTACTCCTTCGGCTCGTGCAGAGTGGAAAATTCGACAGTATGTGTTTCCCCGGAGAGGACAAATCGGGCGAACGACACATGAAGCTCTTGAGAAGAGTTTATTGGGATCTGTAATTGTCTTGTTTATGCGAACGTTTGATTTACTGCCGATTGTCCTTGTGGGAGGACTTATTCTTGGGTGGCGCCATTATGGGGCAAGCAAGAGAAATCAATGACCATCCGCCCGCGCGACATCCTCGATTTCTGGTTCGCAGCCGGACCTGAAAAATGGTTCAAGAAGAGCGACACCTTCGACGCCGAAATTCGCCGCCGCTTCGGCGCGACGCATGCGGAAGCTGCCGCGGGCCAGCTCGACGAATGGATGTCCGATGCGCAAGGCTCGCTCGCGTTGATCCTCGTGCTCGACCAGTTCTCGCGCAATCTCTGGCGGAACGATCATCGCGCCTTCGCGCAGGATGCAAAGGCGCTCGGCCTCGCCGACGAGGCGGTCCGCCGCCGCCACGATGTCGAGGTACCTGTCACCGCGCGCAAATGGTTCTACATGCCCTACATGCATGCAGAGGACCTCAAGGCGCAGGAGCGCGGTCTCGCCTATTTCTCGGAGCGGCTCGACGATCCCGAGACGATGAAGTTCGCCGTCGATCACGCGGACATCATCCGCCGCTTCGGCCGCTTCCCCCACCGCAATGCGATCCTGGGGCGCGAGACGACGCCGGAGGAGCAGTCCTTCCTCGATGAAGGCGGTTTCGCGGGGTAGGGCGTTTTCTCCTTGGTTCTCTTTCCGAACTGACTATATGTCCCTCAACTTGAAACCGGAGCGGAGGGCAATCCCATGGTCGAAACGGCAATCGTGGCGGGCGTCGGCCCGGCGCAGGGGCTTGGTGCGGTGCTTGCGCGGCGGATCGCGAAGGACGGGCTTCATGTCGTCGTCGCAGGCCGCACGATGGAGAAGCTCGACGCGGTGGCGGCCTCGATCAGGGCCGAAGGCGGCGCGGCGACGCCTGTCGTCTGCGATGTGACGGACGAGCAGCAGGTGATCTCGCTCTGGAATGCAGCGGAAGCCATCGGCCCGGTCTCGCTCGCCATCTACAATGCGGGCAACAACATGCCGGGCAAGGTCTCCGGCATGACCTCCGAATTCTTCGAGCGCTGCTGGCGCGTCTGCACGTTCGGCGCCTTTGTCTTCGCGCGCGAAGCCTCCGACCATATGAGCCCGCGGGGGCAGGGCACGCTCATCTTCACAGGTGCCTCCGCCAGCATGCGCGGCAAGGAAGGTTTCGCCGCCTTCACCTCCGCCAAGGGCGGCCTGCGCAATTTCGCTCAGAGCGCCGCCAAGGAGTTCGGCCCGCTTGGCATTCATGTCGGCCATGTCGTGATCGACGGCGCCATCGACGGCGAGAAGATCCATACCCTGCTGCCGCAATATGCCGCCCAGCGCTCGGGCGAGGGCCGCCTGATCGACCTTTCGGGTATTGCCGAAATCTATCTCCAGCTGCACGGCCAGCCCCGTGCCGCCTGGACCTTCGAGGTGGATGTGCGGACCAGCGCCGAGCCCTGGTAGGGCTTCGGGCGCCACGGGGCAAAAATCGCCGCGTTCGGCCATCGGCGTTCCGGCAAAGCTTGCCGGGAGTCGCCTGCCGTCCCTTCAAAACCCACCTAAGATATTGATTTCATTGTGTCCCCCGGTCTGGTCCGGCGGTTGCAACCGGTTGTTCAAACGCAAGCCAACCGGAGACCAGACAATGATAACGGACAGGGAAATCAACCTTCTCGCGGCCTATATGGTCGATACGCATGGCCGCAAGGCGCTTTCCTATGCCGATACGGCGGTCTGCGAACTCGAGGAAATCGGCGAAAAAATGCGCGCCGACGCCTGGCGGGCGCTCCGCGTCGTCGTCGAGGACATGGTGGAAGGCCGCCGCAGCCGCGACGGACACGTTCTCCACTAGCATTCCTCCCGAATTTGCCGCTTGGCGCTTGCCTCGCCCGGCGGATAAAAGGGTCCTTCGCGAAAATAAGAAGGCGGGGAGGACCACCTATATGTCACTCGATCCACAGGCGAAGGCGCTGCTCGACCAGCTCGCGGCCGATCCCGACGCACCGCGTCTGATCGACCTGCCGCCGGAAGGCGGGCGCGAAATGTACCGCGCCATGGCCGGCATGCTCGATCTGCAGGGCGTGCCCATCGGCAAGACCGAGGACCGCACCATTCCGGGCCCGGCGGGCGACATCCCGGTCCGCATCTATACGCCGGTCGCGGGCGGCGGCACCGGTCCCGCGCTCGTCTATTATCACGGCGGCGGCTGGGTCATCGGCGACCTCGACACGCATGACGCGCTCTGCCGCACGCTCGCCAACGAGGCGGGTTGCAAGGTGATCGCCGTCGACTACCGGCTTGCGCCGGAGCATCCCTTTCCCGCCGCCATCGACGACGCATATGCTGCCGTCAAATGGGTCGAGGCGAATTCGTCGGAAATCGGTATCGACCCGAACGGCATCGCCGTCGCGGGCGACAGCGCGGGCGGCAATCTCGCCGCCGCCGTCTGCCTTCGCGCGAAGGCCGAGAAGGGGCCGGAGATCGCCTTCCAGCTTCTCATCTATCCGGTGACGGACGCGCCGCGCGGCACCCAGTCCTACAAGGATTTCGCGGAAGGCTATTTCCTCGAGGCCGAAGGCATGGACTGGTTCTGGAACCACTATGTGCTCGCTGCGGGTGCCGATCCGAAAAACCCTTACGCCGCGCCGCTCCATGCAGACTCGTTCTCGGGCCTGCCGCCGGCTTACGTCGTCACCGCAGGTTTCGACGTGCTGCGCGACGAGGGCAAGGCCTACGCGGAAGCGCTCAAGAAGGCGGGCGTCGACGTCGAGTATGTGAACTACGAAGGCATGATCCACGGCTTCTTCAACCTGCAGGGCGCGCTCGACGTGTCGCGCGATGCGGTGAAGGCGGCGGCGAAGGCGCTCAAGGAGGCGCTCGCCTAGGCGACCAGCCCTTCCACGAATTCACTCAAAGAGGCGGCGACACGAGCGCCGCCTTTTCTTGCGCGCGTCGCGTCGCCGTCGCGGAACTTGCCGGTCCTCACCAGCGCGGCCTGCAGCCCGGCGGCGATGGCGCCCTCGACATCGCTTTCGAGATCGTCGCCCACCATCAGCGTTTCCTCCGGCGCGAACCCCATGTCGTGCGCCGCCGTGACGAAGAAATCCTTCGACGGTTTGCCGATCAGCACGGCTTCCGTCTCCGCCGCATATTCGAGCGCGGCGACGAAAGGCCCCGCGTCGAGTTCGAAGCCGCTCGCACTGCGGAAGAAGCGGTTCCTGCCCAGCGCATAGAGTGTCCCGCCCTCGATCAGCACGTTGAAGGCGCGGTTCATGTTCTCGAAGGTGAAGTGTTCGCCCGCATCGCCCACCAGCACCGCGTTCGGCTCGGCCGCTTCTTCGGGGCAATCGGGCAGCAGGCCGGGATGAACCAGAAGATGCGGGTGTGCGCCGTCGCGCTCGAGAATTGCGCTTGCGACGCTTGCCGGCGTCACGATTTCTTCTTCCGTCACCTCGAAGCCGAAGCCCTGGAGCCTCTTCGCGAGAGAAGCGCGCGTCGTCCGCGTCGTGTTGGTCAGGAGGCGGAAGGGCATTTCCCGTTCGCGCAGTGCCGTCAGGGTCTCGGCCGATCCCGCGATCGCCTCGTCGCCCTGATAGAGGACGCCGCCCACATCCAGCAGCAATCCTGCGATCTTGCCGAGCGGCTTCGGTTCCGGTGCCATGCGCAAGCCTCCGCGTTGCGTCGGTTCCCTCCCCTCGGCTGACCTCCGGTCAAAAGTCTAGGGCGGGAATGGAACCGGGCACAAGCATGGGATATATGACGGTAAAGCCGACAAGAAACATCTCCGGGGAGAGAGACATGCCTGCGCTGCGTTCGCCGCTCATCCATCCGTTCTCGAATTTCGACGTACCGCATCTCCTCGCCACCCATGCGGCGGCGCGGCCGGATCATCCCTTCCTGATCTGGGAGCCCTTCGAGGGGACGCCGAGAACATGGAGTTATGCGCGTTTCGAGCACGAGGCGAAACAGGTCGCCGCGGGGTTGAAGAAGCGCGGCGTGAAGCAGGGCGAGCGCGTTCTCATCCATCTCGACAATTGCCCCGAAAGCCTCATCGCCTGGTATGCCTGCGCGCATCTCGGCGCCGTCGCCGTGACGACCAATGCGCGCTCGGTCGAGGATGATCTCGTCTATTTCAGCGAACACGCAGGCGTCGTCGGCGCGATCACGCAGCCGCGCTTCGCCGCGCTCGTCGCCTTGTCGTGCAAGAACATAAAGTGGCTCGCCGTCACGGAGACGGACAATGGCGCCGAACCCGAAGAGAAAAACCGTCCGCCGAAGTCCGAAAGCTTCGCCGCGCTTTATGGCGACATTGCCGATGTGCCGATGCGGGCCCCCGACCCGATGCTTCCCGTCGGCATTCAGTACACGTCGGGCACCACCTCGCGGCCGAAGGGCGTCGTCTGGACGCATGCGAATGCGCTCTGGGGCGCGAAGCTCTGCGCCATGCATGAGGACCTGCGTGGCAGCGACGTGCATCTCACCTATCTGCCGCTCTTCCACACCAACGCGCAGTCCTATTCGGTGCTCGCCGCCCTCTGGGTCGGCGCGACGGTTGTTCTGCAGCCGCGCTTTTCCGCCTCGCGCTTCTGGGACGTATCGCAGCGCCATGGCTGCACCTGGACGTCGATGGTGCCGTTCTGCGTGCGCGCGCTTATGGGGCAGGAGAAGCCGAAGTCGCATTCCTACCGCTACTGGGGCAACGGCATTTCCGCGCCGCCGACCGACGAGTATTTCGGCGTCAAGACCATCGGCTGGTGGGGCATGACGGAAACGATCACGCATGGCATCGTCGGCGACATTCATCTGCCGAACCGGCCCATGTCGATCGGCAAGCCCGCGACCTCCTACGAAATCGCGATCCTGCGCGACGACAACACGCCGGTCGATCCCGGCGAGACGGGCAATCTTCTGGTGCGCGGCGTGCATGGCCTCTCGCTCTTCCTCGAATATCTGAACAATCCGGAAGCGACCGCGAAGACCTATGACGATCAGGGCTACTTCATCACCGGCGACCGCGTGACGCTGGGCGAGGACGGCTTCATCTCCTTCGCCGACCGCGACAAGGACATGCTGAAAGTCGGCGGCGAGAACGTCGCCGCGTCCGAAATCGAGCGTGTGGTGATGACGGTGCCCGGCATCCAGGAGTGCGCCGTCGTCGCAAAGCGCGATCCGATGCTCGACGAGGTGCCCGTCGCCTTCGTTCTTGTACCGGGCGGCGAGGCTGCCGCGCCGAAGGACCTCGCCGCGCAGATCGACGCAGCCTGCGCCAAGGGCCTTGCGGACTTCAAGCGGCCGCGCGACATTCGGATCGTCGATGCGCTGCCGCGCTCGACCCTCGAAAAGATCGCGAAAGCAGAACTTCGCAAGATCGTCGACGGGGAATAGACGCAAGGGGGGCCGGGGCCACGAGCGGGAAGACATCACCATCGCAGCTTTTCATGCCGAAGCTCGTGACCGTGCTTCGGGAAGGCTATGCGTTCGCCGATTTCCATCGCGATCTCGTCGCCGGGCTCACCGTCGCCATCGTCGCGCTGCCGCTGTCCATGGCGCTCGCCATTGCAAGCGGCACCACGCCCGACAAGGGGCTCGTTACGGCCGTTATCGCGGGCTTCCTCATCTCCGCGCTCGGCGGCAGCCGCTTCCAGATCGGCGGACCGACCGGCGCCTTCGTCGTCGTCGTCTTCAACGTCATCGCGATCCACGGTTATGACGGCCTGGTAATCGCAAGCGCGATGGCCGGGCTCATGCTGATCGGCGCGGGGCTCATGCGCGTCGGCACCTTCATCAAGTACATTCCCGAACCCGTCGTCACTGGCTTCACGGCGGGCATCGCCGTCATCATCGCGACGAGCCAGATCAAGGATTTCCTCGGCCTCTCGCTCGCGCATGAACCGGCGGAATTCATCGAGAAGGTCGGCGCGCTTGCGGGCGCCGTTCCCGGGCTCTCGCCGCAGACCTTCGTGGTCGGCCTCGCCTCGCTCGCGCTCATCGTCTGGCTGCGCGGCAAGCGGCCGAACTGGCCGGGCTTCCTGATCGCCGTCGTTCTCGCTTCCTTCTTCGTCTGGCTCTTCGCCCTGCCGACGGACACGATCGGCTCGCGCTTCGCTGGTCTCGAACCCTCCTTCGCGCTCCCTGCCTTCCCGGATGTCTCGATGGAGCGGATCGTCGCGCTCTTCCCGAGCGCCTTCACCATTGCCTTTCTCGCGGGCGTCGAGTCGCTGCTGTCGGCCATGGTCGCGGACAGCATGACGGGCCGCCGTCATCGCTCGAATAGCGAGCTCGTCGCGCAGGGCGTCGCGAATTGCGCTTCGGCCGCCGTCG
The DNA here is from genome assembly GCA_913057645.1 of uncultured Rhodobiaceae bacterium. GTDB lineage: Bacteria > Pseudomonadota > Alphaproteobacteria > Parvibaculales > Parvibaculaceae > Parvibaculum. The sequence continues at coordinate 10,301 of CAJXOU010000004.1, read as the reverse complement.
GCGGTCTCCCCGCCACGGGCGCCATCGCGCGCACGGCGACCAACATCCGTGCGGGCGCGCGAGGGCCGATCGCGGGCATGCTCCACGCCGTCTTCCTGCTCGGCTTCATGGCCTTTGCCTGGCCTGTCACCGCCTATATCCCGCTCGCCGCGCTTGCCGCGGTACTTCTCGTCGTCGCCTGGAACATGTCGGAGATCGACAAGTTCCGTCACATGATGCGTGCGCCCATTGGCGACCGCGCCGTTCTCCTCATCACCTTCGCGCTCACCGTTCTGGTCGATCTCACCGTCGCCATCGAGGTCGGGGTGGTGCTCGCGGCCGTCCTCTTCATGCACCGCATGTCGGAAGCGGTCGAGGTGCAGGCGGACCTCCATCTGGTTGAGGAGGATGTAAGCGACAGTTCCCCGCGCGACTTCGTGCCCATGCAGGAATACGAACTGCCACCCGGCGTCGCGGCGAGCCTCATTCGCGGGCCCTTCTTCTTCGGCGTCGCCATGCGGCTCGGCGAGACGCTCGACCGGATCGGCGCGACGCCGAAGGTTCTGATCCTGCGCCTGCGCGCCGTGCCGATCATCGATGCAACCGGCGTCTCCGCGCTCGAAACCATGATCGAGCGCTGCGAGCGCAACGGCACGAAGGTGATCGTCACCGCACTCCAGCCGCAGCCCGCGCGTATCCTGGAAGACATGGGCGTTCTCGCCCGCGTCGCCCGCGCGCCGGACTTCGCGAGCGCCATCGAGATGGCGCGGGAGATGGTGAAGGAGAGGTGAGAGGCCACTTCTCAAACAAATAGTGTCACCCCGGCGAAAGCCGGGGTCCATGGGCAGAAGCCTCAAGTGCTGAAAGTCAGATGGATCCCGGCTTTCGCCGGGATGACACTTTAGTTTCGAAGTTAGAGCGACGCCGGGCTCTACCCCAGCAGCTTCCCCGGATTCATCACGCCTTTCGGGTCCATCTCGCGCTTCGTCGCCTTCAGGAGCGACATGCCGATCTCGCCCTTTTCTTCCGCGAGCCAGGGCACGTGGTCCGCACCGACGCCGTGATGGTGGCTGATCGTGCCGCCGTTCATCAGGATCGCGTCGGAGGCGGCGCGCTTGATCGCCTGCCACTGCTCCACCTCGCGGTCGAGCTGGCGCGGGAAGATGAAGGTGAAATAGAGGCTCGCGCCGTCGGGATAGGAATGGCTCACATGCGCCATCACGATGCCGCGCGCGTGCTGCTCGGGCATGTTCGCCGACATGGCACTGTCGATCGCCTCCACGACCTTGTCGTGCAGCTTCGATATGTTCGACCAGCGAGTCGAGGTTTCGAGCGTGTCGATGCCGATGCCCCGGTCCATCATCGGGTCGCGCACGGCGGGGCTGTCGAAGCGGCCGTGATACCAGCGCTTGCCGGGCCCGGTGCCGAGCGCGAGCGCGCCCTGACGCTTGCAGATTTCCTCCGTCTGCTCCTGCGCCCAGATCACCGTGTCCTTCGGTCCCTCATGGCCGACCAGCATGAGGCATGGCGCTTCGTCGAAGCCCTTCATCTTCAGATAGGCGCGCTGCAGCTTCGACTTGAGGCCGCCCGAGGATGACGACGAGAAGGTCTGGAAGAAATAGGTTTCGGGCGCGTCCGACAGGCGCACCATCGCGACGGGAATTTCTGCATGATTGATGCGCCGCGCCGCTTCGACGCCTGCTGCGAAACTCTTGAAGAGATAGCCGCGATAGTCCTTGCGCTCCGGCAAGTCGTGAATCTTCACCGTCGCTTCCACGATCACGCCGAGCGTGCCTTCCGAGCCCGCGACGAGCTGGTTCAAATTCGGCCCCGCGGCCGACGCGGGCGTTCCTTCCGTCGTCCAGAAGCCCTTCGGCGTCGCGAGCTTCGCCGAGACGAGCCATTTCTCCGCCTTGCCGTAGCGGTTCGATTGCTGGCCCGCGCCGCGCGCCGCGACCCAGCCGCCCAGCGTCGAATACTGGAAGCTCTGCGGATAATGGCCGAGCGTCACGCCGTGGCTCTGCAATTGCTCTTCGAGATGCGGTCCATAGATGCCCGCCTCGATCCGAGCCGTCATCGACACCTTGTCGATCTGGATGACGCGTGTCAGCAGCGTCGTGTCGAGGGTGAGGATCGCACCGCCAAGCGACTTCGAAACGGCGTTGATGCCGCCCACCACTGAAGAGCCGCCGCCATAGGGAATGAGCGCGATGTCTTCGTCCGAGCAGAGCGTCACGACCGCCAGCACCTCGTCGGCGCTCCTCGGATAGACGACGGCGTCGGGCGCCATGTCGAGCTTGCCCGCGCGCACATAGAGAAGATCGTGATAGGACTTGCCGCGCGCATGGAAGGCGCGCTCGTAGTCGTCGGTGCGAAGCTGGTTCTCGCCCACGATCTCGCGCAGCCTGCCGAGTTGTGCGTCGCTCAGCCGGCAATGCGGCAGGCGGATATCGTGCAGCATGACGGCAGGCGTCGAGGGCAGGCGCGACACGCCGAGCGTCTCCTCGATCCAGCCCCATTGCGGCGCGTCGCCCGGCAGCGGGTTCTCCTGTTTCACGGGGCCCCAGCCGTTCCAGCGCAGCGTGCCGCGGTCGATGGTCATGCTCGTTTCTCCCGTTCCCTGTCTTCTTGTCAGCACCGGAGCGTCAGCGCGCCGGGCAGAATTTCAAACCGCGCGGGAAGCCGCCCCGGCCCCTCGCCGTCGACGTCGATCAGTACCGGCTCCGGTCCCATCGGCGTCGCCGTCACGCTCCGCGCCCGCACCACCTTCACCTTCGGCCCGTTGACATGCGTGCCTTCGCGCAGGTCGCCGCCGCCTGTCAGCAGATCCATGAAACCAAGATCGCGCATCATCACGAGATCGAACAGCCCGTCGTCGGGCTCGGCGTCCGGCGCGACCTTCAACCCGCTGCCGAAGAAGCGTCCGTTGGCGACGGCGGCGAGGCCGATATTCATGGTCTCGTCGAAGCCCCGGTCGGTTTCGATGCGCACGGGCCGTGCCTTGTGGCGCCATGCCGTCATCAGCGTCGCCCAGGTGAAGGTGAAGTTGCCGCCGAACGACTTCTGCCACGTCGCGTCGTTCACCGCGCGCACGGTTTCGCCGGAAAGGCCGAAACTCGCGATGTTGTTGAAATAGCGGTCCGTTTCCTGCCCGTCCTCGGCAATGAAGGTGAGCCTGCCGATGTCGATCCGGCGCGTGTTGCCGCTCGCGATCCGCTTCACGCCTTCGATGGCGTCCTCCGGCAGGTCGAAGGTGCGGCGGAAGTCGCCGCCGGTTCCTGCGTTCAGCACGGCGAGATGCGCTTCCGGATTGATGGCCTGCCCAAGTTCGAAAAATCCATTCACCACCTCGTCGATGGTGCCGTCACCGCCCACCGCGATCACGAGCTGCGCGCCGTCCCTCAGCGCCTTGCGCGTCAGCTCGGCGGCGGGCCGAAAATGCGGGGTCGAGGGCGCGGCGGTGAAATGCGCGCGCACCGGCCCGAGTTCCTTCTCCAGCGTTTCGGAAATCACGCGCCAGGCGCGGCCCGCGCGGCCGCCGCCCGAGCGCGGGTTCACGATCGCGGCAACATGCGGCATCCCCTCGCTCATCGGCTCCCCCTCTATTCCTATTTCCCCGGTATCGTCTCGAACTGGCGCACCGTGCCGGAAATCTCGTTCGCGAGTTCGGTCTCGTCCCAGCCGAGCTCAGCGCGCATCAGTTCGGCCGCCTGCTTGATCGCGGGCACACCCGGATGGCCGAGCGTGCCGAGCCCTGTGCGCCGGAACACCACGTCGTCCAGATGCAGCGCCATTTCGTGCCGCACGGCGTGCACCACCTGCGCGCCGATGGTGGCGGTCCCGGGCGAAAGCCGTTTCAGCAGCGCCTCGCGTTCGCCCTGCCGTTCATCCGCCGTCGCCAGAACCTCGTCGATGCGGCTGCCGTAGAAATTGACGAGGTTCTCCACCACGTCGGACGCAAGGTGCTTGTGGCGCGTCTGCGCGCGCGCGACATAGGTCTTCAGCCGCGCCATGTCGCCACCATAGACCGGCGTGCATTGCGTTTCGCATTTCGCCTCGCGCCCGAGCTTCTTCAGCGTCAGGTCAACCACCTGTTCGGCGAGGTGGCGCGAGGTCGTCCACTTGCCGCCGATGGCCGAGATCAGCCCGTCGATCGCTTCTTCCGGCGCGTGGTCATAGACCTCCGCCGCGCGGCTGGCATTGTAGCTGTCCTTCTTCTCCGCCTCTTTCGCGCTCTCGCCTGATGTCTCCGCGCCCGGCACTTCCTCGGGCGTCGTGTCGACCAGCGGGCGGATGCCGGCATAGAAGTGGATCACGTCCTCGCGTTTCAGGTTCAGTCCCGGCAGCCCGTCATTCACGACGGTGAGGAAATCCGCGATGTCCTTTTCCGTCACGCCGAGTTCGTCCGGGTCGTCCTCGAACACGGTGTCGGTCGTGCCGATGATAGTGTGGCCGCGCCACGGGATCACGAAGAAGTGCCCGCCGATGCTCGATTGCACGGCAAGCGCGTTCTCGCCCGACAGGTCGCGCGTGATGATGTGGATGCCCTTGGAGCGGATCAGGCGCCGCGCGGGCGTGTCGTCGGCAAGCGCCATGGTCTTGTCGGCCCAGGGCCCGGCGGCGTTCACCACCACCTGACCCCTGATCGTGTGGAGCTTGCCGGTGAGCTTGTCCATGACCGTCACGCCCGTCACCTTCACGCCGCGCTTGATCGAGGCCTCGGTCGTGAAGCCCGTCACCTCGGCATAGTTCGCGGCGTCGGCGCCCTGTTCCACCGCGCCTTCGATGCATTCGAGGCAGAGCCGTTCCGGCGCGAACATCTGGCAGTCGTAATAGATCATCGCGCCCGTCAGTCCCTCGCGCTTCAGCGACGGCATCAGGTCGAGCGCCTTCCCCTTCGAGATGCGGCGGAAGCCCGGCAGCTTCTTGTCGTCGTCGGAGAGCCAGTTGCGGTCGAAGGCGAGAAGGTCGTAAAGCGCGAGCCCGATGCCCAGCACGATCGGCCCCTTCATGCCCCAGCCATAGGTCGGCAGCACGAAGGGCAGGGGATGCACCATATGCGGCGCGACGTTCTCCCAGATGCGCCGTTCGCGGAGCGACTCGCGCACGAGCTTCAGCTCGCCGTTGACGAGATAGCGCAAGCCGCCATGCACGAGCTTCGACGAGCCTGACGTCGTCGCATGCGCGAAGTCGTCCTTTTCGAGCAGCGCCACCTTCAGCCCGCGCAGGCTCGCGTCCCAGGCCGTGCTCGCGCCCGTGATACCGCCTCCGACGATCACGAGGTCGTAGTCGGTGGCGCTCATGGCTTCGAGGTCGCGCTGCATGCTCGGGGGTCCGTTCTGGCCTCGGGTCGGGATGGCGAGGCTAGCCCTCCCTTTCCTCAGGGTCCAGCAGCCGAACTTCGCCTTTCCGTTCTGCAATATCGGATATAAAACATGTCGCGTCCCCTCGAAAACTGCAGGGTCAGGTAATGGCGGTCGCGCGGGCGAAAAACAGACGGCGGGGCGGTGCGGCGGTCGATGCGGCGGCGCTGCAATCGGCGGCGCTTGCGCTGGCGGCGGCGCCCGGGCTCACCGCTGCCGAGGCGGCGCTCGGTGAGATCTCCGCCCTCATCGCCATGCCCCGCGCGATCTGGACGGGCGACGTCGCCTCGCCGCTGCATGAGCCCGCCGCCGAAGCGTTTCTCCGCCGTCAGGGCTGGCCGCCGGAAATCGTCGCCGCGCTCTGGGAAGGCGGCATTGCGCTGCGCATGCCGCTCAACATCCGCTGCCGTTTCGAGCATCTCCCCTTTGCGATCAGCCTCTATGACGATCACCGCCGTCACCGACGGCCCTATAGCGGCGAGCAGAAGCAGGTTGCGGAGATGATGCGCGCGGAGGGCTTCAATGCCGTCCTCGTCGTGCCGGTGCGGCTCCCCCATGCCCGTGTCGCGATGCTCGGTTTCGCCGGGCCGCAATCGCTCGAGGAGGTGGAGGCGATCATCGAGGCCGCCGCGCCGCAACTGCTCTTCGCGGGCCATGCCTTAACGGCGCTGCAGGACCGGCTCGCGAAGCGCGGGCCTCCGCGCGAGGAAGACAGCGCCGCGCTCACGCCGCGCGAACGGGATTGCGTGGCGCTCGCCGCGCGGGGCCTCCGCGAAGCCGAGATCGCGGCGCAGAACGGCATCCGGCCAACCACGGTCCGCTATCATCTCGACAATGTCGTCGCAAAGCTCGGCGCCCGAACCCGCGCTCACGCCGTCGCCATCGCGGCGCAGCTCGGGCTGGTGGGGACGAGGGGGTAGAGAGCCGTCCTCAATCGTCATTGCGAGGAGCGGCGAAGCCGCGACGCGGCAATCCAGGGCCGCTTGCCCGGCGCCCGCCGCTCTGGATTGCCGCGCGCCCTCACGGGCGCTCGCAATGACGGGGTTGGGGTTGAGCCTTCGGCCCGCCTAGCGCTTCTTCAATCCCTTCTTCTCCAGCCGCCATTTGAGGTGTGAGAAGCGGTCCTGCCCAAAGAAGGGTTCGCCGTCATGCACCATCAGCGGCACGCCCCAATGGCCCGCCGCCTTCTGCGCCGCCTCGTTCGCGGCGATCACCTCTTCGAGGCGATCCTTTTCCGTCTCCGCCGTCGCGTCGAGGTCGTCCATGTCGAGGCCCGCGCGCTTCGCCGCGTTCCTGAGATGGTCGCCCTCATGCCAGTTCTTCACGCCGCCGAAGATGATGCTCGAGACCTCGTAGAGAAAGGGCAGGCCCTTGCCCTGTTCCGCCGCCAGCACGCCCGCGCGCGTCAGCCTGCCGATATAGGGCTGCTCCGCCGGCACCTCGCCGGTCTTGATGTCCATGACGATCGGGTCGGGCGAGGGCCAGGCGTAGGGCAGGCCCTCCATCTCGGCGATCCGCACCGTGTCCTTCAGCAGGTAGGGCGGCCACATCGGGTTCACCTGTTTGAAGAAGCCGGGAATCCGGACCGCGATCGGATAGACCGGGCGCACATTCGCCTTCACGTCGTAGTCGCGCTCGAACGCGATCAGCCGCTTCGTCACGAGGTAGGAATAGGGCGAGCGGAACGACCAGAAGAGATCGTAGTCGAGCGTCATGGGCTTTTTCCTCACCTTGCCGGCCCTGCTTGCATGGTGCAGCCGGCCGGTCTTTAATGATCCACATTAGTATCGTTTCGGATGCGCCGCGCGCAAGAGTGCTGCTAGGCTTTCCGCAAAACAACGCCATAACCGCAATCATTCAGGGAGGGACGGCCCATGCCGCAGGTCAAGGCGAACGGCATTACACTCGAATATGAAAGCTTCGGCCCCGAAGACCGCGAGACGGTTCTCCTCATCATGGGTCTCGGCGCGCAGCTCACCATGTGGCCGGTCGAACTTTGCGACGAACTCGTGACCCGCGGCTACCGCGTCATCCGTTTCGACAATCGCGATGTCGGCCTCTCGCACAAGTTCGACGATCTCGGCATGCCCGACATGACGGAAATCTTCGGCGCGCTGATGGCCGGCAAGCCCGCGACCTCGCCCTACGCGCTCGACGAAATGGCGAAGGATGCGGTCGGCGTGCTCGACGCCGCCGGCGTGAAGAAGGCGCATATCGTCGGCGCCTCGATGGGCGGCATGATCGCGCAGCTCGTCGCGGCGAACCATCCGGACCGCGCGCTCTCGCTCGTCTCGATCATGTCGACCACGGGCAACCCGGAAGTGCCGCAGGGCAAGCCGGAAGCCATGGCCGTTCTGATGACACCGGCGCCCGAAGGCGACATCCCCGCCGCCATCGAACGCGGCATCCTCGCCTGGAACACGATCGGCAGCCCCGGCTACCGCACCGACGAGGAAACGCTGCGCAAGTGGGTCACGCGCGACGTCAACCGCTCGCTCTATCCGCAAGGCGTTGCCCGCCAGATGGCCGCCATCGTCGCCAATGGCGACCGCCGCGAGAAGCTGAAGACCATCAAGGTGCCGGCGGTGGTGCTCCACGGCGTCGACGATCCGCTCGTCCCCGTCGAGGGCGGGCGCGACACGGCGGCAAGCATTCCGGGTGCGGAGCTTCGCGAAATTCCCGGCATGGGCCACGACTTCCCGCTCGCGCTGGTCGGCACCTTCGCGGACGCCATCGAGGCGGCGGCGAAGCGTGCCTCGCGCGCGCGGGCCGCAGAGTGACGTCCATGACCGTGAACATGAAGACGGTGACGGCGAACGGCATTACCGTCAATTACGAGGATCGCGGTCCTGCCGACGCGACGCCCCTCCTTCTCGTCAACGGCTACACCTCGACCATGCTGAGCTGGCCGGAAGAACTGATGGAAGGTCTGAAGGCGCAAGGCTTCCGCGTCATCCGCTACGACAATCGCGATGTCGGCAGGTCGGAGAAGCTGAAAGGCCTGCCGAAGGTCTCGGACGTCGCGAAGGCGGTCCGCGAGGGCCGCACACCCGACATGCCCTACAAGGTCGCCGACATGGCGGCGGACGGCATCGGCCTCATGGATGCGCTCGGGATCGGCCGCGCGCATGTCATGGGGATTTCCATGGGCGGCATGATCGTGCAGCGCATGGCGATCCATTTCCCGGAACGTCTCCTCTCCGTCACCTCGATCATGTCGACCACCGGCAACCCCGATCTGCCGAAGGCGAGCGACGAGGCGATGAAGGCGCTGCAGGCGCAGCCCGCTTCCGAGGAACGCGAAGACGTGATCCGCCATCGCATGAAGGGCCGCCGCGTCTATCAGAGCCCGGCTTACCCCATGTCGGACGAGGCGCTCTACGAGCGTTGCGCCCGCGAGTTCGACCACATGTACTACCCGGAAGGCGCCGTCCGTCAGTATGCCGCCATCGTCGGCGACGGGTCACGCGTGGACGCACTGAAGAAAGTCCGCGTGCCGTTCCTCGTCGTGCATGGCGATTCCGATCCGCTCGTCCCGCCGTCCGGCGGCGAGGACACGGCGAAGTCGGTGCCGGGCGCGAAGCATGTCGTGATCGAAGGCATGGGCCACGACCTCCCCGTCGAACTCTGCGCGCACTATGTCGAGCTCATCGCGGCGCACGCCCGCGCGGCGGAAGCAAAGCGCGCCGCGGCGGAGTAGAGGGCAAAGAACAGGACCCTTTCTCTTCACCCTCCCCTTGAGGGAGGGTCAAACGGCTGCAAGCCGTTTGGGGCGGGGGCGCGGCGCAGCGGTACAAACAATCTGTCGTTTGTATGCCGCTGCTCCTGCCGCAACCCCGCCCCGAAATTTGCTTCGCTTTCGCTCGCAAATTGTCGACCCTCCCTCAAGGGGAGGGTGGAACGAGGGTAGGTGCAATTCCCCCGCATTATGCGAAACATCCGCCCATCGCCGCGTCCCGGGTTTTCCCGCGCGCCATGGACCCTATCTCTTTCCTCAAGGGGGGCGCGTCTTCGCGGACGAGCCCGCGAGGCGCTTTCCGGCGAAGAAAGGAGAGCGACATGGCGAAGTCACGCATTGCAATCGTCCTCACCTCCCATGGCGAGCTTGGCGACACGGGCGACAAGACCGGCTTCCACTACGAGGAGATGACGACGCCCTATTACGAATTTCTCGATGACGGCGCCGAGGTCACGCTCGGCTCCATCGAGGGCGGCGAGCCGCCCGCCGATCCCGGCAGCCTGCCGGACGACAAGGAAAAGCGCGCGGCCTCCGTCCGCCGCTTCCTCGACGACGCGGAGGCCGTGAAGGCGCTCAACAACACGAAGCCCGTCAGCGATCTCAACGCCAAGGATTTCGACGCGGTCTATCTCCCCGGCGGTCATGGCTGCATGTGGGACATGCCGGAGAACGACGCGCTCATCCGCCTCATCACGGAAGTCTACGAGAAGGGCGGCGTCATCGGTGCGGTCTGCCACGGGCCCGCGGGCCTCGTCGGCGTGAGGCTCGACGACGGCACGCCCTTCGTGAAGGACCGGCTGATCAATTCCTTCACCGACGAGGAAGAGCGCAAGGCCGGCAAGGACAAGGTCGTACCCTTCCTGCTCGAGAAGGAGCTGCGCGGCCTCGGCGCCCGCTTCGAGGGCGGCAACCCCTTCGAGCGCCAGGTCTGCCGCGAGGGCCGCGTCGTCACCGGCCAGAATCCCGCTTCGGCCGAAGGCGTCGCCCACGGCATGCTGATGGCGCTCCACGCGCTGAAGAGCCAGGCGGCGGAGTAACAAACTGCGAGTCCCCTTCCCACCCTCCCCCTGTGGGAGGGTCAAACGGCCGAAGGCCGTTTGGGGAGGGGGACTCCGCTATCTGCGATGAACGCGGATGAATGTATTCGTGATGTCCGCCGCGACCCCTCCCCGAAATTTGCTGCGCAAATTGTCGACCCTCCCACAGGGGGAGGGTGGGAG